>JAFAEL010000175.1 GCA_023423995.1 Pseudomonadota bacterium | reverse complement strand
CGTAGTTGAGCCCGACCGTCATGAAGGTGATGACGATCGCGATCGAGATCGCCGCGGACAGCGGAAACGAGAAGTGCCGGAGCCGCATGAAGTCGAAGCGGGTCTCGTCCGGCCAAAGGCGAAGCAGGCGCACGGGAGTCGAGTCCTAGAAGGGGATCGCCTTGGGGCGAGTGTATGCGTACCAGAGCGCGATCATCATGCGGGTCAGCGTCACGGCCGTGATCACGGTCGTGAGGATGCCGAGGATGAACACGACCGCGAAGCCGCGGACTGGCCCAGATCCGAGGAAGAACAGGATGATGGCGGCGATCGCCATGGTCGAGTTCGAATCGATGATCGTCGCGAAGGCGCGCTCGAAGCCCGCCTGGATGGCGGAGACGACCGAGCGGCCTGCCTTCGCCTCCTCGCGGATGCGCTCGTAGATGAGCACGTTCGAGTCCACCGCCGTGCCGATCGTCAGGACGATGCCGGCGATGCCGGGCAGCGTCAGCGTCGCCTCCAGCACCGACATCAGGCCGAAGATCAAGCCCACGTGGACGACGAGTGCGATGTTGGCGATGAAGCCGAACATGCCATAGGTCGCGAACATGTAGACCGCGACCAGCAGGGTGGCGATGTAGGTCGCCATCTTGCCCGCCTCGATCGAGTCCTGACCGAGGCCAGGCCCGACGGTGCGGCGCTCGACGACAGTCAGCTTCGCCGGGAGGGCGCCGGACCGGAGCAGGACCGCGAGGTCGTTCGCCTGCTGGACCGTGAACCGGCCCGAAATCTGGCCGGATCCGCCCGTGATGGGCTGCAGGATGCGCGGCGCGGAGATCACCTCGTTGTCGAGCACGATCGCGAGCGGCCGGCCGACATTCTGCGTTGTCGTCTCGCCGAAGCGCTGCGCGCCCCGAAGGTTGAAGCGGAAATTGACGATCGGCTCGTTCGTCCGCGAGTCGAAGCCGGGCTGGGCGTCCGTGAGGTCTTCACCCGAGACGATCACGCGCCGCTCCACCGGCACGCGCTGCCCGCCGGCATCCTTTGACGGCATGAGCTCGGTATCGGTCGAGCCTGCATCGCCGAGGAGGCGGAACTCGAGCTTCGCCGTCTGGCCGAGGATCTGCTCGAGGCGGGTCGGATCCTGGAGGCCCGGGACCTGGACCAGGATGCGGTCGGCGCCCTGGCGCTGGATGGACGGTTCGGTCGTGCCGAGCTGGTCGACGCGGCGGCGTACGACCTCGATCGACTGGTCGACGGCGCGGCGCACCCTGTCCTGGATGCCCTGTTCCGACAGCGTGAGCTGGATCAGCCCGCTGTCGTTCTCGGTGACGTCGAGGGTACGGGCGCCGGTCTGGCCGAGAATGGCGTTGGTGATCGGCTGCGAGAGTTCGCGCAGCTTCGGCATGAGGCGCGCGCGGGCCGCGGCGTCCGGGACTCGCAGGGAGATGCCCCGAGGCGTCGTCTGGATGCCGCCCTCGACTGCAACGCCGGTCTCCCGCAGCACGCGGCGCACGTCGTCGCGCAGCGCGATCACCTGGGTGCGGATGAGGTCAGCCTGATCGACCTCGAGAAGGATGTGCGAGCCTCCCTGGAGATCGAGGCCGAGCACGATGGCCCGATGCGGGATCAACCAGGACGGAACCCAGGACGGAAACGCCGCCCGAAACGCTTCACGCTGCTCCTTGGACATCATGCTCGGCACGGCGAGCACCAGGCCGAGCAGGATGATGCCCAGGGTCAGGAGCGTCTTTGTTTTCGAGTAGCGCAGCATGTGCTCGTCGCCGATTTCCGTCCGGGAGCCCCGGATCAGGCCTTGACGGGTTCGCCCTTGGTGCGAACGTCCGTGATCATCGTCCTGACGAGCTTCACGCGCACGCCGTCCGCGATCTCGACCTCGATCTCCGGATCATCCGTCACCTTCGTGACGCGGCCCACGATTCCGCCCGTCGTGACGACGGTGTCGCCGCGGCGCACCGCCTTGATCATGTCGGCATGTTCCCGCGCCCGGCGCTGCTGCGGCCGGATGATGAGGAACCACATGATGACGAAGATGAGCACGAAGGGGACAAACTGGAGGAGCGTGTCCATCGCAGGCAGCCCGGATGCTCCTTGCGCGTAAGCGGGCGTGATCAAGTAGTGCTCCTCAGGGCTCGGAATCTGATGAAGGGCGGAGCCCGCCGCCTATCACGATGGTTGTTGCTGGAGCAAATGAGGTCGAGCGGGGCCGCCGTCCAGTGCTCCGGGACCGTTAAGCTGTGCAGGATGGCGCGGAGGCCACACCTAAAGCCTCCCCGTAGACTCGCTCGTATTCCGCGATCACCCGCTCGGGAGCGAGCCGCGCCAGCCGGCGCTCGAAGCTGGCAGGCCTGATCCGACGGTCGCTACGATCCGCGGCCAAGGCTGCGGCCGCTGCAGCGAGGCTCTCGACCGAGCCCGCGTCGAAGAGCCACCCCGTCTCGCCCTCGTCGATCTGCTCAGGGATCCCGCCGGCGCGGGAGCCGAGGACCGGCACGCCATGGCTGAAGGCCTCGAAGATCACGCGGGGCTGCGGGTCAGGCCATATCGAGGGAACGACGAGCACGTCGATGCCGGCGAAGAAAGTTGCGGCGCCGGTCCAGCCCAGGAACCGGACATTCCGGCCGGCCTCGCGCTTCAGCTGCTCGATATAGGCGTCGTCCCCGGTGCCGGCGATGTCGAGCGTCCAGCTCTCGGCCGGGATGGCTTGGAGCGCCTGAAGCAGGACGTGAGCGCCCTTGTCCGGGATTAGGCGGCCGAAATAGCCGAGCCTGAGCGGGCCGGCCTTGGCCGGAGCGCGCCCCCGGAAGCTCAGGCCGTGGAAGATGTTTGGGAGCACGGCCTGCCGGGCATTCGGGAAGAACCCCCAGTCGAGGTGACGCTGCAGCGTGAACCGGCTGACGCCCACCACCGTGTCGACGAGGCCGGAGAGGCGCTTTCTCGGCCGGGTCAGGAGCGAGCAGCTGGCGCAGGGGCTCTTGCACAGGCGCCCATCCCGGAAAGCGGAGCCGCGAGGGCACATCGTGCCGTATTCGTGCAGGTAGTGGACGATCGGCACCCCGCGCCGTTTCGCCTCGCGCCAGACGAGTTGCGACAGCCCCACCACGACATGCGTGTTGAGGAGATCCGGTTTCTCGCGATCGAGGATCTCGCCAAAGGCGCGCGCCATGAGCGGATTGGCGCTGTCCACCCCGTGCCAGGCCAGGCGGAGCGGGGCAGGGCGGCGGCGCCCGTCGAACCCGAAATAGAGGTTGCGATTGGGAAGCGCGTAGACCCGCACCCCGCCATCGTCGCTTTCCTCCAGCTCCGCGCCCGCATGGTGCACGGCCAGCGCGACATGGTGTCCGCGGGCCACGAGCGCATGGCCGAGATCGAGCACGGCGGCTTCGGCGCCGCCCTTGATGGTGGCGGGATGACCGGTGTTGGCGAGGAGGATTCGCATGAGGGCGCGAGAGCGCTACCACGCCCGGGTTATCGCCCGCTGAAGGTAATCCTTGACCCGGCAGGCGTCCGGACCACACATGCCGCAGCGGAAGTGCCTGCCGAATGACCAAGGTCCTCGTCGTCGACAATTACGATTCCTTCACCTGGAATCTCGTGCACCTGATCGGCCCGCTCGCCGGGTCGATCGAAGTCGTGCGCAACGACGAGGTCACGGTAGGGGCCGTGCAAGCCCTCGCGCCCGAGGCGATCGTGGTGTCGCCGGGGCCTTGCACGCCGACCGAGGCCGGCATCTCGCTCGATATCATCCGGGAGGTTTCACCGGCGGTGCCCACGCTGGGTGTGTGCCTGGGGTTGCAGGCCATCGGGCAGGCTTTCGGCGGCGCCGTGGTACGCGCGCCCGCTCCGATGCACGGCAAGGTCGACGAGATCAGCCACCGCAGCGAGACGCTGTTCCGGGGGATCAACGGCCCGTTCCGGGCGACGCGCTATCACTCGCTCGTGGTGGCGCGCGAGGGCTGCCCGGAGGAACTGGCGATCACGGCAGAGACGCGGGATGGCTGCATCATGGGGCTATCGCACCGAACGCTGCCGATCCACGGCGTGCAGTTCCATCCGGAGAGCGTCTCCTCCGAGCACGGACGGCTGATCGTCGAGAACTTTCTCGATCTCGCGCGGCGGTGGAACACGGGCGGGCGTGACAAGCTCGGCCGCGCCGTGCATTGAGCCGGGATGGACTCCTTCAAACCCTATCTGGCGAAGGTCGCGACGGGCGCCGCCTTGACGCGGGAAGAAGCCCGGGAAGCCTTCGAGACGCTGCTCTCGGGCGAGGTCACGCCGTCGCAGGCCGGCGGCTTCCTCATGGCCCTGCGTGTTCGGGGCGAGGCGCAGAGCGAGATCATCGGCGCGGTGGACGCCATGCGCGGCCGCATGCTCCGCGTGAGCGCCCCGCCTGACGCGATCGACATCGTCGGCACGGGCGGCGATGGCTCGGGCAGCTACAACATCTCTTCTCTCGCGGCGATCATCGTCGCCGGTGCCGGGGTGAAGGTCGCCAAGCACGGCAATCGCGCGGCCTCTTCGAAGTCGGGCGCCGCAGACGTCCTCGGCGCGCTCGGCGTGCGGCTCGGGCTCGATCCCGCCGGACTGGAGCGGTGCCTGGATGATGCCGGCCTCTGCTTCATGTTCGCCCAGACCCATCATGCCTCGATGCGGCATGTCGCGCCGACGCGGGTGGAGCTGGGCACGCGCACGCTCTTCAACCTGCTCGGACCCCTGTCGAACCCGGCCGGCGTGCGCCGGCAGGTTCTGGGCGTGTTTTCAAGAGCTTGGCTCGAGCCGCTCACCCGGGCCCTCCAGGAGCTCGGGAGCGAGCGGGTCTGGACGGTCCACGGTTCCGACGGGCTCGACGAGATCACGACCACCGGTCCCACGGAGGTCGTCGCGCTGGAGAACGGCACCATTCGGTCCTTCGCGATCACGCCGGAGGAGGTGGGTCTCTCTCGCGCCCGCCCGGAGGACCTGAAGGGCGCCGATCCCGAGCACAACGCCCGGCAGCTGCGAGCGGTGCTCGACGGGCGCAAGACCCCGTATCGTGATGTCGCAGTCCTGAATGCGGCGGCAGCTCTCGTCGTTGCCGGGCAGGCGCACGATCTCAGGGAAGGCGTGGAGCGTGCTGCGGCGTCGGTGGATACGGGTGCCGCAAAAGGCGCTCTGGAACGCCTGATCGCGGTTTCGAACGACGGCTCGCCATGAGCGACATTCTCGAACAGATCGCCACCTACAAGCGGCGGGAGATCGCTGCCGCCAAGGAGCGGATCGACCCGGACGCGATGGAAGATCGTGCCTTCGCGGTGTCGAAGCCGCGCGGCTTTCTGTCCGCGATCCGCGACACCCTCGCCGAGGGCCGTGCGGCGCTGATCGCCGAGATCAAGAAGGCGAGCCCCTCCAAGGGCCTGATCCGGGCCGATTTCGATCCGGCGGCGTTGGCCAAGGCATACGCGCAGGGCGGCGCCACCTGCCTTTCCGTGCTGACGGACGAGCCCTCCTTCCAGGGCCGGCCGGAATACCTCGATGAGGCACGTTCCGCCTGCTCCCTTCCGGCGCTCCGGAAGGATTTCATGTTCGATCCGTATCAGGTGTTCGAGGCCCGGGCGCTCGGGGCGGACTGCATTCTCGTCATCATGGCGGCCGTGACCGACAGCGAGGCACAGGCCCTGATCGGCACGGCCGAAGCCGTCGCCATGGACGTGCTGGTCGAGGTGCACGA
>JAFAEL010000162.1 GCA_023423995.1 Pseudomonadota bacterium | reverse complement strand
GTGGTCCCGAGCGTCGTGTCATAGACGGTCATGCCGACCATGATCCCGAGCGTGTACAGCGAGTTGAAGATGCGCTGGCCGAACTCCGTCTTTTCCGCGAAGTGAGCGTCGATGTGCAGCGGCTGAGGGTTCAGCGTGAGGAGGCTGAACATCGTGTTGTCCATCTCCGTCACGGTGCGCGTCAGCGGATGCCGGAACTCGTGTCCGACCTCGAATTGCTCGTAATAGAGACCCGCCATCCTTGTTCTCCCTAACTCTTCAATGATCCCGCGCTGGCGCCGATAGCGCCGGACACGAGCAGCGTCTGAATCCGCTCCGGCGCGACGCCCCAGTCGCGAAGGGCGCTCTCCGTGCTGGCCCCGGCAGGCTCAGGAGCCGTCGGCGCCTCGGATGGCGTCGCCGAGAAGCGCGGCGCCGGGCCGGGCTGTACGACGCCGTCGACCGTCACGAAGCTGCCCCGCGCGACGTTGTGCGGATGGGTTGGTGCTTCAGCAAGCGACAGCACGGGCGCCACACAAGCGTCCGTTCCCTCTAGCAGGGCACACCATTCCGCGCGCGGCTTCTCCCGAAACCGTGCCGCAAGGACTGCCTTCGCCCTGGGCCAGTTCGAAGGCTCGCCGACGTCCGGAAGGCTCTCGGCATCGACGCCGATTTTGGCCAGGAGGATCTCGCGGAACTTGCCCTCGATCGGCGCCACCGAGAGATAGAGCCCGTCGGCGCATTCGTAGACCTCGTAGTGCGGCGCGCCGGAATCGAGGAGGTTGGCACCCCGCGTGTCGCTCTGCATGCCGGCCGCATGCAGGCCGTAGAACATCGCCATCAGGCTCGCTGCGCCTTCGGTCATGGCGGCATCGACGACCTGGCCAATGCCGGTTTGGCGGGCGTGCAGAAGCGCCGCCGTGATCCCGAAAGCGAGGTACATTGCCCCGCCCCCGAAATCGCCCACGAGGTTCAAGGGCGGGGTAGGGGGGGCGCCAGCCCGGCCGGTCGCGTGCAGCGCGCCGGTGAGCGCGATGTAGTTCAGGTCATGCCCGGCGGCATGGGCGAGAGGGCCGGTCTGGCCCCACCCGGTCACGCGGCCATAGACCAGCGAAGGCTTAGCCGCGAGGCACGCCTCCGGGCCGAGGCCTAGCCGCTCCATCGTTCCCGGCCGGAAACCTTCGATCAGCGCATCCGCACCGCGGAGAAGATCGAGGACGAGCGCGATCCCGTCAGGATGCTTCAGATCCACGGCAACGGAGCGTCGACTTCGCGCCAGCAGATCGAATCGCACCGGCTTGTCGATGCCGAGGCCGCTCGGGCTCGGCCGGTCGATGCGCAGGACCTCGGCGCCTGCATCGGCGAGCACCATGGCGCACATCGGTGCCGGCCCGATACCCGCCATTTCGAGGATCCTGATCCCGGCGAGAGGACCCTGCCTCTTCCGTGCCGCCTTGCCGTCAGGTTGCATGCTGTGATTCCCTGTCGTGCCAGGCTCGCGAAAGTTCCTCCCGGTACTCGGGCGCCGCGATAGCGATTATCCGTTCGGCCCGCTCGTTCAAAGTTGCCCCGCGCAGGTCCGCGACGCCGTGCTCCGTCACGACCAGATCCGCGTCACTGCGCGGCAGGGTCACCGTCTCAAGCCGAGGCACGATCCGGCTGGCCTTCCCGCCCAGCGCAGTTGCCGGCAGGGCGATGATCGAGCGACCACCGTCACCTGCGAGCGCACCGCGCACGAAATCCACCTGCCCACCGACAGCGCCGACGTAACGGCCGCCGGCCGTCTCGGCGTTCACCTGTCCGGTGAGATCGATCTCGACCGCCGAGTTGATCGCGCGGAAGTTGGGAATGGCTGCGATCGTGGCATGATCGTGCGTGTGGGCGGCGGGCCGGACCTGGACCGCCGGATTGTCGTGGACGTGGTCGAACAGGCGACGTGTGCCGAGCACGGTGTTGGTCGTGCTCACGCCGCGGTCGACGGGCTTGTAGGCGTTCGTGACTGCCCCCGCCTCGATCAGGTCCAGGCAGACGTCTCCCAACACGCCGGAATGGATCGAGAGCTCCTTGTGATGCCGCAGACCGGACAGCGCCGCAGTGGGTGCCGCGCCGACCCCGAATTGCAGGCAGGCGCCATCAGGGATGCGGTCCGCGATATGCCGGGCGATCCGCTCCTCCGTCTCGCCGAAACGGGACGGTTTGAGCTCCTGTGGCGGCAGTTCCGCCGCCACGAGCAGATCCGGCTCTCGCCAATCCAATCTCGCGCCATGGGTCCAAGGTGCGTTCGGGTTGACCTCTCCCACGACGACCCGGGCGTGCCGCGCCGCTGCCGCGACGTAATCGTTGGCCAACGAAAGACTGTAGCCGGCCCGCCCGGGCGGCGGGGGCGCGAGTTGCAGAAGCACGACATCGGCGCGCAGGAATCCGGTCGCGAAGGCCTGCTCGATCCGGCTGTAATGCCACGGCAGAACGTCGAGCCGGCCCGCCCGCGAGAGCGCGGCGTTCGTCCCAAACCCGCCATAGCTCCTGAATGCGATCCCGCCGGTGCCTTCGCTCGGGAAGGTCTCCGAGAGGCAGAGCCCCAGGAACAGCGTGAACGGACCGATCTCGTCCTTTTGCGCGATCAGCCGCCGGGTCAGCGTGAGCGGCTCCGCGGTGCCTTGTCCGCAGAGCACGACGTCGCCGGGCTGCACGAGCCTGGCGAGGTCGAGGTCACTGGCGGAAAGCATGTCTGGTTGCGCTCAGTAGGATTTTGGCAGGCCGAGCACGCGCTCTGCGATGAAGCACATCACCAGCTGGGGGCTGATCGGCGCAATCCGCGGGACCATCACTTCTCGGAGGTAGCGCTCGACGTGGTATTCCTTGGCGTAGCCGAAGCCGCCATGGGTCATGACGGCCTGCTGGCAGGCGTTGAAGCCGGCTTCGCCGGCCAGGTACTTGGCCGCGTTCGCGGCCGCGCCGCAGGGGAGGTCGTTGTCATACTGCCAGGCGGCGGACATGGTCATCAGCCACGCGGCTTCGAGCTCCATCCAGTTGACGGCGAGAGGATGCTGGATCGCCTGGTTCTGGCCGATCGGACGATTGAAGACGATCCGCTCCTTCGCGTAGGCGGTTGCGCGTGAGAGCGCCAGGCGGCCAAGCCCGATCGCCTCGGCGGCGATGAGCACCCGCTCCGGGTTCATCCCATGCAGGATGTATTCGAACCCGCGGCCTTCCTCGCCGATGCGGTCCTCCTCAGGGATTTCGAAATCCTCGATAAACAGCTCGTTGGAGTCGACGGCCTTGCGGCCCATCTTCTCGATCTCGTGGACCTTGATCCGGCTGCGGTCGAAATCCGTGTAGAACAGGGTGAGGCCGTGTGTCGGCTTCTTCACCTCGTCGAGCGGGGTCGTGCGGGCAAGCAGGAGGATCTTCTTTGCGACCTGGGCGGTCGAGATCCAGACCTTCTGGCCGTTGACGACGTAGCGATCGCCTCGCTTCACGGCTCGCGTCTTGAGCTGCGTCGTATTCAGTCCGGTGTTGGGCTCGGTGACGGCGAAGCAGGCCTTCTCCTGCCCCTTCAGCATCGGCGGGAGCATGCGCAGCTTCTGCTCTTCCGTTCCGAAGACGACGACCGGGTTGAGGCCGAAGACGTTGATGTGGACCGCTGAGGCGCCGGACATGCCGGCGCCGGATTCCGCGATCGTGCGCATCATGATCGCGGCCTCGGTTACGCCGAGCCCCGAACCGCCATACGCCTCGGGCACGCAGATCCCGAGCCAACCGCCCTCGGCCATGGCGTCGTAGAAGTCGGTCGGGAAGCCGCCCTTCAGGTCCCGCTGATGCCAGTACTCGTCGTCGAAACGGGCGCAGATGGACGCGACCGCTTCCTGGATCGCCTCTTGGTCGGCCGTGAGTGCAAAGTCCATCAGACCGCTTCCTTTGTCGCTTCTCTGCCCGAGCTGATGGGCATGATGTCGGCCTCGCGCACCGCCCCGATCCGGCTGAGCGCGCCGAGTTCCGCGTCGGAAAATCCGGCTTCGGCCAGGACCTCGCGGGTATGCTCGCCGAGAGCGGGCGCGGGCCGCCCGGCAACAGGCTGCGTCCCTGACCACCGGGAGGGTACCCGCATGGAGGTTACGGGCCCCTCGATCGGGTGTTCGATCTCCTCGAAGAAGCCCACGGCCTTCAGGTGCGGATCGTCCTGGATGGTCTCCAGGCTGTGCATCGGCATGTTCGGGATGTCCGCCTGCTCCAGCACTTGCCGCCATTCGGCGGTGCTGCGCGTGCGGAAGATGCGCCCGACCTCGCCATAGACCTCGTCGATGTTTCGCAATCGGGCCTTCAGACTGGCGAAGCGGGGATCCTCGATGAGCTCGGCCCGGCCGATGGCGTTGAAGAAGCTTCGCCACTGCTTGTCGGTGTAGATGAGAACGCAGATGTGGCCGTCCGCGGTCTCGTAAGGCCGCCGCGCGCGTGCCAACAGGCGAGGATAGCCTCCACGATCGAGCGCAGGCCGGTAGGTGAGGCCGCCGAAATGGTCGCCGAGCACGAAGCCTGTCATCGTCTCGAACATCGGAACCTCGACCTCCTGGCCTTCCCCGGTACGCTCGCGATGAACGAGCGCAGCCAGGATTGCCTGCACGGCGAAAAGGCCGACGATCCGGTCCGCAATGTTCACGGGAACGTAACGCGGCGTGCCGTCCGACGCTGCGGCGACGAGGGCTGGGACGCCCGACGCACCCTGGATGAGGTCGTCATAGGCCGGCTTTGCCGCGTAGGGGCCGCTCTGCCCAAAGCCGACCAGGCCGACGAAGATGATGTCCGGACGCACGGCTTTGACATTTGCGTAGTCGAGCCCGAGGCGGGCCAGCGCCTTCGGCCGCATGTTGCAGATCATCACATCGGCCGTCGCGGCGAGTCGGAGCAGTGCCTCTCGGCCCTCCGGCCGTTTCAGGTCGATCACGACACTGCGTTTGCTCCTGTTCGTGTGCAGGAACATGCCGCCCATTTTGGCGCTGCGCCCCGGCCCGATGTCCCGGACGATGTCACCCTCGGGCGCCTCCACCTTGATGACGTCTGCGCCGAGATCGCCGAGCTGAAGTGTCGCGTACGGCCCCATGAGGACCGAGGTCAGGTCCAGCACACGAATTCCGGCGAGAGGTCCCATGCTAGTCCCGTTCATGCCCATGGACAGATCGTTCAGGCGACATGGCCTGTCAACCTTGCCGTTCAGTGCAGAGCAGCAAGGTTTGCTGCGGCGCAACTTGCCGAAGCTAGCCTTGACGCGACAATTCAGGAGTATGTACTTGAAGTTCAAGACGGCTCGCCTGTGGGCGAACGAGAACAGCTTCTGGAGGATCAGCCATGGCGAAGGCTCGAGGCCACATCGTTGCGTCAGGGGTGGGGTTGGCCCTCCTGGCGGCAACCCCGGGCTTTGCCGCGGATCCGATCAAGCTTCGGGTCGCTGATTCATTTCCAAGCGGTCACTACCTAACCAAGGTGATCATCCAGCCCTGGATGGCCGAAGTCACCAAGCGCACGAACGGTCGGGTAACGTTCGAGTACTTCCCGAGCCAGCAGCTCGGAAAGGCGACCGATATGCTGACGCTCACCCAGACCGGGGTGACGAATATCGGCTACGTGGCGCCTGCCTATGCGTCGGAGAAGATGCCGCTGTCGGAAGCGGCGATGCTGCCGGGCGCGTTCCAGACGAGTTGCCAGGGAACGATGGCCTACGCCAAGGCGGCTCGCCAAGGCGCGATCGCGGCGCAGGACTATTCGTCCAACAAGATCCGGCTGCTCACCGCGGTGGCGCTGCCGCCGTACCAGATCCTGACCGTGAAGGCGCCGGTGAAGGGCGAGGCGGACCTGAAGGGGCTCAAGCTACGCTCGACGGGCGGCGCGCAGGACCTCACCTTGCGTACGGTGGGCGCAGTGCCGGTCCGGATGGCGGCTCCGGATACCTATGAATCCCTAGCGCGCGGAACGCTCGACGGCGTGCTCTTCCCGCTCGACAGCGTCGTCTCCTACAATGTCGAGAAGATCGTCCGCTACTCGACCGAAGGTGCGAACTTCTCGAGCTTCATCGTCGCCTATTCGATCAGCGATGCTGCCTGGAATGCTCTCCCCGATGACGTGAAGAAGGTCATGACCGAGGTCTCGGAAGAGATCACAAAGTCGGCCTGCGCATCAGTCGACAAGCAGGAAGCGGACATCAAGCAGAAGCTCAAGGAAGCCGGTGTCCAGTTCCAGCCCGTCTCGGCCGAGTTCAAGGGCAAGCTCGACGACATGCTGAAGGACGTTGCCAGCCAGTGGGCGAAGGGCCTCGATTCCCGCGGTCGCAAGGGCACGGTGGCGCTCGGCGAATTCCGCAACGCCGTCGCGGAGCAGCCTGCGAAGTAGGCCTGTCCCCCTCGCCGAACCCCTCAGGGTTCCGGTTCGCCGGGCAACGGAGCATCCCGATGACAGTTCTCGAAGCCGCGCTGCGGCTGGTCGAGCGCGTCGCTACCACCATCGCTGCCGTGATCATGTTCGCCATCATGGTGATCGTGGGGGCCGACGTGTTCATGCGCTACGTCTTCAACAGCCCGTTCGGCTGGGCGTACGACCTGATCTCCCTCTACCTGATGGCGGCGGTCTTCTTCCTGGTCCTTTCGCACACCTACGTCGTCGGCGGGCATGTCAGCGTCGATATCCTCCAGCAGAAGCTGCCGGCCAAGCCGTTCCGTGTCACGGAAATCGTGACGACGGGCGTGAGCTTCGTGGTGTTCGTCCTGATCGCCTGGGCCGGTTGGCACCGCATGGTTGACGCCTTCCAGCAGGGAGACGTTCTCGCCGGCGCGATCCCTTGGCCGACCTGGCCGGCTCTGGCCCTCGTTCCCTTCGGATCCGGCCTTCTGGCTCTGCGACTCGCGATCGACTTCGTGGGCCATCTCGGGTCGCTCATCACAGGCCGTGACCTGATTCCGGTTCGTCGGCACGTCCAACACGGGCAGGAGTCGTTCGAGTGAGCGTTGCAATCGGCCTGGGTACGCTCTTCCTCCTGCTCGCCATCGGAACCCCTGTCGGGTTCGCGATGGTGGTGTCGGGTTCGATCGGCCTCTATGTCGTGGGCGGGCTGCCGATGCTGTCCGGCATCCTGCAGACGGCACCGCTCTCGAGCGTGAGCTCCTATGAGCTCATCACGATCCCGATGTTCCTCCTCATGGCGGAACTCGTGCTGCTGAGCGGGGTCGCGGACGATCTCTTCCGCGCCACCGCGGCCTGGATGGGACGCGTCCGCGGCGGTCTCGCGATGGCGACCGCGCTCGCCGGCGCAGGGTTCGGAGCGATCTGCGGAACGAGCACCGCGTCGGCCGCGACGCTCTCCTCGACGAGCCTCCCGGCGATGCTGCGGCAGGGCTACGAGCCCAAGATGGCGGCCGGTGTCGTCGCGATCTCCGGAACGCTGGCCATGCTCATTCCGCCGAGCGTCGCCCTGGTCATCTACGGCTTGCTCGCCGAAGTTAACATCGGCGGCCTCCTCATCGGCGGCATCATTCCCGGCATCCTCGTCACCATCACCATCATGGCGACCGTCTGGTTCCTCGTCTGGCAGGATCCCAGCCGCGCGCCGGAAGCGGGACCCGTCCCGTGGTCCGAGAAGTTCCGAATGCTCCGCGTCGTCGCGCCGATGGTCATCCTCTTCGGCATGGTCACGGGCGTGATCTATACCGGCGTCGCGACCCCCACCGAGGCCTCGGCGCTCGGCGCGCTCGGCGCGTTCGGCATCGCCTGCTTTTACGGGAAGGTGAACCGGCACACGCTGCCGAAGACGCTGATCCGCGCGGCCCATGGCAGCTGCATGATCGCCATGATCCTGCTCGGCGCCCACATCTTCGGCTACTTCTTCACCTTAACGCAGGTCACCCAGAACCTCGTCGCCTGGGTCGGGGCGCTCGAAGTCTCCCGCTGGGTAATCATGGCCGTGATCCTGTTCGGCTACATCATCCTCGGGATGTTCATGGACCAGATCGCCATCCTGGTCCTCACGGTCCCGATTGTCGTGCCTCTCATCAAGTCGCTCGGCTTCGATCCGCTCTGGTTCGGCATCGTGAAGATCGTGACGGCCGAAATCGGCATGATCACGCCGCCCATCGGACTGAACTGCTTCGTGGTCGCGCGCTATTCGGGGCGGCCGGTGAGCGAGGTCTTCCATGGATCCCTGCCGCACTTCATTGCGCACCTGATCGCGATCGCGGTCCTCGTCGCCTTCCCCGAAATCATTCTTTGGCTCCCCTCCAAGATGATGCATTAAGCCCGCCGGCCTCAGGCCGGAGGAGCCGAAGCGGATGGATGTTCTTGTCACGGGCGGAAGCGGTCAGGTCGGCGGCGCGCTCGCCGGGCTGGAATGGCCGGCGGAGATCCGCCTCCATGCCCCGCCTCGCACCGAGCTTGACCTCGCCGATCCGCGCTCGGTCGAGCGTGTCATGTCAGCCCGCCCTTGGGCAGCTGTGATTTCCTGCGGTGCCTACACGGCGGTCGACAAGGCCGAGTCGGAGGTCGGGGTAGCCTGGGCGGTGAATGCTCTGGCGCCGGCCATTATGGCTGCCGCTTGTGCCAAGACCCGGACGCCGATCGTCCATGTCTCGACCGACTATGTCTTCGCCGGCGACAAGCCCGGCTTCTATACCGAGGATGATCCGATCGCCCCGGTGAGCATCTACGGCGCCTCGAAACAGGGCGGGGAGCAGGCGATCAGGACCGCCAACCCCTTGCACGCCGTCGTGCGGACGGCCTGGGTGCTCTCGCCACACGGCCGCAACTTCCTGACGACGATGCTGCGCCTCGCCGGCGACAGGGACGAGGTGGCCGTCGTATCCGACCAGCGCGGATGTCCGACCTTCGCGGCCGATCTGGCGCGGGCGCTGCAGGCGATCACGCTTCGCCTACTGCGGGAGCCGGAGGGTGCAACGGGCACGTTCCACTTCGTGAATGGCGGCGAGGCGACCTGGAGCGAGCTCGCGACTGCCATCTTCGAGGGAGCCGCACGGCGCGGAGCGCCGAGCGCCCGCGTGCGCCCGATCACGACGGCCGAATACCCGACCCCGGCCCGCAGGCCAGGGAATTCGCGCCTATCGACGGAGAAGATCGAGCGCGTCTTCGGGATCCGGCCGCGACCCTGGACGGCGGCGCTGGACGAGGCACTCGACGAGCGCCTGAAGGCCGCTCAGGGCTGACCAGGGCGGGAACCCTCGCCGGGAACTGGAACGACCTACTCGGGAACTGGGACGATCGCCTGGACATTCAGTCCCGACCGGGCGCCCTCAGGGCCGCCTCCGGCGAGGGCAGAAAGATGGCCAGTGACCCGGACGTCACCTACCCGCCGCTCGATCGGCTGAAGGCGGTGGCGGAGAACGTCTGGGTCGTCGATAGCGGTCCGATCCGAGCGATGGGGCTGTCCCTGCCGATCCGGATGACGGTAATCCGCCTCGGCTCCGGCGGGATGTGGCTCCATTCGCCGACGCGCTTCGACGAGACCCTCCGGGGAGAGATAGAGGCGGTCGGCCCGATCCAGCATCTCGTCGCCCCCAACATCGCCCATTGGAGCTTCCTGAAGGACTGGCAGGAGCACTGCCCCGGCGCCACGACCTCCGCGGCACCGCATCTGCGCGAGCGGGCGCAGGTCAAGGCTGCGGGAATCCGGCTCGATCGCGACCTGACCGGCGACGCGCCGCCGGAATGGGCGGAGGAGATCGAGCAGGCGGTGGTTCCGGGCGCCTTCGGCTTCATGGAAGTCGCCTTCTTCCACCGGCCCTCCGCCACCCTCGTCGTGACCGACCTCATCGAAGACCTGGAAGCCGCCAAGCTGCCGCTCGGGACGAAGCTCTTCGCCATCGTGATGCGGGCGAACAAGGCCACGAGCCCGCTGCAGATCCGGGTGGTGCTGCGCCTGCGCCGTGCGGAAGCCGCCGATGCCGTCCGTCGGCTGATCGGGTGGCGTCCCGAGAGGGTGATCTTCGCGCATGGCCGCTTCTTCGATCGCGACGGAACGCGGGCATTGAGCAAGGCAATGGCCTGGCTCGTGAAGTAGCGGGAGCCATCACGCCGATCTGCATCCCAAGCAAACCTGTCCTTCCTTGACTTCCGCCGGTCGGCATCGACCATCGGGGAGCACGGCCGCAGAGCCGCGATGGTTCGGGAGGACAGATGAACAGCTACCAGATCACCGCCTTCGGCCGTCCGCTCGAGCTTCGCTGCACGGCGGAACCAGAGCCCGCGGGCAGCGAGGTGCTGGTCAGGGTGGAGCGAGCCGGCGTCTGCCACTCCGATCTCCATATCTGGCACGGCTTCTTCGATCTCGGCGGCGGCAAGCGCTTCGAGATGACCCAGCGCATGACGCTGCCCTTCACGCTCGGGCACGAGATCGTGGGGGAGGTCGTGGCTGTCGGTCCGGATGCCGATCCCGAGCTCGTCGGAACCAGGGGCATCGTCCATCCCTGGATCGGCTGCGGCAGCTGCCATGCCTGCGCGGCCGGCGAGGAGGTGCGCTGCGCCAAGCCCCGCACCGTCGGCACCCGGCGCGATGGCGGCTACAGCGACCACGTCCTCGTGCCGCACGGGCGCTACATCGTCCCGTACGGCGACCTGGAGCCCGGGCTCGCCGCCACCTGCGCCTGTTCGGGCCTGACCGCCTATAGCGCCTTGAAGAAGCTGCCGCGCATGTCGGCGGAGGACAGCGTGGTCATCATCGGGGCAGGGGGCGTCGGCCTCGCCTGCGTCGGCCTCGCGGGCGCGGTCACGCCCGCCAAGGTCATCGTGTCGGATGTCGGCGGGACGAAGCGTGCGGCCGCTCTGGCGGCGGGAGCGCATGCGGCGCTGGACGGCTCGGGCGAGGGCGGCTCCGCGGCGATCCGGGAGGCGGCGGGAGACAGGCCGCCGCGCGCCGCGATCGACTTCGTCGGCTCACCGGAGACCCTGCGGCTCGCCATCGACTCGGTCGACGTCGGCGGCATGGTGATCTCTGTCGGGCTGTATGGCGGCGAGATAGCGATCTCGACAGCGCTCCTGCCGCTCCGGCAGACGACGATCCGCGGCTCCTATGTCGGCTCGCTGGAGGAGTTGCGCGAACTCGTCGGCATCATGCAGACGCGGGATGTGAAGGCGGTGCCCGTGACTACCCGGCCGATGGCGGAGGTGAACGCCATCCTGGCCGACCTCGAGGCCGGCCGGATCGTCGGCCGGACCGTGATGGTGCCGTAGGCCGGCGCTATCGCTCCTGGCGGTTGAGGATGTAGTCGAGCCCGCCCACCCGGAACCAGCGGTAGCCATAGGGCTCGAGCACCAGCGTGTGGCGCCCGTCGGCATCGGCGTCGCTATGGCCGTTGCCGAGAAGATCGATCAGACGGTCGCCCTGGGGCGTTCCCGGCTTGAGGCGGACCTCGCACGGCTCATGGTGGAGGTTGTGGACGACCATCACGGAATTCCCGCGCCAGTCGTACCGCAGCGCCAGCACACCGGGGTCGCGGGTCTGGACGACCTCGTAGTCGCCCCAGCCGATCTCGGGAGCCTCGTGCCGGGCGCGGATCATGCGCTCCGTCCAGTTCAGGAGCGAGTCGGGGTCCCGGCGCTGAGCCGCGACATTCACCGTCTCGAAGCCCCACGGGCCGCCCTGGATGACGGGGAGCAGCGGCTTGTCGCCCTTGGTAAACCCGCCATGCGGCTCCGTCGACCATTGCATGGGCGTGCGCGCGCAGTTTCGCTCCGGCAGTGAAAGGTCGTCGCCCATCCCGATCTCGTCGCCGTAGCGCAGGACGGGCGTGCCCGGGAGCGTGAACATCAGGCTGTAGGCGAGTTCGAGCCGGCGCCGATCGGCGCCGAGCATGGGCGCGAGCCGGCGGCGTATGCCACGGTGGTAGAGCTGCATGTTCTCCTCGGGCCCGAAGGCCGCGAAGACCCGGTTGCGCTCCTCCTCGGTCAGGCGCCCGAGGTCGAGTTCGTCATGGTTGCGGAGGAACTGGCCCCATTGCCCGGAGGCGGGGCGGGACCTTGTCGCCTTCAGGGCCTGGATCAGCGGCTTCGTGTCGGCGGAGGCGAGCGCGTAGAACAGGTTCTGGTTGACCTGGAAGTTGAACATCATGTGGGAGCGGTCGCCGTCCTCCCCGAAATATTCGAGGTCGTCCTCGGGCAGGATGTTGGCCTCGGCCAGCATCACGGCGTCGCCCTGCCGCCACTGGATGAACTCGCGAAAGGTCCGGAGCATGCCGAACTGCTCGACGGGCTTCGTCACGTCGGGGCCCTTGGTTCCGATTATGAAGGGCACCGCATCCATGCGGAAGCCGGAGACGCCTAGCTGGATCCAGAACCCCATGATCTTCAGGATCTCGGCCTGGACGCGCGGGTTCGATGTGTTGAGGTCCGGCTGGAACTTGTAGAAGCGGTGGAAGTAGTAGGCGCCTGCCATCTCGTCCCAGGTCCAGGTCGTCTCCTGGACGCCCGGAAAGACCATTCCTTCGTTGGCGTTCTTCGGCTTCTTCTCCGACCAGACGTACCAGTCGCGATAGGGGGAGTTCGGATCGCGCCGGGCGGCCTGGAACCAGGGATGCTCGATCGAGGTGTGGTTCACCACGAGGTCGATCA
>JAFAEL010000117.1 GCA_023423995.1 Pseudomonadota bacterium | reverse complement strand
CTCGATCTTGATCACGTCCGCGCCGAAATCGGCGAGGATCCGGCAGCAGGTCGGCCCGGCCCGGACCCGCGTGAGGTCGAGCACGCGGAGGTGGGAGAGCGCTGAGGAGGGTCTGGGAGCCGTCATGGAATCCGGGCGCGCCTAGGTGGAGGGGGCCGTGGCCGGGGGGCAGCGGCCGTGCCAATCGGTGGTCGCCTGGAGGCGGGCCGCGGTCGCAAGGAGGCGGGCCTCGCTGCCGGCGGCGCCGATCATCTGCAGCCCGATCGGCACCCCGCGCCCGTCGAAGCCGCAGGGCACCGAGAGGGCAGGGAGCCCGAGGAAATTCACGAACCGCGTGAAGCGGCTCATCGCGTAGAGAACCCGCGGCTGGAAGTCGGGGCTCGCCGGGTCGGTCTGCGAGGCGAGGGGCGTCTCGATGGGCATGACCGGCAGCAGCGCCAGCTCCGCCCCGCCGAGTCGATCGAAGAAGGCCGCGGTGAGGTCGGCTCGGGCCGCGAGGCTGTCGGCGAGAACGCCGTCCGAGATCTCGAGGCCCTTCGTCAGGCGCCGTGCCAGGGTCGGCGAGAGGCGCCCCCCGTCGAAGGGGCGATGTGCATGAGAGCGCGAGCTCTCCGCCTGCATGACGGTGAGCGCATGGCCGTCGATCTCTCCGAGGAGGTCGCCGAATTCAGCTGGCGCGATCGTGACGCCGGCTCCGCGCAGAGCCTCGATACCGGCGGTGACGGCCTGCCGGACGGCCGGAGAGGCTTCCGCCATGCAATCCGACAGGATTGCAGCCTGGCGGAACGGTTCGGCCGGGCCGGCCGGTGTGGTCTCGGACACCACGGGCAGGATTGCTGCGAGTTCCGCCGCGCTCCGCGCCATGAAGCCGATCGTGTCCATGCTGGGCGAGAGCGGCATGACGGCAGGGTCGAGAGGTCCGCCGCCGGTCGGCTTCAGGCCGGTGATGCCGCAGCAGCTCGCCGGAATGCGGACGGAGCCACCCGTGTCGGAGCCGATGCCGAGCACCACCGCGCCACAGGCCACGAGGGCGGCCGAGCCGCTGGACGATCCTCCGGTCACGGCTTCCGGATGCCATGGATTGCGCGTACGGCCGCGCTGCGCGTTGTAGCCGGACGGCTCGTAGGCGAGTTCGGTCATGGTGGCGACCGCGGCCTCGACGGCGCCGGCCCGGTCGAGCCGTCGCAGGAGCTCCGCAGTGCCGCCGGATGCCTCGCTGCTCGGGCGGACTCCGCCCCAGCCGGCAGCCCGGGCATCCCGATCGAGCATGTCCTTGGTCGCGTAGGGCATGTCGGCCAGGGGGCCGGCGCTTGCGGCGGTTGGCGGGGGTGCGAGCGCGGTGACGACGGCGTTCAGCGGGGGGCCGTACTCCTGCAGGCGGCGGTTAGACGCCTGCAACTCGCGCCGGCGTTCTTCCGGAGAGAGCTTGGTCCAGTCCTGGAAACGCTGATTGTCCATCGGCTCGCAACGTGCGGCGGGCGGCCGCGAATGACGTTTGCGAGGAGCCTAGAGGGGCGTTTTCAGCCGCGGAACCGGAATTAGACGGGGGCTGGTTTCGAAAAATTCGAATTCAGGAGATCGCGTCCCCCAGCAGGAATGCCATGAGACGCCGCGCGGGAGGGTCGAGCTCATCGATCGAGCGAACGCAGATCGCGAAATCACGGCGCGCCCATGGTTCGTCGAGCAGCACGATCCGAAGGCCGAGCGCTTCCGCGAACGGACGGACGGCGTGTTCGGGGAGAATGCCGATCCCGAGATTCTTGGCGATCATCAGCCCGACGACCTCGAAGCTGCTGACCTGCACGCGCACCTTGAGATGCTGTCCGAGGTCGCGGGCCCGGTCGGCGAGAAGTCGGCGCAACGCGGTCCTCGGCTCGAGCGTGACGATGTCCTCCCTGACCACCTGGCCGAACCGGACGCCTTCCAGGGCCGCGAACGGGTGGGCGGCGGGCACCGCCACGACGAGGCGGTCGCCCCCGAAGGGAAAACTCTGAAAGGGGTGAGCCTCGGCGCCGACGACGACGGCGCCCATGTCCACCCGCCTCTTCTCCAGCGCATCCAGGGTCCCGAGCGTCGGATGCTCCTCCAGCTCCAGCTTGATCTCTGGATTGGCCGTCAGGAACTGCGAGAGGTCCGATGCGAGGCGCTGGACGAGGACAGAACTCGACGCGCTGATCCGGACGAAGCCGCGTATCCCCGAGCGGTGCTCCTCGAGAAGCCCTCCGAGCTGCTCGGTCATGTGCAGGATGTCGCGCGCGTAGCGGAGGACAGTCAGGCCGGCGGCGGTTGGCTCCACGCCGTGCGGACGCCTGGCGAGCAAGGGACTCTTCGCCTGTTCCTCCAGAATCTGGATGCGGCGGCTCGCGGCCGAGGGAGCGAGGTTCATGCGCTCGGCCGCCTGGCTCAGGCTCCGCAGCTCGCACGCGATCACGAAGAGCCGCAGGGTCTTCGAATCGTGGTGGTTCATGGCGCCCCGCGCGGCGGTGCATCCCCGCGATCCAGGGCCGGATAGGCCTCCGTCAGGGCCCGGGCGATGATGCGATGGGCGCGCCGGATCATTCGCGTCGCCCTGCGCTGCGCCATCGGGGCGTTCTGCAGGACGATCGCCTCCCTGACCTCGCGGTAATTCTGGAGCGAGACCTCCAGCATCTCGTGCGTCCAGGTATGCGCGAGATAGCGGTAGCGGCGCGCCTGCTTGTCGATGCCTTCGAGGATCCGGGTAAGCGTCTTGTTCGCGCAATGCCGGTGGATGGCGGACGTGAAGGCGACGCTGTTCTTGAAGAATTCGGGGATGTTGCGCGCGGCGATCGCGGGCTCCAGCGCGTCGATGAACTCGGCGAGCTCGGCCTCGATCGCGCGATCCGGGTTCAGCGCGGCGCCCGCGGCCGCCAGGCCCTCGAGGGCGGCACGGCAGGAATAGACCTCGTCGAGGTCCTGGCGGCTGATCGGGGTCACGCGGACGCCCCGCCGGGCCGAGCGGATGATGAGCCCGTCCGCTTCCAGCGCCTTGAACGCTTCGCGGACGGGAGACCGGCTCACGCCGTAGCGGCTGCAGATCTCCTCTTCGGTCAGGCGAAAGCCGGGCTCGAAGCGGAGCGTGATGATCTCCTGCGACAAGGCGCGGGCCACCTCGGCGCCGATCACGGTCGGCAGCGCGAAGTTGGCTGCGCCATCGCCCTCCGCTTCCGACGGCCTTTGAAACGGGCTGAGAGGAAGAAGCTCGCGCAAGTTTCCTAGCTCGAGCACATCGGCCCGCCGGTCACGAAGACTCACGTTTTCATCTCTCCGCACCGGGCAGCACTAGCGCAGTTCGCATCGGGCGTCAGGCGGCTGCGCGCCGGCGAGACCCGCCCAAAATTCTTGCGACCCGCTGCCCATCAAAGTCGCACAAAGCCGGCGCTGCCGTCTTGCATCGCGGGTTCTTATGGGTCAGCATCGATCGTGTACAGTATACAAAAACGGGGCGAACGGGGGCCGATGGCCGGGGCACTGGAAGGGTTGAGAGTCCTCGATCTGTCGAGCCATCTCTCGGGCCCGTATTGCGCGATGCTGCTGGCGGATCACGGCGCCGACGTCATCAAGATCGAGCGGCCCGGCCGGGGCGACGAGGCGCGCGCCATGCCGCCCTTCGTGGCGGGCGAGAGCGCGCCCTTCATGGTGTGGAACCGCAACAAGCGGTCGGTCGCGCTGGACCTGAAGAGCGAGGAGGGCCGGCGGGCGCTGCAGGAACTCGTGCGGACGGCCGACATCCTGATCGAGAACTTCCGGCCCGGAACGCTCGACCGGCTGGGGCTCGGCTGGTCCGAACTTTCGGCCATCAACCCGCGTCTGATCTACGGCGCGATCTCCGGTTTCGGGCAGACGGGACCCTGGCGCGACCGCGGCGGGTTCGACCTCGTCACGCAGGGAATGTCCGGCCTGATGAGCGTCTGCGGTCCCGCCGAGGGCCCGCCGCACAGGTTGCCGATCGCACTTTCCGACATCGCCGCCGGAATGCATCTCGCGGTCGGCATCCTGGCCGCCGTCGAGGCGCGCCATCGGACGGGGCGCGGGCAGCAGGTCGAGGCCTCGCTCCTCGATTCGGCGATCTCGTTCGGCGTCTATGAGGCGGCCCATGTGTTCGCCACCGGCGAGAGGCCGCCGCGGATCGGCCAGTCACATCGGGGCAGCTCCCCCTACCAGGTCTTCCAGACGGCGGACGGCTGGATCACGGTCGGCGGTGCGCAGCAGAATTTCTGGGAGGCGCTCTGCCGGATCCTGGAGGCGCCCGAGCTTCCCGCCGATCCCCGCTTCGCCACCAACCGGGATCGGGTCGCGAACAACGCGGTGCTCGTGGCGCTGCTGCAGGAGCGTTTCCGGCAGCGTCCGTCCCAGCATTGGCTGGACGCCTTCGATCGGGTTGGGCTTCCGGCCGGCCCGGTCCTCGACTTCGCCGAGGCGCTCTCCCATCCCCAGGTCGTGGCCCGCGAGATGGTGGTCGAGGCGGAGCACACGAAGGCGGGCCGCACCCATACGCTCGGCGTGCCCGCCAAGCTCTCCATGACGCCGGGCAGCATCAGGAATGCCGCCCCCGCCCTCGGGGAGCACACGCGCGAGGTGCTCGAGAGCATCGCAGGAGCAGCGGCATGAGCGGCGCGACGGCAGTGGCGGCCATTCCCCGTCGGCGCGACCTGCGCGCGCTCCTCGTCATCCCGGCTGCGCTGTGGCTGCTCGCCTTCGCGGTGGCGCCGCTGGTGATCCTGTTCGCGATGTCGTTCTGGACGTCGTCGATCTTCGGCACCACGACCGACTTCACGCTCGACAACTATCGCGTCATCGCGGACGACCCGATCTACTTCCAGGTCCTCCTGCAGACGCTCCGCATCGCGCTGACCGTGACGCTGCTGTCGCTGCTGGTCGGCTATCCGATGGCCTATTTCCTCGCCTCGCTCCAGGGGCCGAAGCGGGGCATCTTCCTGGTCCTGCTCTTCCTGCCGTTCTGGTCGAGCTACGTCGTCCGCACCTTCGTCTGGCTGCCGATGCTGGGCCGCAACGGCCTGGTGAACGCCGTGCTGCTGCAGCTCGGCGTGATCTCCGAGCCGCTCGACTGGCTCCTCTACAACGAGGGCGCGACCCATGTCGGCCTCGTCTACGTCTACACGCTGTTCATGACGCTGCCGATCTACCTCTCGCTCGAGAGGATGGACCGGAACCTGATCGACGCCGCGGCGGATCTCGGGGCCGGCCCGTTCCGGACCTTCTTCCGCGTGACGCTCCCGCTCAGCATGCCGGGCGTACTCTCGGGCTGCGTGATGGTCTTCCTGCTGGCCTGCGGAGCCTATGTCACACCGCAGCTGCTCGGCGGCACCTCCGGCATGATGTTCGGCAACGTCATCGCGCCCCAATACACGGTGACCAACAACTGGGCGCTCGGCGCGGCGCTGTCCGTCGTCCTCGTCGTGGTCGTCTTCCTGTGCCTCGTCGTCATCGGCCGGCGCGTGCGCCTCAACGACATCTTCATCGGGGGCTGACGATGGCAACGATGGCCTTGAACACCAGCGCGTCGAACACCCGCGCCTCGCTGGACGTGCGCCAGCGCGGCGAGCGGCTGCGGCGGCTTCTCCTCTGGGGCTATGCCGGGCTGTTCTACTGCTTCCTCTACCTGCCGATCCTCCTGCTCGTCCTGCTGTCGTTCAACGATTCCCAGACGATCGGGCTGCCGTTCCAGGGCGTGACGCTGCGCTGGTACGAGGAGGTGCTGGGCTCGCCGGACATGCTCCGGTCGATCCTCAACAGCGTGATGCTCGGCATCGTGAGCGCCACCGTCGCGACGCTGCTCGCCGTCCTGATGGCGCTCGGCTTCCGCCAGGAATTTCCCTTCAAGGCGGTCCTGATGAAGATCATCCTGCTGCCGATCCTCATCCCGGGGATCGTGGGCGGCGTGATCTACCTCGTCTTCTTCGGCTTCGCGGAGGTCGAGTTCGGCGTCTGGTCGACGGCGCTGCCCGTCCACATCACCTGGGTGCTCCCCTTCGCCTTCCTGACGCTGTTCCCGCGGGTGCACGGGCTCGACAGGAGCCTCGAGGAGGCTGCTGCCGACCTCGGTGCCCGGCCCCTCACGGTGTTCACCCGCGTGGTCCTTCCGATCATCAAGCCCGGGGTCATCGCGACCGCGATGTTCGCCTTCACGCTCTCCTTCGACGAGTTCATTCGGACGCTCTTCATCATCGGCAACCAGCGCACGGTGCCGGTCCACCTCTGGACGCTCCTGTCCGACCAGATGGCGCCGTTCCTGCCGGCCGTCGGCGTCGTCATCACGGTCATCTCGATGCTGGTCTCGGGCCTCGGCTTCGCCGCATCCGCACGCGCCGGTCGCGCGCACTGAACAACAACAGAGGAGAACGGAAAGAGATGTCGACATTCGACGAGCACAGCCGCGCTGCGATGGACCGGCGCAAGTTCCTGGGCACGAGCCTCGCGGGCGCCGCAGCCCTCGGCGGCTTCGGCACCACGGGAGCGTTTGCGCAGGGCGCCGAGATGACCGCCCTCATGGTCAACGCGATGCTCGGCCCGACGCTGAAGCCGATCGTCGAGCAGGAGGCGAAGGTCACCATCAAGGAAGGCGCCTTCCTGTCCGGGACCGACACGGTCTCCCGCCTCACCGCGCCGGGCGGCGCGCGCTACGACCTGATGAACTCGTCCTTCGCGTTCTCCAACCCGGTCGTGATGGGCCCGAAGGCCGGCGCCGAGCGCGTGCAGCCGATCGACGTCTCGCTGATCCCGAACATGAAGTACATCAACGACCCTTCCAAGGAGGGGATCGGGCAGCGGGACGGCAAGGTCTACATGATCCCGCACAGCTGGGGCTTCGACTCCGTCCTCTACAGCCGCGACGTCGTCCCCGATAACGAGCCGCTGCTCGATTCCTGGGCGCTCCTCTTCGACGACAAGTATGCCGGCAAGATCGGCTGGTGGGACGTGGCGCACCAGATGCTGATGGCGGCGGGCCTCTACCTCGGACACACCGAGCCCGAGAAGATGGACCGCAACCAGCTGAACGAGGTCGCGAAGTTCCTGATCTCCAAGAAGAAGAACGTCCGCACCTTCTACACGACCTTCGCGCAGGGCTCGAACCTGCTCGCCGGCGGCGAGATCGCGATCTGCTACGGCGTCGTCCCGATGCGGGTCGAGCTGAAGAAGCGCGGCTTCAACATCGCCGGCGCCTGGCCGAAGGAGGGCGTGCTCTCGCTGATCAGCGCCTCCTACATCCCCAAGGACTCCAAGAACGTCGCGGGCGCCCACGCGGTCATCAACGCGATGCTCGGCGAGCGTTATGCGAAGGAGCTGTCGAACGGCTCGGGCTATCTCTCCGCGTCGAAGTTCGCGCAGGAGGGCCTGACCGACGCCTACCGTAAGGAATACGGCTACGGGATCTTCGACGGCTCCGTGAAGCACTACCAGCTCAAGTTCCCGACCAACATGAACATGTGGATCGAGACCTGGAGCAAGGTGAAGAGCTCCTGAGATGGCATCGGCTAGCGCCGTGTCCCTCTCGTCGGGGCACGTTCAGGACAGGGGGGCGCCGCTCGCGGCGCCCCCGGCATCGACCTCCGGCGAGGTCTCCGTGTCGATCCGCGGGATCACGAAGTCCTTCGGCAACACGACGGCGCTCGATGCCGCCAATCTCGAGATCCGCCGCGGCGAGTTCTTCTCGCTTCTCGGACCGTCCGGTTGCGGGAAGACGACGCTGCTCCGGATCATCGGCGGCTTCGAGACGCCCACGGGCGGCGATCTCCTCATCGCCGGCCGGAGCGCGCTCGGCGACCTGCCGTATCGTCGCCGGACGAACATGGTGTTCCAGCACGGCGCGCTGTTCCCGCACCTGACGGTTGCGCAGAACATCGCCTTCGGCCTCGAGATGAAGCGGCTGCCCAAGCCCCAGATCGCCAAGAAGGTCGAGGAGGCGCTCGCCCTCGTCCGGCTGTCGGGCTACGGGGACCGCAAGATCGACCAGCTGTCGGGCGGCCAGCGCCAGCGCATCGCCATGGCGCGCGCGCTGGTGAACGATCCGGAGGTGCTCCTTCTCGACGAGCCGCTCGGCGCGCTCGACCTCCAGCTGCGGCTGCAGATGCAGGAAGAGCTCCGCCGCCTACACCGGGCGATCGGCGGCACCTTCATCTTCGTCACGCACGACCAGGGCGAGGCGATCACGATGTCCGACCGGATCGCCGTGATGAAGTCCGGCCGCATCCAGCAGGTCGGGACGCCGCGCGAGGTCTACGAGCGGCCGGCGAACAGGTTCGTGGCCGAGTTCATGGGCCATTCGAACTTCTACGACGGCGTGGTCGCGAGCCGCGGGTCGGACGGAGCCGGGATCGTCACCGTGAACGGGCAGGCCTTCCCGACGCGTCTGCCGGCCGATGCGACGCCGGGCCAGAAGGTCTTCGTCGCGCTTCGCTACGAGAAGGTCGACGTTGTACCCGCGGGCCAGGCGGGCGGGGGAGCTCCGTCCCTGCAGGGCACGCTGGAGGAGGAGAGCTACATGGGGCCCTTCATCCGGCGCCGGGTCAATCTCGGACCCATGGGCGAGATCGTCTCGGATGCGGCGAATACCGGCCGGCAGCAGGCGATGGAGCCGGGCACGCGCGTCGCGGTGCACTGGTCCCTCGACAGCGCAACCGTCCTGACGAACTGAGCGAAGACATAGACTCTGCGGACAATTCCGAACCAAGGATCGAGAACGACGATGCCGCACGCGACCGCGGATGACGGGGTGAAGCTGTATTACGAGGAGACCGGGTCCGGGCGGCTCGTGATCTTCGTGCATGAATTCGCCGGCAGCTATCGCAGCTGGGAGCCCCAGATGCGCCATTTCGGCCGGCGCTACCGCTGCGTCAGCTTCGCGGCCCGCGGCTATCCGCCGTCCGAGGTTCCGGAGGATCCCGCCTCGTATTCGCAGGCGCGCGCGGCGGACGACATCCTCGCGATCCTCGACCATCTCGGCGAGGAGAAGGCGCATGTGGTGGGCCTGTCCATGGGCGGCTTCGCGACGCTCCATTTCGGTTTCCGCCATGCCGCGCGGGCGCATTCGCTGATGGTCGGCGGCTGCGGCTACGGCGCCGAGACGGACAAGCGCGAGCGGTTCAAGGCGGAGGCCGACACCATCGCCGAGGCCCTCAAGCGGGACGGCATGGCGGCCTTCGCCGAGCGCTACGCCTATGGGCCGACCCGCGTGCAGTTCGAGAACAAGGACCCCCGCGGCTTCGCCGAGTTCAAGGCGATGCTGGCGGAGCATTCCGCGCTGGGCTCGGCCAACACGCAGCTCGGCGTGCAGCGCGAGCGGCCCTCGCTCTACGATCTCGTCGAGGACATGAAGAAGCTGACGGTCCCGACGCTCGTCCTGACGGGTGACGAGGACTGGCCCTGCCTGATGCCGGGCCTGCTCATGAAGCAGTCGATCCCCTCGGCCGCGCTCGCCGTGATCCCGAATTCCGGGCACACGATCAACATCGAGGAGCCGGACGAATTCAACCGGATCGTCGGTGACTTCCTCGCCCAGGTGGATAGCGGCCGGTGGCCGAAGCGCGATCCGCGCTCCCAGAGCGCCTCGATCACGGGAATGAAGAATTGAGCGCCGCAACGGGCCGGAGGACCTGATGCTGGGCCTTTCCATCAACCACTATCTGACGCCCGAAGGCTATTCGCTGACGCGCTTCCTCGACGAGGCGGCGGCGGTGGGTGCGGAGGGCGTCGGCATGACCGAGCGCGCCCTCTCCGAGATGGCGCTGCCGGAGCTCAAGCGCGCTCTTCGCGAGCGAAACCTCCTCGTCACCTCGCTCAACAGCTCGGGCTTCTTCCTCTGGGCCGACCCGGAGCGGGCGGCACGACAGGCCGAGATCAACGCCCGGCTCATCGCCGGGGCGGCGGAGCTCGAAGCGGATACGCTCGTCCTGATCGGCGGCGGCCTGCACGACATGGGCGAGGAGCATCCGCGCAACCTCGTCGAGGCGCGTCGCCGCGTCGAGGGCGAGCTCCCGGCCATCATCGAGGCAGCGGGTAGGGCGGGGGTGCGGCTCGGCATCGAGCCCATGCATCCGCTCCGCATCTTCACCAAGGCCTGCCTCAACACGCTCGCGCAGACGGAGGCGCTGCTCCGGCGCCATCCCGAACTCGGCATGGTGCTCGATCTGTTCCATTCCTGGTGGGAGCCCGATCTGCACGAGGCGCTGGGCCGGCTCGCCGATCGGATCACGCTCGTCCAGGTCTGCGGGGTCACCCAGTCCCGCACCGAGCCCGCCCTGCCGCGGCGCTGCCTGCCGGGCGAGGGCGTGATCGACCTGCCGGCGATCCTGAAGACGCTCGACCAGGCCGGTTATCGGGGCCGTTTCGAGTTCGAGCTCTTCGCGCAGGATCTCGACGGCCGCGAACCGGTCGACGTGATGCGGGCCGCGATGGCCGACTTCGCGTGGCTGGCCGGCGACGCGAGCGCAGAGCAGGGACGGCCCGTCGCATGAGCATCCTCGTCACCGGCGGTTCCGGCTTCGTCGGCATCAACATCGCGGCCGCGCTCCTCGATCGCG
>JAFAEL010000213.1 GCA_023423995.1 Pseudomonadota bacterium | reverse complement strand
CAGCCCGGCCTGCTGCTCCTTCAGGATGCCGATGATCTGCTCCTCGCTGAACCGGCTCTTCTTCATCGTCCGTCTCCTGCTCGACGGACCCTAGCTCAGAGCGAGGGCATTTCAGGGGGCAAGGTCAACACCCCTCCAGGAGCACATGCTCACGCACCCACCCAGGATAGCCGACGGCTGGCATAGCAGGACCGAGCACTGGACGGCATCCTCAGTTCTGAGGATTAGCAGCCCCCGACTTTAGGCTGACCTACTTGGCTCTTCGACGCGATCTGAAGGCTGAGCAGACCTGTGTTTCGGCGACCCATCTACAAGGAGATTCGGCGCGCTCGCGATCAGGTTCTGAAGCTTGTCGAGCGGATCGGAGACACACCCAGGCGGCCGTGGGATTAGGAGCTCGGATCCTCAACGTATCTGTCTTGCTACTAGGTAGCGCCGTATCTCACGGATCCGGGGCAGCAAACTACATCGAGGACGCCGCTGCTCAGCGAAAGCAAGTACATCTCGCGCTTTCAGCTGCAGAGGTGGCACCCACTTGCCAGCAGGGAGAGAACCTAGACCCGCCCGGCGAGTCGCTGGCGGGCTCTTCTACCTTTCAGTGCTTTCGCTTGACCTGCTCAGCGGCCTTCTCTGAGAGCTCACCAGCCAATGCGCCCGTTCGGCTCTGGCCCGAAGGGGCTACCTACAGGGATGCCACCCCGCGGGCGCCGGACCAGGGCCTTGGTGGCACAAAGAATGAGTGGTGGACCGTTGGAAGCCATTCAGGAGCATCACGACACCGTCGTCCGACGTATGGAAAACAAGGAGGGTGATCACAAGCACGACTGTCCCTAGGATGGTCAGTGCTGCCCACCGTGATGTCGTTACGATCACCGTCATGAGAAGCGAAGCGAAACCCACGGCCACGAGCAGGTACATGGCTGGACCGTAGCACGCTGCACTCGCCCCTTGAAAGGGCGCCGGTAACCGCCCGTCACCCGCATGGCCGGATCGATACGATCGAGGGCGGAGAACGCGCACCTGCCTCGGAGTCTCTGCGACCCGAAACCATTCAATGAACTTGTACGGGAAAAGCGACGAGCTTGCGCAGGACCCACCTGAGGCCAGACCCTCCAGCATGCCTTGCGCGCTTCCTCCGTGGTGAGCCCGGCCGCCGTTCAGCTTGAGTTTGAGGCAGCCCGTTGGCGTCCACGAGCCCGTGGACTTGGTTGTCATGGCGCCGCGCGAGCGCCTCGCGCATCGGGTGTCAGTTCCGTCCCGAGCGGGAGCGTCCGGCGGCGCCCCCTTTTACCGTTCGCTCCGTGCTGGTGAGCGCCGACCGGCGAGGGGTCGGCCCGCAAGTTGGATCGTGTCGAGCGCAACGGCGAGCGCAAGCCTATCTGCCGCCGGTAGGCCATCCGCCCCTACGATACGGGCGGCGAGCGCCCGCTCGTCTCCGAGCGCTTCCTGCACGAGCCTGGCCTTCGCAATGATGTCGTCTAGGCCCTCAGCCGGGAGCATCGCGAGGGCAATCAGCGCCTCAAGCTTGGCGGAGCGCGCGACATCCGCGCGCTTTCTGGCGTGGCGGGCAAGACTGCGAGAGGTTTCCTGTTCCTGCCGCGCCTCCGCATGATCCGCTTCGGCAGCGTGGTAGCGCTCGGCCGCGCTGGCGATGGCTGCGGTGCTCATGCCGCGCCCCCGCGGTACTTGGCCGAGCCCGCCGGTTCGATGTACCCGGCCGGCTGCGCACCATAACCGTCCGCGAGTATATGTGCCGGGCAGTTGGATACGTCCCGGATCCGCTGCAGCTCGGCGCGGGTGTGGCGATCGGGGGCGAGCACACCGACTACCTTCCCGATCAGCTTTTCGGCCAGATACTCCGTCTTGGCGTAAGGGCCATCCGCCGTGGACAGGCACATGCCCCGCTGCAGCGCGCGTTCAAGCTCCTCTCGGCTCCTGGGGCGGTTATAGCGGCCCGTCCACCAGTGGAAGGTTTCGGTCCCGTCCGCTCGCCGGATCGGCGTGCGGTAGGTTTCGACGATATCCCGTTCGCCGCTGTTCCATTCGATGAGGAACAGGGCGCCGTTCTCGGGCTCGCGATCGGCGGTGCTGATGATGGCGAACTCGCCATCCCTCAAGACAGGGTCGCTATGATCGTCATCGACGAGGAAGGCGAAGCAGCCGGGCGGGACCGCCCCCATGGTCTCGAGCCCAAGGCGCGGCTGCAGGCAAGCAGGAAGCGCTGCCATCGGTCAGCCCTCCCGCGCCAGCTTATGCACGTCGCGGGCGAGGGACATGCTGAGCTTGAAGTTGAACGTGGCTTGGCTGTCGTCCATCTCCTCGACGAAGTCCGTCTCCGCTTCGTCATAGGGGCCCATCACGACAGCCGCCTTGGCGAGCATGCCCGGCATCGTTCTGGCCGGCGTGAGGTAGAGTGCCCTTTGCGCCTCCTGGTAGGCCGCTAAGGCGAGATCGTTCGCAAGCTCCGCTGCGGCCAGCCCGGATGCTTCGCGTCGGCGTCTTGCCTCACTCCTGTAGGTGTCCCATGCAGCGATGATCTCCTCGGCCCTGGCTTGCGCCTTGGGCCATGGGACGAGCACTCCGCGTACATTCGGAGGCGGCAGGGTCGGATGAGGCTCCTCCGCCCATCTCGCGCGAGGGCTTCTCCGTAGGTGTTCGATCGTGGTCTCACCGAAATAAGCTCGCCCGCTCGAATGATCGACCTGGGAGCTGAAGAGGGTGAGTTCGCGATCAGTTTCGCGGACCCACAGGGCGTCCGGGAACGGTGGCGTCCCCCCGAACTCGTCGCGGTACCGCAAGTATGCTGCGTCGAGAGTTTCATCGGTCAGGCCGGACGCGCGATCAGCCTCATGGTAGCGGGCCAGTGCGGCGAACAGCTCTGCGTCTGCGTCGGCCGCTAGAGTGGGTGCCGTTCCAACCGACACGGCGGGAAGGGCGACGAGGCTCGCAAGAAGCGAACGACGGGAAGCGTTCTGGGCCATCGCTCAGGCCTCCTGCTTCGAAACAGGACGGCCGCGGAGATCCACACCGGCAACGCCACACAGGCTCAGTATGAGAGACCGCACGGCGACCTTGTCCCAGTCGAGGTCGCCAATGTCTTCCTCGAAGTCGTCCGAACACAACGTGTACTCGGCCGCGTGCCGAGCGTGGACGGCGAGGCCCTCGATCGTCGTAGCAGGCATCTTGGCGATCCGATCCGCGAGCGCGTCCCTACGCGAGTGGAGATCGTGCATCGGGTGAGGATCGTACCCAGTCTGCTCGGCGATGCTCCGCATGGCCGAGGCAACGGAGACGTGCCGCATTCGGCGCGCGTCTGCCATCTCGGCGTCCGACAGCCCGGGAGGGTAGTAGGCCGGGTTCTGCGCCGCCCAGGCGCGCTCGGCGGTCACGTATCGCTCCGTGATCTCGTCGAACGCTGGCTTGAGGCGATCCATCTCGATGGAAATGGCGTCGAACTCTCGGCCGAGATCGATGAGCTCGGCGTCTGGCGAAGGCTGCGCCGCAACAGCAAGAGCGCTGAACGCAGGAGCAGCGGCAAGGCCGGCTAGGATCGCGCGTCTGGATTGAGGGCGAGCGATAGGGTTCGCAGACATGATGATCTCCGTTGCAGGTTGCTGGTGGAAATGGAGGGAAGAGCGCCGGCTATGCGGCGCGGGGCATTACGGGGCGGCGGGTGCGTCGCCCAGAGCTCGAATAGCGGCCTGCACCTCGGGCTTCTGCCAGGTGTTGTCCTTGATGGAGCGGAGCAGGGTCGCGCGCTGAGCGTGGTTCAAGGTCAGGAGGCCGGCTAGGATTTCGACGTTGAGGCGACCGGCCGCCCGACCCTCCGGCGACTTCAGGTATTCTGTGGTGCTCGGCGCCTCTGGATCGACGATCCGGCATCCTTCTTTGCGGACGAGGATGTCACGGGCTTTCGCTTTCGGGACAGATCCCCGCGCGGAACGCTTCACCTGGGTTCCGACCCAGACGTGGTCGAGGCCGACCCCAGCAGGGCGAACCCGGAAGAGCTGACTGGCTGCGGTTTCGACGATCATGGCGGCGGCTCCAACGTCCGTATGTGGTGGCATTGTCACCATTTTTGGTTACAGAACTACCGGTTTGCTGTCAACCACATGAGGTGATAAAAGCACCAAATGACGCCAGTTCAATGTCGAATGGCACGCGCTGCCCTCGGGTGGACCACCCAGGATCTCGCTCGGGAAGCCTCTGTCGGAGGTAATACAGTCAACCGCTTTGAGGCGGGCCAAGACGCTCGCCTAAGCAGCGTCGACAAGATGAGGAAGGCGCTTGAAACCGGAGGGGTGCAGTTTATCCCGGAGAACGGCGGCGGCGTCGGAGTCCGGTTGCGTCGCTAGTCCAACTGAGCGCCAGACCGTCAGGATGTCAGGGCTACTTCAAGAATGTGAATCCCGCAGCGGCCATCGATTCAAAGTATTGATCGAGGGAGTGGATAAGAAGCTGCGTTAGTCCCTCCCGCACCAAAAGCTCTCCGACTAGACTCCCGTCAAGGAGAGCTCCCATGCCGTTGCGGTTCCGTGCCTATCTTCTTGACGAGAGCGACACCCTCAAGCGCATCCCACGACGCGTGCTCGACGGGCTCGTGTTCGGCAACGATGCCATCCCCGAATACGCCAACACACGGCAGAAGGTCGTCGACGTCTACGTGGAGAACGAAGACGGCAAGCCGGTTCGGATCCTCGACGCGCGCGGCTCGTATCTCGAGTTTGATGAAGAGGGCCGCATCGATCACAGCCTACGCCGACGCGCGATGGAGGTCATGGACCTCGGAGATCGCGTTGCGCGTGCTTCTCGCGCGAAGGTCGTCGATATCCGCCCCGGTATCGAGCAGAAGAAGTGGCTGGAGACACACCGATGGGAGGTCACGGCTGAGATCCTCGATCGCATCGCTGCCGATCTCTGGCCGGGGAGAGACGTCCCTCAGCTCTCGACAGTGAAGGGCAAGGCACCGAAGCGACCGCCGCTCACCTCGGACGCGAGAAACGCGATCGATGAGCTTTGGGGAAAGGTCTCCGGCATCGAGGGCCTAGTCGAGGATCTGTCCGAGGTTGCCCTGAAAGGGTTCGCTTTCGAGGCCCGTCGCATCGGGGCCGACTTCAGCGATGGGCGCGAACTCTGGCAGACCATCGCGACGCTGGCGGACAAGGCACGAGAGATCAAAGCTCGGCATCGCACAGGCCGAGGTGCCTGGTATGCCGTTCTACAGGTTTGGGAGCGTGTAGACGCGCGAGAGCATCGCTCGATCGACACAGTGGAGGTCAAATGCGCGACGCGGGACAAGGCCGTTGAAGCCGCCCAACGGCTCCTCCGCGACAACGCGCATCGGTTCTCAGACCGGACGACGATCGAGGCCGAGATCCACTCAGAACTTGAATGGAGGTCGGCCGGAAGCAGTCCCGATCATGAACTCCCCTCCCCTGTTGCCAACAGCGAGTGACGGGTTCTGGCAGGCATCCAAGAGTTGTTCAGCTCAGCCTAGACAGCCCAGTGGAAGCGGTCTCGCGCTTCCACCTGAGGCGAGTGGCCGAGTTCAGGGAACTCGATCAGCACCGAGTTCGGGATCCGGGCGAAGCCTGAGGAACCAAGCAGATCCCTGAACGTCGATCCGCGCCAATCATGGCTGGAGGTCAGGGATGCGGTATCACAACACGCTGTTGTCATTGGGCGGGGCGCTTCTGATGGCCGTCGTGACTTTCGGTGGTCACTCTGTTCTGGCTCAGGCCCCCGCGGCTCCACAGGCAGACAGGGCAGCACAGGAGGCGGCGTGCTCAGGAGATGCAACGCGCTTCTGTGGCGAGGTGATTCCTGACGAGCAGAAGATTGCCGCATGCCTGCGGGCCAACCGCACGAAGATCAGCCCAGCCTGCCAGGCCATGCTCAGGTAATCGCTGAGCGGTAGCGCGCCTGCTGTAGAGGCCCGCGCGGATCCGGCCCTGCGTTAAGTGCTCGTTAAGGCGTGTGCGGGGGAGCACAGCGACTGGCTTACCCCTCGCGCATGTTGCCTTCACTCGAGAACGGAGTTGGGGGACGGGACATGGACAAGCTGGCTCAGAGGCTCGACACGGTCATCTGCGAAGTCGCCGCCGTGCTATGGCTTGTGAAGGCAGCCGCCCGCTGAGTCACTGCAGGGTAGGTCCGAAGCCATCCCGGGCGCACTGCACGGCCCATTCCTCCTCCGTCAGCTCTGGGCTGTGAAAGCACAGCACACGCCCGGACACGCTCGCCCGCCCGGTCCCGACGTAGTGGCGCCAGTTTTCAAGCGCGTCGTCAGGGATCTCCGGGCTGTCCGACATGACCATGTCCGGGGCCGCCGTGTGCCGATCCCGCTCGAGGCGGATTACGCGACGTTCGATGTCACGGCTCATGCGCGCCTCCCCTCGACCGCAAGGCGGATAATGCGGCGTTCTAAGCCGAGCATAGCGTGCCCCCTACCCCAGTGACGACCAGCACCGGATTTCTGCCTGTCAGGCGTCCTGCGACGCCGTGAGCGGCAAGCTGCTTGTCAGCATCGGCTCGGTGTACTGCGAGCACGATGATGGCCTCCCGGGGAGCAGCATCCCTCCTGGCCTGCTCCAGGCGGGAGAGGCGACGGGCGAGAGATGTCACAGCGAACCTCCTCGCGCGATCCTCATGAGCCGGGCGTCGGACATGCGGGCGAGCTGGGGGTCGTGTCCGCGCTTCGAGTAGCCGGCGAGATCGAAGCCGATTGGCGCTTCGCCGGTCTGAAACCAGGTAACGAGCGCCTCCGTGTCTGGCCCGGGCTCCTCCTCGCGGAGAATGGCGATCAGTTCCTCGTCGGTGATGCCGTCCAGGCCGGCGGCGTTCGTAGCACCCGAAGCCTCAAGCCTGCGCAGCCGGCGTTCTAAGGCCGTGTTCATAGATCTGCCCTCACCGTGGCCTGCAGCACCGCCATATCCCGGGCGTGGTCCGCATCGCTGATGTCGCTCGGCTTCCACCCGAGCAGCCTGGCGCTGATCTCGCGTACACGCTCTGGGTCATTCAGGACTTCGCGGATCATGGCGTCCCGCTCTGCCTTGGACCGGCGCTGCACCCGGGCGGCCTGATGCCTCTCTTCGAGCGCGAGAAGCCGGCGGCGAATCTGGGCAGGTATCACGGACGGCCCTCCTCGAGACGCGCCAGGCGCTGGTGCAGGTCTACGGCTTCGACTGCACGGACATGGGCATCGACCAGCTTCCCGAGCTCGGCGGCTTCGGAGGGGGTGAGGTCGCCGGCAGCAACGGCCGCCAGGAGGGCGCCGGTCGCCTTCGTCAGGTCCCCAGCCTTGTCGATCGAGGGAAGTTCGAACCTGATCGGACGATCCTTCCGGACCGGCATCAGCCTGTCGAGGCACATGCGCAGGGCAACGGTGTCTCCACTCTTCGCCAGCTCGATGGCCTTGCGGGTGATCTCCTGCGCTTCACCGTCCAGTAGCGCGTCCAAGGCTACCGTGACCCGGTTCTTCGAGCCCGGTGCGCGGCCGGCTGGGTTGCCGCTCTGCCCCTTCTGAAAGCTGGTTCTCGTCTTAGCCATGGCGCAAGCTTTCTTCTCCGATAGGACCGTGCAGCTGCAGGCGATTTGCAGGCGGTAGAGTTGCCTGGAAGGCGGAGAGCACCTTGCGGCGGTCGATAGACGCGAGGCCGTCGAAGGCCTGGGCGGCAACCGCTAGGACCTCCGGATGGGGGTCGACCTCGGCAAGCAGGAGCTGATGGGCGGCGTCGGCTCCGCGAACGCCGCAGAGGAGCCGCACGGCCATCCTGAGCGAACGGAACTGAGCCTTCTGCTCGACGGGGTCGATGCCCGCTCGAAATGGTCCCCAGGTCATGCCCTATCCCCCATTTCTGCCCCACCTTGAAAACCGGTGGCGGACCGCCCCGCTACACTTCCCCCCCTAAAGGGGGGAGGAAGTGGGGCAGTGTCGGAATCCGCCCCACCGCCCCACTTCCGGGCGCTCCACTTCGTGAGGTGGGGCGGTGTCATCCGACATCTCCGTTGAAGTCGCCGGGAACCACGCACGGCCGCTCGCGACGGCCCGCGTCCTTCATAAGCTTGGTGGTGAGGGCGCCCGACCTGAACCAGACCTTCAGGATGCTCTTGATCTGTCGGCGTCCGGATTCCGTATCGTGGTCGATCCCGACCACCTGGCCGACAACACGACCGATCCATTCAGGGGACTGGACGCTTTCCCGGAATGTGCCCGCGCCAGCCCTGCGTCGGACCTCTTCCATATGCTCTGCTGTGACCTGGTCGAGCACGCCCGGCATTTCCCATGCGGTCACCACGCCGACCCGGTCGGACGGATCATCCGAGTCCGCGTTGTCCAGATCCACGCTGACGAGCTTGCGCCAGGTCGCAACCTCCATGGGCGGCTGCATGTTGGCCTTGCCGTCGTCGACCCGGAAATACGAGCGGCGCTCCTCGACGGGCACGCCCGCCTTCTCCGCGTCCTCTTTCGACATGGGGTTCAGCACGCGGGCCGAGCGCACTGCTCCGATAAGCGCGCCGGCTCCGCGAGCATCGTCGACCGTGTACTCCGCCGTTTGCCCGGCGCCCTGCTTCCGGGTGTGGTGGATCAACTCGACGCCGCAGCTCGTCCGATCGGCGATGCGGGCCCATGTCTTCGCGACTGCATCCACGGCGCCGTTGTCGTTTTCCGAGACGGCATGCGAGCTTACGAAGGGATCGACCACCATCAGATCTATGCCCAGGTCGCGGATGCCGGTCTCGATCTCGGCCACGGCCTCCCGGTCGACCTCGACACGATCCCCGCGGCTTCGGGCGATTACGACCCCAACGTCGCGGCCGGAGTTGATGAACAGTCGCCCGTCCAGTTCATTCGGTTGGACGCCGTAGTGAAGGCAGACCGCAGCGACACGGCGCTCGATCTCGTCCAAGGGATCTTCGAGGTTGTAGTACCAGACCGTGAGGGGACGCTTGACCTTTTGCCCGAGCAGATCGCGGCCTGTCGCCATGCAGACGAGTTCCACAATCAGGAGGCTCGATTTCCCGACTCCTCCCGGCGAAACGGTGGCCGTGACGTAGCCCCGTACGAAGTGACGCCCGTAGAGCCATCGCCGGGGAGGTATCGCCCTCGGGTCGCGCCAGACGAAGGAAGACGGTTTGATACGCGCGCGCGGGTCTGCAGCCTCTCCAAAAGGCGGGGCGCCATCGTCCGGGATGTCGTCATAGGCCGGCCGGCTCGCCCGCGGCGTGAAAGGCCGGATTTCGGCTACCTCCGATGCGGGGTTCACCCTCAAGCGCACCTCCCGCAGAGCTGGTCGTTGAAGTCGCCAAACCCGGCGAGGGGCATAGCAACAGTCACGCTCGGGCCGGCAGCGTGCCAACGCTCCCCGCAGCGCTCGATTGCGCGGGCGTTGGCGCCTTTCTTGTCGCGCTCGCCTAGAAGCGTCAGGGAGCGCACGCCATCCAGCACCGGCAGGCGGGCGATCTCGTTGACGCAATAGGCTGCCCAGACCGGGACAAAGCCGAGCTGCCGGGCTGACAGGCAGGTTTCGATGCCCTCGCCGATCGCGAGGGCGGTTGTCGCTGGCTCGAGTTGGACCACGGCCCCCGTAGCGGTGCCGAGAACCTTGCGGCCGAGCTTCTTCCCGTCCCGCGTCAACGCCGTGCGGTGACAACCGACAACCTCCCCTGTGGCGAGGCTGACGAGTGGCGCCAGCATGGCGGGGACGCGCGTCAGCTCGCCATCCTCGCCGATCCAGGGACACGCCGGATGGAAGAGGATCGAAGCCCCAGCCATGCGCTCGGGGATCTCGAGCCCGCGGCTCTGCAGGTAGCGTTCAACCACGCTGCCCCGCGGGTCGCGGCTCTCGCTCAGAAGCTGACGAGCCCGGCGCTCGTTCTTGGCGCGTGCTGCGGCTTGCTCGCGCTCGGCGATCTCCCGGGCAGTCCGGCGCCGCTCGACTGCGGCCGGATCGTTCCAGGCCGTGCGATCGTCCCAGAACCGGGGCAGGCCCAGGCGCTCGGCGACGTAGTCCCGGCAGTGGCGCCAATCGTCCCCCGCATGGGAGACGACGAGAAACCCGCCTGGCATGTGCTCGGCAAGCTTCACTGATAGGGAACGGTCTCGGCGAGAATGGCCGGGGCCAGGTGCAAGCACCTGACGACCCGCAACCTGCCCATCCAGAGCGCGGGCGATCTCGGAAAGGCTGAGCACCATCAAGATGCAGCCCTCCGCGAGATGTGTCGCACCGACGACGCGAGCGCCTCGCTGTCGTCGCGGGTCTCGGCGATGGCGCGGATCTGCCTGACCGCGTGCTCCAGGCGATCGGCGACGATGGTGAGGTCCCCTCGCCCGTGAGCGAGGTCGACGGCGCAACGACGAACGATCTCGTCCGCAGCTGCGAGCAGAACGCCAAGCCGGCCCGTCATCATGCCTTCCTCGGGACGGAGACGAGCTGAAGCTCGGCGAGTGCTCTGGCAAAGTGAAAAGGGAGGCGCTTACGACGAACGAGCCAGTTCGTCAGATGATTCACAGCGGTTTCGATATCTTGGGGCACGTGTACGGTTCCTTTCGAGAGGAACCGGCGCAAAGCCTCTAGCGGAGCGGCCTGTGATCGCGTATAAGAAGTGTTGCTACACACCTTCAACGATCTCGCATCCGCCGGCTCTGTGCCGGCGTTTGCATATCAGGCAGCGCGAGCTTCGCGATGTTCAGGGAGCGAAGCCAGCCAAGCTTCTGCGTCCTCGCGGGCGATGATGGTTCGGCCACCAGCTCGACGAGCCTTCAGGCGGCCTGAGCTGATCTCCTCGTAGGTCTTTGTCCTACGAATGCCGTAGGCGGCCATGAACTCGTCGACTGTATAGCCGCGCTTCTCAGCTACATTGGGCGCGCTATGCATCGGTCAACCTCGCTTTCACCGAACGGAAGCGTTCGAATGAATGCGAATTTGGTCAGCGGTATTCGCGCCGTCATCCGCGCCGTTCGCGCGGACTCAAGCTTTTGGCGCGATATTCTCGCCGACGATCTCGCGCGAAAGCTTTCGCTTGCCTCCTCCCGACCTCTTCCAAGCTGCCGGGGCAAAGGCGCGTCTCAACTTGCGCATCCTCTCGCGATTGATGCTGGGGTTAAGGTCCTTGAGGAATTCTAGGTCGTCTTCTTCGGAGGAATGGTGACCTGAAGCCTCGAGCTCGCGCGCGCGTTGCCTATATCTGCTCTCGATTTGGGCCGGATCACTCACCCGAACAGGCCCCCTATCTGGTGCCTTATGTAAGGATGCTGCCGAGGTCTGGTTCCCGACCACGCCCTGAACCCGCTCCCCCAATGGGAACTCTCTCGTAAGATCCTCCCGACTGACAAAGACCCACGCGAACTCGGGCCCCCAGCTTGCGATATTCACCGGCCGCGCAGGGTTGAGCTGGAAGAACGCGAACACGTTGTGTAGTTGAATGGCGCTCCAGACTTCGGATTTCAGTGCAAAGACAGAGAAATCATTTTTCTGGCGCAGCCCCGTTCGGAGGGTCCCTGCCGTTGCTGCTGTCGTGATTGCGCTCCGAACAGCAGCAAGCCTTATCACTGCAGGTCGTATATCCTCGATTTGTTGGGTACGTATGGCCTGCGCCTTCTCCCATTCGCCTGACGAAAACCTGTAGTCCACTAATCTGGTGGGCGGCGTCCCCCTATTCAGACTTGGGGGCAACCAACGTGAGCAAGGGTCGGGTTCATAACTGGGCTCGGCTGCACTAAGAACCTCGTGCGCAATGACCCTAAAGTGCCTCGCCTGCTCGCCCGCAGCCAGTTCAAAGTCGGGCAGAGCCAAAAGTGGACGGGTGAACAACTCGTCGCCAGTCCATTCTTCGCCGAAGAGCGAGCGGCCTACCCATTCGACTGCATTCCCAAGAAAGATGTAGGCAGCCTGGTCTCTCGGCCAATCGGATCTAGCGAGCACCCAATCCGTCGACATCCCAGCACCTTGGGCGCACCGTGAGGGTCGCAGGGAAGCCGAGCGGTGCAACTCGGTTTGTCGGCTGGCCGGCCTATCCCTGCGATCTGAGACCAGTCGGAGTCTCCGCCGAACTGGGAACGTACCAAGAACGGTAGCACAAGGACGGACAGCTGCGAATGGGGACGGCCGGCACCGTTCCGCTATCCACAGATGCGATCACGCCAAGCGTAGCCGCCTCCGATTCCAAGCCTCCATTGATGCGAACGCTCTTTCGATGCTCATGGCGTGGCCGCACGGGCCGATGAGCCGGTTCGGGCTCTGACCACAGGGCTTTCTTCGCTCAGCCCGGCCGGGCGGGCCATCCCGCGTCCCTGCGGTTTAGCGGCAGAGGGGGGCAATCCTCCCGATACCGCTACCCCCCCGGCAACCCCACCCGGCTCCAGCCGCGGCGAGCTTTTTGCGCTTCAGAGCTCCGGATCGGGGTCCACAAGGGAGAGAACTTTGGCTGGCCGTGCGGCGGCAGTTCCGGTTGGGTTGGCTCATCGCCGAACGGTGGTGGAGAAGTTCAGTTGAGCCTCAGACATGGAAAGCCACCCGGTGGCAGCTTTCCTGCGTGGGGATGGCAGCTTCCCGCTACCGCTTTCTAAGGACGATTACGTCCTGGTATGTATGGCCGGACGGTATGACCTCAACGATGTCGAAAATCCGGCCCCATACGCTTTCGATGTAGTCCATCGTGTGGAAAACAGATGAATTGTAAACGCCGCCGTTTGCCTGCCACCATAAGACCGTCTTTGGCGCTGGCAGCGTGGGGCTGGCGAAGAACGCATCGTCTACTTTGTATTCCGTGATCTGATCTGCAAGCGGGCTGAATGTGCTCTTGATCCAGCCCTGACGATGATTGGCCCAAGTCTGCTCCGATGAGACCGTCAGGTATGCGATCCCTCCAGGCCTCAGAATGCGCCGCATCTCCAAGAGCCACGCGATCTCCATGTCGTCTATATGCGTAAACACGGAGAACGCCGCGATCGCATCAAAGTAGTTCTGTTCTAAGGGGAGGCTCGGCAGCGCCGTGTTCTGAAATGTGACGATTCTTTTGGGCAGGAAGAGCCGGCACCATTCGGCGTGCCTGGCATTCAGGTCGCAGCCGACGATCTCGGCGCTAGTGCTGTTCGCCCAATGGCGAAGTACCCGTCCAGACGAGCAGCCAAGCTCGAAGTACCGAAGGACATCGACTCCGTGGCGTTGGCAGGCGGAGCGGGTTTTGGCGAAATCAGCATATCCGCTTGCCCAATATGCCGCGTGCTGATCGCCATTGTAGAATTCCCGATCCTTCGTCAGCGGGATCGGGGAGCTATCCGTCGCGAACGGGACCTCGAGACGATCCGTGACCAGGTACGCGCCACGACTGACCTGCTCGGCGTCGTCGAGCGATACGAGTTCATTGATCCTCGGCAGAACCTCGAAAGGTTCCTCGCTCGCTTTGATTGCCAACCCTTCCAACCAGGGCGGGCGAAACTTCGTAATCGCGTGTTGCAAGGAGGTAAGCCTAGTAGTCTCGTGAGCTGGCGTCGAAGCACGGCGCGCGCCACCTGACAAGGCAGCATCGCCAGGCCGCGCCTGGGCGTGTCCTGATCACTGGAGCAGGGTGTGCGGGGCCGCGGTCCGCTAGTGGCATACCTGCCGCCGGCGTCCGGATGGCGTGACGGAGCTGGCTACTGCGACTATGCGCCTATCTCGGGCCGGCGACAGGCAGCTCCGTCAAAGGAGGCCTCCCCGCCTTCGGGATCTCCACCTGGCCCACGCTCCCCCTGAGAGCAGCTGAATGAGCTTCCCCATAGGGACGGACATCTGATGATGACCGCCCGCTCAGCTCCAGTTGGGTGGGCTATTTCGCGTATCAGGGCTATTCAGCGCCGTTCGAGGTTCCGGATGACGCCCTGCTGGGTGTTCCACGTGCCAGATCGCATGCACTCCTGCTTGGCGCTCTCGCAGATCTGCTGACCGGCCCGCTGCAGGCACATCTGTGCAGTCTGGGAGCAGGTTCGGCCTTTCCCGTCCTGCTCGACCGGTGCGTACCGCTGTGCAAGGGCGGCCGTCGAAAGCACGGAGATTCCAGCGAGCACTCCGCTGAACAGGATCGTCTTGGTCTGTCGTTTGCGCACCATGAACGGCCCTCCGTCGGATTAACGGCTCAGCCTCCCATTCTCGACGAAACTAGGCGCCCTACGTTTGAAGTAGCGGCCGGCCGATGGGTGGGGCTCGCCACGCGCGGATTCGGTCTCGCTGGGCTTCCGCTATGTCAGGGACTCCGGATCGGGTTCCATCACACACACGCCCTCGCCAGGGCCCCGCCCTGATGTGCGGAGGCCCCACCCGCTCCTGCGGGCCTCATCCCTGAGTTGTGCTATACTGTCCACGTTCCCGCTGCAGGGGAGCACCACCTTTAGCCCGGCCCGCCTCGCGTGAGCCGGGCTTTCTTGTGTCTGGAGGGCCGGGCAGCGCTTGCGATCACCACCCGGCCCGGCCGCCCGGCTTCGAGGATCTATGAAGCGGACGACCGCTGGCATCGTGCATGGCAGGGCCGAGGCGTCACCTACCTCGAAGTGGGTGTTGGCAAGGCCGTGCAGGGCCCAAGGATGGAGGCCGTCTCCCGCCGGGAGATAATCAAGAGAAGTGCCTGACTGCCCGCTCGGCTGGAGCGGAGTGGGCTTTTTTGCGCTTAGAGGGAATGTAGAACCTCCTGGCCGCCATCGCCCTCCCAGGTGGAGCTTTTGGCGTACACAGAACGAAATACCTCACGGTACTAGGGCGCGTACTCTGTTTGGGACTGGACGACGCAGGAACCAATCAGAATACTTCAAGTTGTTAGCTTTCGCTGAACTGACCCTGTAGTGCGCAGAGGCTGAGGTTTATGAGTACGACTAGGAGCAGCCGGGGCGTTAGAGAGCACATCAAGAGTGCACTGCGCCGGATTCCGAAATCCGCGATCACCGTGGTCCTATGTGGGACGAGTTACCGCGTCTTTCCCGCTCCGCAGCGGAAGGATCATGCTCAACGAAAGGTCAGCCCGAGTAGAGTTGCCGTCGTCAACGATACGTAAAACCCAACGATTCCACTCACCCACGCTGCCGGGGCTTTCAGCTCGCAACTCGGCCATCGCCTTCAGCGCTTCTGTACGAGCGCCATCGAGCGATGACACTTCGACGCCGACCTCGTCGAGGAGTTCCGCCCGCTCTGGGCCGAGGAGGTGAAAGAAGCACCTCATGGGACCCTCCTGCTGCTTTAGTCGAAGGCCATGCTAAGCCCGGCCTTACTGCTGTCGAGTACCCATTTCGGGGAGCGTCGCATGCCCTCACCAGCCTGGAAGGCGCGCATCGTGTCGCCTGATCGTACGCTCGGCCCGGCTGCAAGGCCGGGAGCGGCGATCCCGTGGCCGCGCTGCGCATTCGCCCTGCCGATCTCTCGGTGCCCCTGGCTGGCGGGCGTCTCAGCCCAACTCGACGCGCCCGATCTGGGGCGGCAAAGTCGCTGCAGCGCCCTGCCCTAGTTGGCCGCGGCTGGATCCACCCGAGAGAGCGTGACGCCCGTATCGAGGATCTCATAGCGATTGGGCCCGATTGGCTCGACGATGCTGCCATCCGCTAGCTCGTACCGGTGCCGGACGCTGACGGTCTGCCATTCCTTGCGCCTGACGTCCTTGATAAGCAGAGGCGGCTGGTAGCGGGTCACGCGGCTCTGGACGGCGTAGATGACCTTGTCGTCGCCTGTGCAGGCAAACGTCTCCATCTCGACGCGCACAACGTCCTCCGCAGGAACTCGCGAGCAGCATCCCCGGCCGGCTGCCGCGCTGTACACCCGCGTTTGATGGTCGTTGGCGACTCCCGATTCCGCCGGCGCCGCCTCTATCCCTGCCCGGAATTGTCCTCAGGCCGGCACAGCGATCTTGTCCCGCAGCGCTCCTTCGAGCTCGGGAAGGAGGACCACGCTCTCCTGCTCGTTTGGATCAGTCCGTGCGATCACGGCTACGCACTCCTCCGTGGAACTTGGATTATACGGCAGATGCGGGAGGCTTGCCGGGATGTAGACGAACTCGCCCGCTCCGGCATCAGCGTGATGCTCGAGCCTCTCGCCGAACCAGACTCCTGACCGTCCGCTCAGGATGTAGATCGCCGTCTCGTGAAACTCGTGCTTGTGCGCTCGCCCTGTCTCCCCTGGAGGGAGTCTCACGATCTGCATGTGGAGGGCTCTCGCTCCTACCGACTGGCCGGAAATGGCCGGGGTGTAGACGTGGCCCTGCTTGCCGCGGAACGGGGTGCCCGGCTTGGCGACGGCGAGCGTGGGCTGCGAGGGCGGTGCGTGATGGGACATGGGTACCCCTTGTCTATGCCCGCGCTCCCATGCAGGGTCGGGCCGAGGCGGGTTGACTGGGCTTCTAGGCGCGCGTCGGGTGTCGCTGCGCGCCCAGAAGCAGGCGAGCCGCTCAGTGCGCCGCCTGCTCGCGAGAGGGGTCGGGGCTTGCTGGCGCCGAGCCCGGCTCTCGCGACAAGAAGCGTCCTGCGGACGATCTGCTTTTTCAGGAGCGGATTTCGCGACCGTTGCAGGGCGGGAAAGGCCGATTTGATCTGCAACTTGGGTCGATGCTGCTGAGCGTGGCCCTAAGGCGGGTTATAGATCGTTAGTCGCACGGCAAAGCGGCCGCGCTGCTCCCCGCGCTTAGATGCCCGGCATGAAGCTCCTGGAGTGGGGAGTTTCACCGCCCGATCATCAGCATCCGGAGGGCTTCATCATCGCGCCGTGACTACTGACGGCTTCCACCGACGGCGAGGATCTCCGGTTGCTCCCGATCGAGATCCCGCGCGAGCGCCTGGCCGGGCTCCTCGCCGATCGCCAGCTGCCCGCGATCGCCTTCTCCGCCATCACCAGGGCGACGGCGCCGAGCTCTACTCCACGGCCTGCCGGATGAACCTCGAGGGCGTCGTCGCGGAGCGGAAGGCACCCGCCACACCTCCGGCAGGTGCCGGCACTGGCTGAAGATCAAGAACCCTGAGTTCGTGAGCCTGGCGGCGCTATCGGCCAGTCCCGGCAGCGTCCTTCTCGGCCGGCACGCCCTCATGACTAGTCAGGCTCTTAGCAAGGCACGGATGGGGCCTGCGCCGAACCTCAGAGCGAGGCATGCGCAAAATGCATGACCTTCGAACATCAGCAAACAGCGGCGAATTAACTCGGATTATCAGACTGCATAGAGCTATACACTCTCGAGTATTCATCTTCATCCGTTGACGTGACACGATCGCATCCGTCAAAATTCGGAGGCGATTTTGCGCACAGGACGCTGCCGATATCCTGTCTCCATCATGGTGCGTGCGGATTCGACTCTACGCCGAGCCGCATCTGTCGCTGCTGAGCGTCGAGGGATCTCTCTCTCCGAGTACGTTCGCGCCCAGCTTCGCGAATTGGTCGCTGTGGATGCTCAGAACGAGAGGCGCGCCTCCGCATGAGCCTGGACCTCGATCACAGCACCCAGCCCCCAGTCTCAGCGTCTTCATCAACGGCGCCGATGCTCCCGATCGAACAGCATATCGTCGGGGCGGCCCTTGCAGTCGAACGGGCGCGCTCCATGGCCGAGACGGCCCTTGTGATGCTCCGAAACTGCCCGCGGGATGAAGCTCTCGTTTGGCAGACGCTCGGCAGCATGAACGAGGCCGTTGGCGAGGCCTTCGCTGCGTATGCGAACTACAACGCCGTGCGCTCCTGCGCAGGCCAAGCGTGAAGGGCGGCGTCTATGGCTTTCGCGGACTTCTACAACGGTTTTGCCGGGCTCGGGGACGCATACGAAAAGGGCCTGCAGCAGCACCGAAGGCGAGAGCTTGGCTCGATGCTCTCGGGGCCGAATCCTGACTATGGCCAGGCGGCCCAAGCCGCCTTTGGCTCTGGCGATCTCAGCACCGGCCTGGGGCTGTTGAAGCTCAGCCAGGACGCCAAGCGGCTCCAGCTTGAACAGGAGACCGGCGCCTCCTTCTCGCGTGACCTCGGCAGCATTTTCGGTGGGGCGTCTGGTGGCGGGCTGCCCGCCCCTGGATCCCCGGCGCCCGCGTCGGGTGGAGGCGCAGGCCTCGGCTCCCTGGCGAGCCTGCCGGCATTCACGCGGGCTGCGCAGCAATACGGGCTCGACCCGTCATACCTGCCCGTCACGGCCTCCATCGAGAGCAGCGGCAACCCGAACGCCAAGAACCCCAAGAGCACGGCGGCCGGCATCCTGCAGTTCACGGCCGGCACGGCGAAGGACATGGGGCTCACGAACCCCTATGA
>JAFAEL010000203.1 GCA_023423995.1 Pseudomonadota bacterium | reverse complement strand
TTCCTGGACGCCGGCGCTGCGGACGCGATCCAGATCAAGCTGCCCGACAACGGTTCGATCCTCAACGCGGTCCGATCCGTCGAAGCCTGCCAGGCGGCGGGCGTGCTCGCCTACCTCGGCGGAAGCTGCAACGAGACGGACGTCTCGACGAGGGTGACCGCGCACCTCGCAGTTGCCCTCGACGTGTGGCGCGTGTTCACGAAGCCGGGTCTTGGGTTCGACGAAGGCCTAATGATCTTGACGAATGAGATGAAGCGGGCCGCACACTCCCTCCGCTAGTTGGGGAAGACACTCACGCCCTGGCCGGAGAGCGCCAACAGCGGAACTGGGGGCAGCGCCCGAGAGCGGACATTCGTGGCTGCGCAGAGCTCGGTCGTGACCGTTCGGCGATCAACGAGCGCTGAGCGGGCATTCTCGACGAGACCTCAGGCACCTATAAGAGGCGCCGCTCACGAGGTCCGATGGCGAAGCCCGAATACCACAAGCTCCTCTGCGACCTGCCGCCGAGCAGGGCGCACCTTCGGGGTGCGCTTTGCCTCGTGGCTGCCCTTATTCTGGCCTTCGCAGTCACGGTTCCGTTCGCGGGCATTCCCCTGGAGGGGACCGAAGCAGCCGTTCCGGCCTATGCCACGGCGATCTTCATCAACGACATTCTGACGGCCGCGCTCCTTCTTGCGCTGTTCTCGTCCCAGCCGGCGCCGGGCGTGCTGATGCTCGCCTGCGGTTACCTGCTCGCTGGTCTGCTGGCGGTCCCTTGGGCTCTGACCTTCCCGGGGGTTTTTGCGGAAAGCGGCCTCCTCGATGCGGGGGAACAGACTACGGCCGGATTAGCCGCGTTGCGCCGCCTCGGCTTTCCGGCTTTCGTGCTTGCCTACGCGGTTCTCAACCACTTGCGGCCGGAGGGACCGCCGCTCGGATCTCGCGCCGGAACTCGCGCGATCATCGCGATCTTAGGCCTGACAGTGGCGCTCGTGCTCGGTTTCACCATGCTGGTGATCACGCAGGATAGCGCGATGCCGGACCTCATGGCGGGTCCCCTGCAGGCCTCAGGCTTGTGGACCTATGTGGCCGCTTCGGCCGTTGCCCTGTACCTGCTTGCCATCGCCTTGCTGCTCGCCCGATGTCGGTCGGTACTCGACCTCTGGCTTGTCGTGGTGCTGTTCGCCCTGCTCATCGAACTGGTGCTCCTGTCCTTCGTCAGCTCGGGCCGTCGACTGACCGTGGGCTGGTGGTCGGGAAGAGCGTACGGCCTGGGGGCGGCGAGCATCGTGCTCGTCTTGATGCTTTGGGAGACGACCACGCTCTACGCTCGCCTGACACGATCGGTGGGGGCGGAGAGACGGGCGCGAGAGACGCGGCTCGCCAGCTTCGAGGCACTTTCGGCATCGGTCGCGCACGAAGTGAACCAGCCCCTCGCCAGCATGGTGACGAATGCGGATGCCGGCCTTCTCTGGCTCGACAGGCCGCAACCGCAGATAGAAGAAGCCAAGACTGCATTAGCGCGCGTGATCGAGGAGGGGCATCGAGCCGGCAAGGTTATCGAAGGTATCCGGTCGCTGTTCAGGAATGATGCCCGTGATTTGACATTGGTGGACCTCAATGCGGTCGTAGGCGGAACTCTCACCGACATCAGGCGCTACGCGCGGTTGCATGATGTTGTTGTCGAGCTCGATCTGGAGAAAAATATCGCGCCGGTGTTAGGCAATTCCATCCAGTTGCAGCAGGTCGTGTCGAACATGGCGTGGAACGGGATCGATGCTATAGCCGAAGTCTCGGACCGCCCCAGAAGCCTCATCATCCGGACAGCCAACGAAGGACCTAACAAGGTGGCTCTATCGGTTTCCGACACCGGCAGGGGGATGGATCCGTCGAAGGCAGCCGGCTTGTTCGAGCCGTTCGTGACCACCAAACCTTCGGGGCTCGGCATGGGCCTGATGATCTGCCGGTCGATCGTGGAGACTCATGGCGGCCGGATCTGGGTGGTCCCGAACAGGCCGCGGGGCTCCGTGTTCAACGTGGCTCTGCCGGTTGCTTCCGGGCCGCCCCAGCGATGAGCGGGGCAGATCCGATCGTTTTCGTTGTCGACGATGACAGGGCCGTTCGCACGTCCCTGGAAGGCCTTCTCCGGTCGGTCGGACAGGAGGTCCGCACGTTCGAGTCCACCGCCGCCTTTGCCCGGGCGGAGAGGCCCGGAGGGCCGGCTTGCCTCGTTCTGGATGTGCGATTGCCGGACCAGAGCGGGCTTGAGTTCCAGCGTGAGCTCGGCCAGACGGGACGCTCCCTGCCCATCGTGTTCATCACCGGACACGGGGACGTGCAGATGTCCGTTGCCGCCATGAAAGCCGGCGCCGTCGAGTTCCTGACGAAGCCGTTTCGGCACCAGGACCTGCTGGATGCCGTGCATAGGGCGCTCAGCATCGACAGAAAGCGGCTCGCTCAAGTGGCAGGCCTGGAAGAACTGCGAAGCCGGTTCCGGAAGCTTACGCCCCGCGAGCGCGAGGTCATGGAGCTTGTGGTCGCCGGAAAACTCAACAAGCAGATCGCCGGCGACCTCTCCCTGAGCGAGATCACCGTGAAGGTTCATCGCGGCCAGGTCATGCGGAAGATGGGGGCCGGCAATCTGCCCGACCTCGTCCGGATCTGGGACAAGCTGGCGGTGGCCGGGAGCGCTCCCTAGCCGCCTCGCGCCTTCGGCCGCCGCATAGCCCGTACTGCACCACGGTATAATTGATCCCAACCCATTGGCGCTGGCTCCATGCGTTTGCGCCAGATCTCTCCGCCCCGCGGGGAGATGACGGTGCAGATGGCACCGGAAGCCGGGCTTGGTTCTCCCGATCTGCGTAGTGGACGACGACGACGCCTCTCGCGAGGCAATTTCGGGGTTGGTCCGCGCCCTAGGGCATCGGGTGGCCGAGTTCTCGAGCGCTGACGCGTTTCTCGCGTTCGCCGAAATCGGAAGGGTCGAGGTCTTGATCGCCGACGTGAGAATGCCGGGCATGACCGGGATCGAGCTCTGTGAGCTCATGGCTGCCTCGGGATCGGCGATCCGGACCGTGCTGATTACGGCCCATCCGAGCGAAGCCGACCGTCAAAGGGCCGCGCGAGCTGGCGCCGCCTTCCTCGTCAAACCCGTGTCGCCCGCCGCCTTGGTCGCCTGTCTCGGCACGCCCTGATCCGCTGTCCCGGCGCTGTTTTCACCCACCCTGCTGCATTTCGAGGAGCTCCCATGCCGATCAAAGCTATGCCCATCCCCGGCAAGCGTCTGGTTTCGCCGAACGACCACACGCTGATCATGATCGACTTCCAGTCGCAGATGGCCTTTGCGACCAAATCGATCGACGCGGCTCTGCTCCGCAACAACGCCGCCCTGGTGGCCCATGCCGCGGCTGGGTTCAAGGTCTCCACCATTCTCACGACGGTGGCCGAGAAGAGCTTCTCCGGGCCGATGTTCGCGGAGATCACCGACGCGTTCCCGGGTCAGCCCCTCCTGGACCGCACCTCGATGAACACCTGGGAGGACGCGCCCGTCGTCGCGCAGGTGACGAAGATCGGGAAGGATCGGCTGGTCTTCGCCGGTTTGTGGACCTCCGTCTGCATCGTCGGCCCCGTCCTGTCCGCTATCGACCAGGGCTACGAGTGCTACGTCATCGCGGATGCGTGCGGCGATATCTCGGATGAGGCGCACGATCGGTCGATGGACCGCATGGTCCAGGCTGGCGCGCAGCCCATGACGGCGCTGCAATACCTGCTGGAGCTCCAGCGCGACTGGGCCCGCACCGACACCTACGACATGACGACGGGCATCGCGAGGAAGTTCGGCGGCGCCTACGGGCTGGGCATCATCTACGCCAAGACGATGTTCGGTGCTTCCGAGGGGTACTGACGCCCTGCCGGCTCTCGCGCGCGGTGTCGCGGCCGCGGCACCCCGCCTTCGACGCGAGCCCGAGTTCCGGGCCCGCGCCTGACGAAGAGTACAGAACAGGAGCCATGACAATGGCCACGATCACCACCGCTGACGCCGTCGAGATCTACTTCAAGGATTGGGGTCCGAAGACGGCCCAGCCGATCATGTTCCATCACGGCTGGCCCCTCAGCGCTGACGACTGGGACGCCCAGATGCTCTTCTTTCTGGAGCAGGGGTTCCGGGTGATCGCCCATGACCGCCGCGGGCATGGGCGCTCGGCTCAGGTCGATACCGGCCACGACATGGATCACTACGCCGCCGATGCCGCGGCGGTGGCGGACCATCTCGATCTCCGCAACGCCGTGCATATCGGCCATTCGACCGGCGGCGGGGAGGTGGCGCGGTACGTCGCCCGGCACGGGCTGCCCAAAGGCCGCGTTGCCAAGGCCGTTCTGGTCAGCGCGGTTCCGCCGCTGATGCTCAAGACCGAGGCCAATCCCGGCGGCCTGCCGCTCGACGTCTTCGACGGTTTCCGGAAAGCGCTGGCGGACAATCGCGCCCAGTTCTTCCTCGATGTGGCGAGCGGGCCCTTCTACGGGTTCAACAGGGCCGGTGCGACCGTCCAGGAGGGCGTGGTCACCAATTGGTGGCGCCAGGGCATGATGGGCAGCGCCAAGGCCCATTACGACGGGATCAAGGCGTTCTCCGAGACGGATCAGACCGAAGACCTTCGGGCGATCACCGTGCCGACGCTCGTGCTTCACGGGGAGGACGACCAGATCGTCCCGATCGGCGCCAGCGCCCGCCTGTCGATCAAGCTCCTCCCGAACGGCACGCTCAAGACCTATCCGGGCTTCCCGCACGGGATGCTCACGACGCAGCCGGCGGAGCTCAACGCCGACCTGCTCGCCTTCATCAAGCAGCCCGGCTGAGCTGCAGGAGGCTCGGGGCGCAGCGCCCGGTCCCACGACGCATGAAACTCTACCTTGTCTCCCTCGGAGCGGGGCTGCTGGTCGGTGGCATCTACGGGTTGCTCAACGTCCGCTCGCCCGCGCCGCCGGTCGTCGCGCTGCTTGGACTGCTCGGCATCCTGCTCGGGGAGGCCGCGGTCTCGTACCTCCGGGGCCACCCGGACGTGCTCGCGTCCCTCGGGCACCGGAAGACCTTCCATAACGGAGCCAAGCCGGAGCGCGAACCGTCGCGACCGGACAGCGAGAGCGCAGGATGACGGAGCAGCCGAAGACCGGACGCCGCCCCGTCCTCGCGGGTTTCGGGGCGAGTGCCCTCGCCACCCTGCTGCCAGACCCTTCTCGGAGCCAGACCATGGACCCCGCTGCCGACCTCGTCGTGACCAATGCCCGCATCACGACGCTTGACAGGACGAAGCCTGAAGCGACAGCGCTGGCGGTGCGCGACGGCGTGTTGGTGGTGGTGGGTGACGAGCGCGAGGCGATGGCGGTGCGGGGCGCCGGAACGCGCGTGATCGACGCGGGTGGCCGGCGGGTCATCCCGGGCCTTTGCGACAATCACCTGCACATCATTCGGGGTGGGCTCAACTTCAACCTGGAGCTCCGATGGGACGGGCTGCGCTCCCTCTCGGACGCGATGAACAGGCTCAAGCGCCAGGTCGAGCGCACCCCACCGCCGCAATGGGTGCGCGTGGTGGGCGGCTTCACCGAGCACCAGTTCGTGGAGAAGCGCCTGCCGACGATCGACGAGATCAACGCGGTCGCGCCAGACACGCCGGTCTTCATCCTCCACCTCTACGACCGCGCGCTGCTGAACGCGGCCGCTCTGCGGGCCGTCGGCTACACGCGGGAAACGCCGGACCCACCAGGCGGCGAGATCGTCAGAAACGAGCGAGGCGACCCGACCGGGCTGCTGATTGCGAAGCCCAACGCCACCCTCCTCTACGCGACCCTGGCAAAGGGTCCGAAGCTGCCGCTCGACTACCAGGTGAACTCGACGCGCCACTTCATGCGCGACCTGAACCGCCTCGGCGTGACCAGCGCAATCGATGCGGGCGGCGGCTACCAGAACTACCCGGAGGATTACGAGGTCGTCTCGAAGCTCGCCGCCGACGGGCAGCTCACCATCCGCCTCGCCTACAACCTGTTCACGCAGAAGCCGAAGGCGGAGAAGGACGACTTCCTGCGCTGGACCTCGTCGGCCCGTTATGGCCAGGGCGATGACTACTTTCGGCTGAACGGAGGCGGCGAGATGCTCGTCTTCTCGGCGGCCGATTTCGAGGATTTCCGCGTCGAGCGGCCCGACATGCCGGCCTCGATGGAGGAGGACCTCGAGGGTGTGGTCCGCGTCCTCGCCCAGAACCGGTGGCCGTGGCGCCTCCACGCCACCTACGACGAGACCATCACGCGCGCCCTCGATGTGTTCGAGAAGGTCGATCGCGAGATCCCGCTAAAGGGCCTGAACTGGTTTTTCGACCACGCCGAGACGGTCAGCGACAAGAGCCTGGAGCGAATCGCGGCGCTCGGTGGCGGCGTCGCCGTGCAGCACCGCATGGCCTACCAGGGCGAGTACTTCGTGGAGCGACACGGCAACCGTGCCGCAGAGCGCACGCCCCCGGTCGCCAAGATGCTGGAGATGGGCGTTCGCACCTCTGCCGGCACCGATGCCACGCGCGTCGCCTCCTACGACCCATGGGTCTCGCTATCCTGGCTCGTGACGGGCCGGACGCTCGGTGGCTTGAAGCTGTACCCCGAGGCCAACTGCCTCGATCGCGAAACGGCGCTCCGCATGTGGACCGAGAATGTCGGCTGGTTCTCGAACGAGGACGGGAAGAAGGGGCGGATCGAACCTGGGCGCCTGGCGGACTTCGCCGTTCTCGACCGGGACTACTTCGCCGTTCCCGGAGATGAGATCCGCGAAATCGAGTCGCTGCTGACAGTTGTCGGCGGAAAGGTCGTTTATGGCGCAGGGGACCTCGCCGCACAGGGTCCGCCACCGCCTCCGGCCATGCCGGATTGGTCGCCGGTGAACACGTTCGGCGGCTACAACAAGCGCGCATCCGCCGAGACCGACCGCAAATACGCCTTCGCGGCGTCGGCATGCTCCTGCGACGCGGCGTGCAACCTCCACGGCCACGCGCATGCCCGGAGTTGGGGGGCGGACGTGCCCGTCAACGATGGCGCGTTCTGGGGTGCGCTCGGCTGCTCCTGCTGGGCGTTTTGAGATGGCGGCCTCTCGTGCCCATGCGTCGACCGCGGTGCCTTCAGGGTGGGTATCGGCGCTGCTCGACCTTCCCGGCCTGGGCTGGCTGGCGCGCCTTTTCCTCGCGACGCCCTTCATCGGCAGCGGCCTAGGCAAGGCGTTCGATTTTCCCGCCGCGGCAGCAGAGGCCGCCTCCCTAGGCCTTCAGCCGGCCAGCCTCGTGGCCGCTGCCGTCATCCTGGTCCAGCTCGGGGGATCCGGCCTGTTCCTGACCCGGCGCTGGTGCTGGCTTGGCGCCGGATTGCTGGCCGGCTTCACGGTCGTGGCGACTCTGATCGCGCATCCGTTCTGGCAATTCGAGGGGCTCGATCGGGTGCGGCAGACCGCGACCTTCCTCGAACATCTCGCGATCGTGGGCGGCTTCGTTGCCGCGGCTCTCCTCGTGAACGGCCGAAGACGATGAGCGCGGTGGACATCGCCCCGCCACCGGCGGCCTCCGCGCCGCCGGGCGCTTTCGCACCCCTCAAGCAGCGCCTGTTCGCAGTGCTCTGGCTTGCGACCGTGCTCGGCAACGTCGGCAGCTTCATGCGCGATGTGGCGAGCGCATGGCTCGTCACCGACCTGTCGCCGTCCCCCTTCGCTGTTTCGGCCATCCAGGCTGCCGGCACCCTGCCGGCCTTTCTGCTCGCCATTCCGGCCGGAGCACTGTCCGACATCCTCGACCGCCGCCACCTTCTAATCGGCATTCTCGCCTTTCTCGCAGGCGTCAGCTCGCTTCTCTCGCTGCTTGCCGCCACGGGGCAGGCATCGGTCGAGAGCCTTGTCGCCCTCACGTTCCTCGGCGGGATCGGAGCCGCTCTCGCCGCCCCGAGCTGGCAGGCGATCGTGCCCGAACTCGTTCCCCGCTCCGACCTGAAGGCGGCAGTCGGGCTGAACTCCCTCGGGTTCAACATCGCGCGGGCGATCGGGCCTGCCGTCGGCGGTCTGCTGGTCGCGGTGGTCGGCGCATCCGTGACCTATCTGTTCGATGTCGTGAGCGATCTCGTCGTCATCGCGGCCCTACTCTGGTGGAAGCGGAGGATCGCTTCGAGCGACGGGCTTCGCGAGCATCTCGGCGGCGCGCTCCGGGCCGCCCTCCGCTATGCCCGCGCGAGCGCCACCTTGCGCAGCGTTCTCCTGCGGTCCGCCATCTTCTTCCTGTGCGCCAGCGCGATCTGGGCCTTGCTGCCGATCGTGGCACGGCGCGAACTCGGCGGTGGCCCGGGCCTGTACGGCCTTCTGCTCGGCGGGGTCGGGTTGGGGGCGATCCTCGGCGCGGTCCTCATGCCCCGGCTGAGGGCGAGGCTTGGCCAGGACGGCCTGCTCACCGCCGCGATGGGGCTGATGGCCGCCGTGATCGCCTTCATGGCGATCGTGAATGCGGCCGCCGCCGCGCTCCCGGCGACGCTCGTGCTCGGGATCTGCTGGATCGTGGTCCTGACCACCCTGAACGGCACCGTCCAGGCCATCCTCCCGGACTGGGTGCGTGGTCGCGGCCTCGCCGTCTACCTCACGGTCCAGGGCGGCGCGATGACGGTTGGGAGCCTGTTCTGGGGCGCCTGCGCGGGCCGTATCGGGGTACCCGCGACGCTCCTGGCGGCAGCGGGCGCCTTGGCGCTGGTTGCCGGGGTCACGGCATTTCGGCGCTTGGCGCTTCCCGCAGGTGAGGCCGACCTCGCGCCTTCCGGACATTGGGCCGAGCCGGAGGTCGCAACGGCGCCGGAGCACGACCGCGGCCCCGTCATGGTCAGCGTCACCTATCGCATCCCGGTCGAGCGACGTGGGCCGTTCCTCGCCGCGCTCGCACGCTTCGGCGAGGAACGCCGCCGCGATGGGGCATATGCCTGGGGCGTCGCCGAAGATGCGGCTGACCCGGAGCGGATCGTCGAATGGTTCTTCGTCGAATCCTGGGCCGAGCACCTGCGGCAGCACCGGCGCGTATCGAAAGCCGATGCGGACGTACAAGCAGAGCTGTTGAGCTTCCACGCCGGTGCGTCGGCACCCGAGGTCACTCACCTTCTCGGCCTCAGCCTGCCGCGATGAGCGCGCGCCGGCCAGTCCTCGGAGCTCTCTTGCTCGCGCTCGCTCCCGCATTTGCGTCGGCGGAGCGAGCTTCTCCACCAAGCTTCACGAATAGCCGCTATGGCGAGGATTGGCGTTACCTGCGCGAGCCCGGGAACCGGACGGGTGCGGAATGGGAGCGCTACAAGTTCATCCCGCTGGATGCTGCAGGTGAAATCTTCTTGACACTCGGCGCGGACCTGCGGCTGCGCTACGAGGGGTACCGGAACAACTTCTGGGGTGATCCCCCGAAACCGAACGAGGGCTACGGCTGGTCGCGGATCCTGCCCTACGCCGACCTGAATATCGGCCCCGATTTTCGGCTTTTCGGGCAGATGGTCGGCGCCTGGGCGGACAGGAGCCGCCTGACGAAGGGTCCCGTCGATGAGACCGGACCGGACCTGCTCCAGGCCTTCGGCCAGTGGCGGATCCGGCCGGATGGCGGCGGCACCGTCCTGACCGCCCAAGGGGGCCGCCAGTTGGTGGCCTACGGATCGGAGCGCCTGATCGGGTTACGGTTCGGCCCAAACGTGCCTCTCGCCTTCGATGGAGCGCTCGTCAGGGCCGAAGGCGGTGCCTGGAGGATCGACGGCTTCTTTCTGCGCCCGGTCGAGAACAACCTCCACGGCTTCGACGACCGCACGGATGGCAGCCGCCGGGCCTACGGCGTCTATGCGACACGGGAGCTTCCCGAGATCGGCGTGGGGGCCGGGATCGACCTCTACTGGATCGGCTACCACCGGGCGAATGCCCGTTTCAACGCAGGGGTCGGCACCGAGGACCGACAAACCGTCGGAAGCCGCCTGTTCGGGGCGCTGGGCAACTGGGCCTGGAATCACGAGGCCATGCTGCAGTTCGGACGTTTCGGCCAGGACGACATCCTGGCCTGGTCGCTCGCGACCGTGACACGCTACACTTTCTGGGACTTGCCGTACCTCCCGTTCCTCGAACTCAGGGCGAATGTGATCAGCGGCGACGGCAATGCTGGAGACGGCACGCTCGGTACCTTCAACGCCCTGTTCCCGAAGGGGAAGTACTTCGGCGAGATCGGACTACTCGGCCCCTACAACCTGACGAACCTGCATCCTGTCGTGGGTGTCGATCTTGGCTCCGGCTTGTCCCTCTCCGCGGCGGCCGTGTTCTACTGGCGCGAGTCGCTCGCCGACGGGATCTACGGCAACCCGGGCAATCTGCTTCGCCCGGCCGGCGTGAGCCGGGCTCGGTACATCGGAACGCAGGCCGAACTCGTCCTGGGTTGGGAGGCGACGCGCAACCTGTCCCTCGAGGTCTCGTATGCCGCTTTCGTGCCCGGCCGCTTCATCGAGGAGACCGGTCCATCGAGGCTCGTTCAGTTCATCGGAGCCGAGGCCCAGATCCGATTCTGAGAGCGGCAAGAGGGAGCTTTCCTGGACGGCAGTGAAATCCAGACGCAGTGAATTCTCTCATCCTCACAAATCCGCATGGAGATCACGTCATGATGGGTTCAAGCAAAGCGCGCGAACGGCGTGTCGCGAGTTTCGGCGTGCCATGGGAAGGTGCATACGGCTATTCACAGGCCGTCGAGGTCGATGGGGTGATCTACGTCTCGGGGCAGGTAAGCCACGACCGGGATGGTACCCTGATCGCCCCGGCACCGCTCGACAGCGCCCGCCGACCGACATCCTATTCCAACACCGAGGCGCAGCTCCGACGCTCCTACGAGAACGCCGCCAGCCTGCTCGCCGAACTCGGGGCAACACTGGACGATGTCGTCGAGGAAACGCTCTTTGTCATCGACATAGAGGCAGCCTTCGCGGCGGCCGGCAAGGTTCGCAAGGAGATGTATGCTAGCGACAAACCCCGCGTCGCGAGCAACCTCATTGGGGTGTCGCGCCTGGCGTTTCCCGAACTGCTGGTGGAAGTGGCCTTCAGAGCCATCCCCGGACGCGGCGGGGCGGCCTGACATGGTGCGCAATCCTAGGAGGAAGCTGCTTGCGTCGTGGCGGACGCGAGATTGGCTGACGCACGAGGTCTCCTTGCAACTTGCCGACCCGCCTCGCACTTGCCGCTAGCCGATCCAGGCACTCCTTGCCTGGCACCTGCGCGACCTCCTCCCTGATTGGCAATCGGGGAGCCGCCGCCAGAGTTCAGCACGCGGGTCCGTCACGCTAGTCGTGGAATTCCCAAGCCGACCTTCGGGTTTCGGCCAAACTTGGTCGCAGACGCGCCCGAAAGCGGACGGGAGCGAAACGAATGCTTGCGTGCCGGGCGTGTCTCCGACAGCCCTTGGCGCTGGAGCCCGACAGTCCCAATCTCCGGCCGGGCGTGACTACGCGGCTGGCCGTCCTCAGCGGCTTGATACGACGCCGACTCGGGCGCTCGGCGAAATTCGACACGTTTCATCAGGTGAGATAGCTCTCGACTACTGCGCGATCTCCCCGAACGTCGCTCGCCGGGCCAGAGATCACGATGCGGCCGCGTTGGAGCACATAGGCATCGTCCGCGACATCCAGCGCCAGCATGGCGAGCTGCTCGACGAGGAGGACGGCGAGTCCTTCGTCGGCGAGGCGGCGAAGCGCGTCTAGGATGAGCCTGACGATCTGCGGCGCGAGTCCGAGGGACGGCTCGTCCAGCATCAGCAGCTTCGGGCGCATCATCAGGCCGCGGCTCACGGCGAGCATCTGCTGTTCGCCACCGGACAGGTTGCCGCCGAGAATGCCTTGGCGCGCCCGCAGGACGGGGAAGCGCTCGAATTCGCGCTCGATCCCGGCCTCCAAATCCTCGGCCGCCACGCCGCCGACCCGCTCTGCGCCGATCTCGAGGTTTTCGCGCACTGTGAGGGTCGGCACGATCTGCCGACCCTGGGGCACATGGACGAGACCGCTTCGCGCCAGGACATGCGCCGCCTGGCCCTCCGTCGGCTTCCCGTCGAACCTGATGCTGCCGGAAATGGGCCGCACCAGTCCGGAAATGGTACGCAGGAGCGTCGTCTTTCCGGCCCCGTTCGCACCCACAAGGGCGACGAGCTTGCCCGCGGGGGCGGCAAGCGACACGTCGTGCAGCACCTGGACCGGCCCGAAGCCAGCCGACAAGCTCTCGACCTCGATCACGCGGCCGCGGCCTCCGTCCCCAGATAAGCCTTCAGGACCGCGGGATCGCGCTGGATCACGGCGGGGGTGCCGGACGCGATCGGATTGCCGAAGTCCACCACCGTCACGGAATCGCTGAGGTCCATGACGAATTCCATGTTGTGCTCGACGATCAGCACGGCGACGCCGGCATCGCGCAGCCGGCGGACGATCTGGCCGATGCCGCGCGCCTCGACGGGGTTCAGGCCCGCGACCGGCTCGTCGAGGAGAAGGATTTTCGGCCGTTGCGCGATCGCCCGGGCCAACTCCAGGAGCTTGCGGTGGCCATAGGCCAGGTCGGCCGGCCGGTGATGGGCATAGGCGCGCAGGCCGAGCAGCTCCAGGATCGCCATCGCCTCGGCACGCTCGGCGGCCTCGTGTTTCCGCCCGAGCAGCCAGCGGCCGAAATCCGCCACGACCCCGTCACGAGGGCGCATCCCGAGCATGACGTTGGAGATCACATCCACGGAGCCGATGAGCTGGAGGTTCTGGAAGGTGCGCACCAGCCCGAGCTGCGCGCGCTCGTGAGCGGCGAGGGACGTCACGTCGCGACCGCCCATGACGATCCGGCCGGCGCTCGGGCGGTACAGACCGGCGACGACGTTGATGAAGGTCGACTTGCCGGCGCCGTTCGGTGCGATCAGCGCCGTGATGCTGCCGGGCCGGACGGCGAGGCTGACGCCCTGGAGCGCCGTGACGCCGGCATAGCTCTTCGACAGGCCCTCGACGACGAGGTCCGAGCGGGAATCCGGCTCGAGCGCGAAGGTGGTGGCACGCTCCGTCGGTGCCGCCTTCCGGACGGCCCGCCCGAAGAGCTTTCGCACGAGGCCGATCGCGCCCTCGGGGAAAAGGAGAAGGACACCGAGCAGAATGCCGCCATAGATGATCTGTCCGACATCGTGCACGGCGGCGATCACCTCCGTCAGGGCGAGCAGGATCGCGGTACCGAACAGCGGTCCGTAGCTCCGGCCGAGGCCGCCGATCACGGCCGCGATCAGGAGCCCGATGGTGAGGCGGATGTGGAACGCATCGCTGCTGACGAAACCGTCCTGGTGGGCGAAAAGTGCGCCCGCGAGGCCGGCCAGCATGGCGCTCGCGGCGAAGACGAGCGTCCGCCAGACGGGAACGTTCAGCCCGATCGTCTGGGCGAAGGCTTCGCTCTCCTTGATGGCTCTGAGCCGTCGGCCGGCGGCGGAGTCGAACAGGTAGTCGCTGCCGATCTGGACGAGGAGCAGAAGGCCGGCGGCCGTCCAGAAGAAGTAGGTCGGGCCCATGGCGAAATTGCCGAAATCGAGCTGCGGCACGCCCATCAGGCCCATCGTGCCACCGGTCAGCCCGACCCAGCGCTGGGCAAGGATCTCCACGATGAAGCCGAAGGCGAGTGTCGCCATGGCGAGGTAAAGCCCGCGCGTACGGAGCGCGATCATTCCGACCGCGAGGCCCATCACCAGCGTTAGGAAAAGGCCGGCAGCCATCGTGAGATAGAGCGGCAGCCCGTAGGTCGTGGCGAGGATCGCGGTCCCGTAGCAGCCGAGGGCATAGAAGCCGCCATGCCCGAGCGACATCTGGCCCGATAGGCCGAGCAGGATGTTCAGGCCGATCACCGCGATCGCCGTATAGGCGAAGATCTGCCCCAGATGGATGTAGAAGGTGTTAGGAACGATGCCGGGCAGCACCGCGATGAGGATCGCGGCGAGTGCGTAGCCGAGGAGACGTGCCACTCCGGTCACCTCAGCGGACGTCCGCGGCGCGCTGGCTGAACAGCCCGGCCGGCTTGAATGCGAGAAGGGCCAGCACTGCGATCAGCGGATAGAGATCGCCGAAATCACTGTCCCAGTAGTTCGAGAATGCCTCGGCGACGCCGAACAGGATGCCGCCGGCCAGAATCCCGAGCGGGTTGGCGAAGCCGCCGATCGACGCGACCGCGAGCGCCTTGATGGTGAAGACGAGGCCCATACGCGGGTTCACCGAGACGAGCGGCCCGACCAGGAAGCCGGAGATTCCGGCGAGCAGCGCCGCGAGCACGAAGACGAGGATGACGGTCGCGCGGACGTTCACGCCGAGGAGCGCCGCGGCATCCTGATTGAACGCGACCGCATAGATCGCCTTGCCCCAGCGGCTGCGGAACAGGAAGACGTAGAAGAGCGCCACGATCGCGAAGGCGGCGACGATGATGGCGATCTCCTCCACGAAGATGCCCACCCCCGCGACCTGGACGACGACGTCGCGCGTCTGGGAGAAGATGGGCGGCGCATATTGGGCCGACTTCCCCCAGTACAGCTCGACGACATTCTGAAGGATCAGCGCGACGCCGGCCGTCGTGAGCACCCAGGCATAGCCGCCGGTCTGGTCGCCTCCGCGATCGAGCGGCCGGATGGCGATCCGCTCGAGCAGGTAGCCGAGGATGCTCATGGCGACGAGCACCGCCACGAGCACCACAGGGGCGGGAACCCCCGCGAGCATGAGCCCCATCGACACGAAAGCGCCCACCATCAGGAAGTCGCCTTGGCCGAAATTGAGCCGGTGTGTCGCCAAGTGCGCGATGAACAGCCCCTTCGCCGTGAGCGTGTAGATCGCGCCCATGGCGACGCCGCTCACGAGCAGCTGAAGAGCGTTGGTCAATGACATGGCAGGCCGGCTCGGTAAGGGGGCTGAGCGGGTCGCTTAGGGCTCGAGCCGGACGACCTGGCCGCCCTTCCACACACCCAGGAATACGTGCTCCTTGTCGAGACACTCGTGATCCGTGGGGGAGTAGGGCTTGGATGGCGTCGCCGAGATCGCCTCGATGCCGTCGATGGTTTCGAGCGCGTCGCGGATGGCTTTCGGGTCGCTCTTGCCGACCTTGTCGACGGCCTTGAAGACGATCTGGCCGGCATCGTAGCCGAGGGCCACGAGAACGGGCCAGCGGTAGTCGGCACCGTATTCCTTGCGCATGCGCTCGTCGAAGGCCTTGGCTTTCGGATCGGCGAGATCGAGTGCCTGGCCCATCACGGTGCCCTCGATCGCCTCACGTCCGACGATCTGCTCCACCTTGAGCGAGGAGAGGCCCCAATTGCCGGCGATGACCGGCCGGTAGTTCAGCCGCGCCATGGGGCGATAGACGAGCTCGAAGGACTCGTGGAAGTTGAGAACGAGCTCGGCTCCCGCATCGCGCATCTTGATCATCTGCGGGGTGAGGTCGTTGACGCCGGGCGCCGCCGCCTCGATCGCGACGAGCTCCTTGCCGCGGGCCTTGAGACCGGCCTCGATCTCCTTGGCGGAAACGCTGCCGTAGCCGGTGGTCGAGTGAACGAGCCCGATCTTGCCGAACTTCTTCACCCCCCAGTCGAGGATCGCCTCGATCTGGAACTTTTCCACCATCGAGCACCGGAAGATGAAGCTGGGCTTCTGGTCGATGAACTGCGTCGTGATGTTGGTGGCGATAGACGGGCCGGCGACAAGCGGGACGCCGGCACGCTGTAGGATCGGCGCGAAGGCGAGAACGTTTCCGCTGCTGACGGTACCGACCACGATTGGCACGCGGTCGTTCTGCACGAGGCGCTGGACGACCGAGACTGCGCGCTGGGGGTTCGCTTCGTCGTCGTAGACCACGAGCTCGATCTTCGTCTTGCCGCCCTTTGCCTGATAATCCTTCAGGGCCGCCTTGAGGCCCTGAAGGTAGGAATCGCCGAAATCCGTGATGGCCGGCGGGCCGCTCAGGCCTTCGACCACCCCGACCTTCACCGTCTCCTGCGCTAGGGCCGAGCCGGCCACGGCGAATGCCGCGACGGCAAGCGCGACCTTGCAAGTGCTGCGAACCATCCTATTCCCTCCCTTTGTTCATTGTATGTGTGATTGTCAGCGGCCCTTGAACTGCGCGTCCCGCTTTTCGCGAAACGCCGTCGTTCCTTCGCGGATGTCCTCTGTTCCGCCGAGATCGTAGAAGGATCGGGATTCGAGCCGGAGGGCTTCGTCGAGCGTCATGCCGACCGAGCGCCGCATGACGTCCTTGGCGAAGCGTTGAGGCAGTGGCGCCCGGCTGGCGAGGCGCGCTGCGTAGTCCATGCTCTTCTCGAGCAACTGGTCGGCTGGGTGGATCCGGTTCACGAGACCGATGCGATAAGCGTGCTCGGCGTCGACGCGGTCCCCGGACAGCACGATCTCCATCGCATGGCCGAGGCCCACGATCTGCGGCAGGCGAATGAGGCCGCCATCGCAGGCGTGGAAGCCCCACTTCACGTCCTGAAGGGCGAACTCGGCGTTCGGCGAGCAGAAGCGGATGTCGCAGGCGAGCGCGAGCTCGAAGCCGCCGGAGATCGCAAAGCCGTTCACGGCCGCGACGATCGGCTTGCCGATATCGAAGTTGCGGGTGATGCCGCCGAAGCCGGGCCCGTCCGTATAGCGCTGGCGGAACTCGGGGGCAGGGCGGTTCGCGAAGTCGATCGTGTAGGTCTTCAGGTCGGCACCGGCGCAGAACGCCTTGTCGCCGGCACCCGTTATCACGGCCACGCGCGCGGCGTCGTCGGCATCGAAGCGGCGCCAGGCGTCGACGAGCGCGTCGTTTGCCGCGAAGTCGAGCGAGTTCATCCGCTCGGCACGGTTGATCCGGATCAGCGCGACCGGCCCGTGCTGCTCGTACTGAATGTCGCTCAAACTCTTGTCTCCTCGAACATGTAGGCGCCGCTCTCCAGCGCCACCGCCGCGACCGGCGACCCGACCTTCAGCCTCTCGAGGTCGCCGCGCAGGCGACCCGTGACCCGCACTCCCGCGTCGAGATCCACGACCGCGATCGTGTAGGGCGCCTGCCCCTTGAAGCGCGTCGGAGCACGTCGGATCGTGGTCCACGAGACCAGCGAGCCGCTCCCCGCGACCTTGCAGGGATCGAGCTCCGCCGAATGGCAGGCCGCGCAGAGCTCGCGCGGCCCGGGGTCGAGCGTGCCGCAGGCCCGGCAGCGGAGCCCTTCGAACTCGATGGGTGCCTCAGGCATCCAGCCGCTCCAGGATGTTCACCGTGCAGGCCACGCCGGTACCGCCGAGATTGTGCGTGAGGCCGATACGGGCGTCGCGGACTTGGTTCGGGTGGGTGCCACGGAGCTGCAGGACGCTTTCGTAGATCTGCCCGATGCCGGTGGCCCCGACCGGGTGGCCCTTGGACAGCAGGCCGCCGCTCGGGTTGATCGGACGGTCGCCGCCGACCCGCGTCCGGCCCTCCGAGGCATAGGCAGCCCCATGTCCGCGCGGAATGACGCCGAGATCCTCGCTGTCCAGGATCTCCGCAATCGAGAAGCAGTCGTGCAACTCGACGAAGTCGACATCGGAAGCCGTGAGGCCGGCCTGCCGGTACGCCTCCTGAGCGGCCGCGACGGTGGCATCGAACGTGCAGAGATCCGCGTGGCCGGCGATCCGCGCGCTGCCCCGTGTCTGGGCTGAGGCCCTGACCCTGACGGGAGGCGCGGCGATCGCGCCGCGGCGGTCGCCTGCCACGAGCAGCACAGCGGCGGCGCCGTCGCTGGTCGGGCAGCAATCGAAGAGCCGCAGCGGATCGCAGATCAGCGGCGATTGCGCGATCTGATCCGCCCCGATGGTCGCGCCCATCTGCGCGAGGGGATTGAGCAGGCCGTTGGCCTTGTTCTTCGTCACGACCGCAGAGACCTGTTCCCGCGTCGTGCCGTAGCGCTCGGCATGGATGTGCCAAGCGAGGCCGAACAGGCCGGGAAAGGTCAGCCCGCTGACCCCGTCGCTCCGGTTGTCCATGGCGCAGTTCAGCGCTGCGGTGGTCGTCGCGGTGTCCGCATGGGTCATCTTCTCGACCCCCACGGCCAGGGCCGCGTCGCAGAGCCCGGATGCGACCGCCAGATAGGCGTGCCGGAACGCGATGCCGCCAGACGCACAGGCGCCTTCGACCTTGGTGCAGGGGATCTGGCCGAGCCCGAGCCCGTCGGCAACCAGCCCGGCCAGAACCTCCTGACCAGTCAACGGTCCGGAGACGAAATTGCCGAGATAGAGCGCGCCGATCTCGCCGCGATCGAGCCCGCTTTCGAGGATCGCGGCATTGGCGGCGCCCACGGCAAGCGCCTGGATCTCCCTGTCGGGGTGCTTGCCGAAGGTCGTGGAACCGATCCCGGCGATCAGGACGTCTCTCATGGCGTGCTCTCCTGCGCGAGACGCTGGCGCAGATCGGTCTTGAGGACCTTGCCGTAGTTGTTCTTCGGCAGCCGATCGATGAAGCGGTAATGCTTCGGCCGCTTGAAGCGCGCGATGTTGTCGAGGCAGAGCTGATCGAGTTCGCTCTCGGTAACGGTGACGCCGTCTCTTGCAACGACGAACGCAACGACCTCCTCGCCCCAATCCGGATGCGGCCGGCCTATGACGGATGCCTCGAGGAGGCCGGCATGGCGCAGCAGCACTTCCTCGATCTCGCGCGGGTAGATGTTCGTTCCCCCGCTGATGATCATGTCCTTCGAGCGGTCGCGGAGTGTCAGGTAGCCCCGCTCGTCGAGGCTGCCGAGATCGCCCGTATGAAGCCAGCCGCCCCGCAGGGCCGCCGCGGATGCCTCGGGATTCCCCCAATAGCCTGACATCATGCAGTCGCTCTGGGTGATGACCTCGCCCACCTCGCCCGGAGGCAGGTCGCGATCGTCCTCGTCGACCACACGCACCCGTACGCCGGTTCTCGGCAAGCCACAGGAAGCAAGGCGCTGCTGAAGCGGGGGCCCCTCCTGCGACACGTGCCCGGCCTGGTCGAGGCCCGTGATCGTCATCGGGGATTCGCCCTGTCCGTAGATCTGGTACAGGCGCGGCCCAAAGATCTCGACGGCCCTTTCCAGATCCGCGACATACATCGGCCCACCGCCATAATAGATGGTCCGGATCCGCGAGGGGTCGATACCGGCGACGAGAGGACTGTTCACGAGGCGGGTCAGCATGGTCGGCGCCGCGAACATCGTCACCTTGTCGTACTTGGTGAGCATGTCGGCGATCGCTTCGACATCGAAGCCGGGGAGCACCACGTTCTGGGCTCCCTTCAGGAAGAAGGGGAGGCTGTAGAGGCCCGATGCGTGCGACAGCGGCGCGGTGTGAAGCTTCACGTCGGCCGGCGTGAGCGTGTCGATATCCGCGAGGTAGCGCAGGCTCATGGCGAGCAGGTTGCGATGGCTCAGCATCGCGCCCTTGGGACGCCCTGTCGTTCCGCTCGTGTAGAAGATCCAGGCGAGGTCGTCCTGTCCGACCTCGACGGGCGCGATCGGCTCGCCCTTCAGCAGCCTTGCATGGTCTGCCGTGCCGGCGCAGATCACGCGGCAGGACGAGCCCAGGCTGAGAGAAGCTCCGCCTTCGGCAAGCCCTTGCGTCGTGAAGAGGATCCGCGCACCGCAATCGCCCGCGATGTGTTCGACTTCCCGCTCGTGCAGCTTGGCGTTCGTCGGGACGGCACAGAGGCCGGCCGCCCAGCAGGCGTAGAGGATCTCCAGAAACTCCGAGCAGTTCTCCATCCACAGCACGACGCGATCGCCGGGTCGGAGCCCCGACCGCTGCAGCCCGCCCGCGAGGGTGCAGACCCGTTTGGTGAAGGCGTCATAGGACCAGGTCCGGTCGCCTTCGGTCACGGCCGGGCGCTCCGGCTGGAGCCGGGATATCGACACGAGCGCCTGCGCGAGGGACATCGTTTCCTACCTGCCTACTCTCGAGTAGGTCATCTTTTCTTCCCCGTCAGGTTAGCCGCCGGTAGAGTCAGAAGCAACCCTCTCCGCGGCTGCTCCTTTCAGGGCCTGCACCGGAACTGCTTGAGGCTCAAAGTGTCTGACGAGACGACCCAAACAGCACGGGATGCCCGAAGCGCATTCGACCGCGCCGATCAGCGAAGAAGAAAGCAAGATGCCGTTCTTCGCGTGGCCGCGCAGGCGTTCAATCGACGAGGATTTGCGAATACATCAATGGACGATGTTGCTGCCGCCCTGGGCGTGTCGAAGCCGACGCTCTATCAGTACTTCAGGAGCAAGCAGGAGGTATTATATCGCTGTCACCAGCTTGCTATGGACCATGGCGAGGCTGGGCTCGCCCTTGCTCAGGCTCATGGAGGAAGCGGGTTCGAGAGGTTGGCGACCTATCTCGACCGCTACATGCGTGGGATCTTCGGGGATTTCGGCACCTGTCCTGTCCTGACGGACGTTGATTCGCTCGCGCCTGGTCAGCGCGACGAGGTCGTCGCAAGGCGGGCGCGGATCAGTGCTGCGACGGCGGACCTTATCCGGGAGGGGGTGGCGGACGGGAGCATTGTCGAATGCGACCCCAAGCTTGCGACGCTGTTCGCGCTCGGGGCCGTTAACTGGATTCCGCTCTGGTATCGAGAGACGGGGCCGAACACTCCGGACGAGATTACGCGTGCTTTCCTGACCCTACTAGGTTCTGGATTTGCGAAACCCCGACCGTAACTACAGGCCAATTGCAGATGAAATCGTTCGGCTCCGCGCCAGTTCCGGACATTGGGCACTTGCCAGAAAGCGGACGTTCGCTGCTAGGCTCGGCTTACTCCCGCTCCCGACCCAATCCGGCTGTTTATGACCTTGCCCCCTGAAATGCCCTCGCTCTGAGCTAGGGTCCGTCGAGCAGGAGACGGACGATGAAGAAGAGCCGGTTCAGCGAGGAGCAGATCATCGGCATCCTGAAGGAGCAGCAGGCCGGGCTG
>JAFAEL010000192.1 GCA_023423995.1 Pseudomonadota bacterium | reverse complement strand
TACGACTTCCTCGCGAAGCCAGCTTTCAACATCGGCCTCAGTCGTGCGGAGTGCCTCCAGCCCCGCGGCGATTACGTCGTGCTCTGAGCGATACTGGCCAGAGGCGACCAGTTCCTGCACGAGGGCTGCCTCGTCGTCTGTAAGCGTAACAGTGTTTCGCAAGGGCATGCAGCGTCTCGTCACTACAAGGTCACAACGCCATATAGGATCATAACGCCCTTGTTCGACCGTGTCGTGGGCCCTCGGCCACTTCGCCGGAAGTGCGGTGGGGCGGCTCATCGCAACCAGCACCGCCGCCGGGATGATACAGCCGAGACGGTCGTGAGCACCCCCGTCGGGCAGCGTTTTTTGCTCGCGACCGCCCAGAACGAAAAACGCCGGGGCGGTGAGGCCCCGGCGTACACCCTTGCTGAAGCTCGGCTGAGTGTCAGACCGAGTAGTACATCACGAACTCGACCGGGTGCGGGGTCATCTCGAAGCGAGCGACTTCCGCCATCTTCAGCTCGATGAAGCTGTCGATGAAGGCGTCCGTGAACACGCCGCCGGCCTTCAGGAACGAACGGTCTTTGTCCAGGCTCTCGAGCGCCTCGCGCAGCGAACCGCAGACCGTCGGGATCTCCTTCAGCTCGCGCGGCGGGAGGTCGTAGAGATCCTTGTCCATGGCCGGACCCGGATCGATCTTGTTCTGGATGCCGTCGAGGCCGGCCATCAGCATGGCCGAGAACGCCAGGTACGGGTTCGCGGTCGGATCGGGGAAGCGGACCTCGACGCGCTTGGCCTTCGGGTTCTGCGTCCACGGAATACGGCAGGATGCCGAGCGGTTGCGGGCCGAATAGGCCAGGAGCACCGGAGCCTCGTAGCCCGGGACGAGACGCTTGTAGGAGTTCGTCGACGGGTTGGTGAAGGCGTTCAGCGCCTTGGCGTGCTTGATGATGCCGCCGATGTACCAGAGGCATTCCTGGCTGAGGTCGGCATACTTGTCGCCGGCGAAGAGCGGCTTGCCGTCCTTCCAGATCGACTGGTGCACGTGCATGCCCGAGCCGTTGTCGCCATAGACGGGCTTCGGCATGAAGGTCGCCGACTTGCCGTAGCTCTGCGCGACGTTGTGGATGCAGTACTTATAGATCTGCATCTGGTCGGCCATGAGCACGAGCGTGTTGAACTTCATGCCGAGCTCGTGCTGGGCGGACGCCACCTCGTGGTGGTGCTTCTCGACCGAGACGCCCATGGCCTGCATGGCGGCCAGCATCTCGCCGCGCATGTCCTGGGCCGAATCCAGCGGCGGGACCGGGAAGTAGCCGGCCTTCATCTGGATGCGGTGGCCGAGATTGCCGCCCTCGTAATCCGTGTCGCCGTTGATCGGGAGTTCGGCGGAGTCCAGCTTGAATCCCGTGTTGTACGGGTCGGCCATGAACTTCACGTCGTCGAAGATGAAGAACTCGGCCTCGGGACCGAAATAGGTCGTGTCGCCGATGCCGAGCGACTTCATGTAGGTCTCGGCCTTCTTGGCGATGCCGCGCGGGTCGCGCTCATAGGGCTCGCCCGTGGACGGCTCGAGGATGTCGCACACGATGGACATCGTCGGGGCCGAGAAGAAGGGATCCATCTCGGCGGTCGCCGGGTCCGGCATAAGGATCATGTCGGACTCGTTGATCGCCTTCCAGCCGGCGATCGACGAGCCGTCGAACATCGTTCCCTCGGCGAACAGGTCCTCGTCGACCAGCGACACGTCGAAGGTGACGTGCTGCCACTTGCCCCGAGGATCGGTGAAACGGAGGTCGACGTACTTGACGTCGTTGTCCTTGATTGCCGCAAGCACGTCTTTGGCTGTCGTCGTGGCCACTTAGTCCTCTCCGTAGATTGATCGTTCGCCCGGCGGACGCCGGGCTTGGAGCGCTGATGCCTAGATCGCGTCGGTGCCGGTTTCCCCGGTCCGGATGCGGATCGCTTCCTCGACGCTTGATACAAAAATCTTGCCATCCCCGATCCGGCCGGTCTGGGCCGCCTTGCGGATGGCCTCGACGGCCGCATCCACCTGGTCGTCGGCCAGTACGATCTCGAGCTTCACCTTGGGCAGGAAGTCGACGACGTATTCGGCGCCGCGATACAGTTCGGTATGACCCTTCTGGCGGCCGAAGCCCTTCGCCTCGAGAACGGTGATGCCCTGCAGCCCCACTTCCTGGAGCGCCTCCTTCACCTCGTCGAGCTTGAACGGCTTGATGATAGCTTCGATCTTCTTCATCTGGGATGCGGCCTGCAACGCGCGTGCAATCTGATCGGGGTCTTACCATCAGGGCGGTGGCGGTGCCATGTCGAATCCGGAGCGGTCGCTCCGATGCTGATGATCAAGCGTGCAGCGAGTTGCATAACTTCTGTGCAACTGTCGACGCTGCGGGCAGTCCGCTACCTTGAGCGATGAATCTCGATGCAAATATTGCTCAAATCCGATCAAATGCGGGACGCCGATAGCCGGGCGATCGCGGCCGGCACGCCCGGCTTCACGCTCATGATCAGGGCGGGGGAGGCGGCCGCGGAGGCGGCTGCCCGCATGCTGCCCGAGGCGGGCCGGGTGCTGGTCCTGTGCGGGCCGGGCAACAATGGCGGCGACGGGTTCGTGGTGTCGCGCCTCCTGGCGAACAGGGGTCACAACGTGACGGTTGCGGCCATGAAGCGCCTGTCGGAGCTGACCGGCGACGCCGCCGAAGCGGGACATCTCTGGGGCGAGGAGCCGTTGCCCCTCGCGGGAGCCGACCCCACGGCCGCCGACCTCGTGATCGACGCGCTCTTCGGGACCGGGCTCGCCCGCGACCTAGATGGCGAGGTCGCCGGCCTGATCGCCCGGGTCAATGCGGCCGGCAGGCCGGTCCTCGCGATCGACATTCCCTCCGGCATCGATGCGGATAGTGGGCTGGTGCGCGGAGCCGCCATCAGGGCGGCCCGGACGATCACCTTCGCGTGCCGAAAGCCGGGCCACCTCCTCCAGCCGGGCCGTACCCATGCGGGCGTTGTCGAGGTGGCCGGTATCGGCGTCTCCTGCAGCGGCCTCTCGGGACCGACGCTCTTCGCCAATGGCCTCGATCTATGGCGCAAGGCGTTCCCGCGCCCCTGCGAGACGGCGCACAAATATGATCGGGGCCATGCGCTCGTGGTGTCGGGCGGCCCGGCCAATACGGGCGCGGCGCGGCTCGCGGCTCGCGGCGCGCTGCGCGCCGGAGCGGGGCTGGTTTCCGTGGTGACATCCGCGCGCGCTCTCTCGGTCAACGCTGCGCATCTCACGGCCATCATGATGCGGGTCTGCGACGACCCCGACGAGTTTTCCGACCTCCTGACGGACGACCGTTTCAACGCGCTCGCGCTCGGGCCGGCTCTCGGCGTCGGAGAGACGACCCGGCGCTGGGTCGAGACCGCCCTCGAGGCGGACCGGGCGACGGTTCTCGATGCGGATGCGCTGACGAGCTTTTCCGGATCGGCCGAGGCGTTCGCCGCGCTGACGCGCGCGCCGCGCGAAACGCCGGTCGTCCTCACACCGCATGAGGGCGAACTGAAGCGCCTGCTCGCCGGATCGGGAGAAGCCTCGGCGGAAGCGCGCGCGATCGCCGCTCGCCCCTCCAAGCTGGACCGCGCCCTCGGGCTCGCATCCTTCACGGACGCGTTCGTCATCCTGAAGGGCGCCGACACCGTCATCGCCAGCCCGCAGGGGAGGGCGGCGATCAACGCGAACGGCTCGGCCTATCTCGGTACGGCCGGGTCCGGCGATGTGCTGGGCGGCATCGTGGCGGGCCTGATGGCGCAGGGGATGCCGGGGTTCGAGGCCGCAGCCTGCGCGGTCTGGATGCATGCGGAGGCCGGAGCGGGTTTCGGTCCCGGGCTCATCGCCGAAGATCTTCCGGAACTGCTGCCCCGGGTCATGCAGGACGTGCTCGCCTGAAGCCCTCCGGCCGGTCAGTTCCGCTGCTGATCCCCGTCGACCGGGATGACCTGGCCGGAAATCGACCGCGCCGCAGGCGATGCGAGGAACACGGCGAGCGCTGCGATCTCGGAAGCCTGGGCGAGGCGCTTGACGGATTGGTGGGCGAGGGCCCCCTCCATCTCCTCCTCCGGGCTTCGGCCCGAGATCCGGGCCCGACCTTCGAAGACGCGTCGGATCCGGTCGCCGTCCACGGCCCCCGGCGCGATCGCGTTCACGCAGATCCCGTATTGGCCGAGCTCCATCGAGAGCGTCTTCGTGAGCCCGATGAGGCCCCATTTGGCCGCCGCATAGGGGCTTCGGTTGGCGTAGCCGAACCGTCCGGCTGCGGAGGCCATGTTGATGATGGTGCCGCCGCCGGACCGGGTGAGATGCGGGATCGCGTGTTTCGCGACCAGGAACGCGCCCGTGAGGTCCACCCGGAGAACCTCCTCCCACGCATCGGGATCGGTGTCCTGAACCGGGCCGGTCGGGCCGGCGATCCCGGCATTGTTGACGAGCACATCGAGGCCGCCGAGGCGCGTGGCGGCATCCGCCACCATCGCCTGCACGGCGGAGCGATCACCGATGTCGCAAGGGGCAATCTGCAACCCGGACATCTCGCCCTGCGCCCGAGCGAGTCCCGCCTCGTCGATGTCGCAGGTGAAGACGCTCGCGCCCTCCTGATGGAAGGCCCGGACCATCGCGAGCCCGATCCCCGACGCTCCGGCCGTCACGAGCACCTTCGACGCCATCTCGCCCCCCGCACAGATCCCGCTGCCGGTCCTCTACCTTGCTTGGCGCGAGGAGCAACTCACGAACGCGCCGCGCTCCTGATCCGGCCCGCCAGGGCGTCCACGTCCGCCCTGTCTGCCAGCAATTCGTCAAAGCCGAGGGGGCAGGACGCGGTCAGCCCGCTGAGGAGGCGATCGTTCTCCCTGACGAGGTCGCCGTCGGCAATGTCCCTGGCCTGTTCCCAGCGGCGATCGAGGTCCAGCTTCGCGCGGATGGAAGCCGTCATGCTCTCGGCGAGTTCGCCCTGGAACAAGCGTGCCTCGCGGCGCCAGCGATCCAGGCTGCGGGCCTGCGGCGCGGAGGCGATTTTCAGCAGGTGGACCAGGAGGAGGCGGAGGAAGCTTTCGGCGCGGTGCAGTTCCGACTTGCCTACGTCCTCGATCTCCTCGGCGAGATGCTCCAGGTCGAGTTCGTTGGGCAGTCCTCGCCGATCTTTCGCGAGGCGGCGAAGCGCGCTCGCCTGCTGCTCAGCCCATGCGAGAATGTCCTCGTCGTATAGGGAGCGGCCGTCCATGAGGGCAGGCTAGCAGATCGGAGGTCTGGTCGGAACGGCCACGCTCAGCTTACCTCGAACCAGCCCCAGAGGCCCGTGTCGAAGCGCTCGAGCACGCTGGAGCCGATCGCCCATTTGCCAGGATTGTCCGCCACGAAGGCGATCCGCGCGGTGCGGCCCTCTGCGACCTGGAAGGTGTCGAGCCAATAGGGCTCCCAGCCGTCGTCCAGCCCGTGCAGAAGCCGGCAGGAATGGCCGTGAAGATGGATCGGCTGGGGGAAGCCCGTCTGGTTGTGGAGCGCCAGGACGACGGGCTGGCCCCGTTTCGCCGTGAACAGGGGAGGGCCGCCCGCATCGCCCGCCGTGCCGTTGATCTTCCAGATCGCCCGCGGGTCGCCCGTATAGACGGGCTCGCCTGCCGGGCCCCGCGTTGCCCCGCCCGTGATGGCGAGGTCCTTCCGGAGCGAGTTCTGGAGCTTGATCTCCGGCGGCAGCAGCGCGTTCTGCGGCAGGTTCTCGAGCTCCGGCGGCTTCTCACCGCCCGGGGCCTGCGTCGCCGTAACCTCGAGGAGCGGCACCCCGTCGCCGACAAGCGCCGTGATGCGGCTCGTGCGGCCGGCCTCGGCCGGGAGCTCGACCAGGAGATCGTAGCGGGTGCCGGGCGGAAAGGGCAGGCTGGCGCGGAGCGGCTCGAAACGGTCCGTCGGTTGGCCGTCTACCGCCGCGACGAACACCTTCATGTCATCGAAGCGGATGCGCAGGATTCGGGCATTTGCCGCGTTGGCGAGCCTCAGCCGGATCTGCGCGCCGACAGGCGCCTCGATGCGTCGCGGCGGATCCTGGCCGTCGAGGCTTAGCCGGTTCCCGAGCCGTCCCGCGAGGGCCGCCTCCATCGGCGCGCCGAACGGGGAAAGGGCGCCGGTCCTCTCGACGCGCCAGTCCCGCAGGACGAGCGCATATTCGGCCGCGACCTTCGGCGGCGCCGATTCCTCGACGATGAGCAGCCCGCCGATCCCGCGACCGGCCGCCTCGCCGGCGGAGCCGGGCATCATCGGACGGATGAGGCTGATTCCGGGATCGGGGGCCTTGAAGCGGTAGTCGAAGGAGGCGCCCGGCGCGATTGCCGCCTGGGTGAGGCCCGCGACGCCGTCAACGGCGTTCGGGCCGCGCAGGCCGTGCCAGTGGAGCGTCAGTGGTGCCGGCGTGTCGTTCACGAGCCGCGCGAACACTTCGTCCCCATGCTTCGCCCGGATGACGGGAAGCCCGTTCGGCCCGTCGAGCAGCCAGAGATCAGCTTCCTCGGCAGCATCCGGAAGGAGCTTGCGG
>JAFAEL010000063.1 GCA_023423995.1 Pseudomonadota bacterium | reverse complement strand
TCGGCGGCGAAGAAGCCCTTCTCGCGGGCGACCTCGAAGGATGCGGTGTCGGCGATCGGGATCGTGCTGACGCGCAACTTCACGAGATCGGCTGCCCGCGAGGGGCCGCCCAGCATGCCCAACCCTGCGAGCGAGGCCGCTCCGGCGGTGAAAGCCCGTCTCGATACGCTCAACGCGGACATTCGCCTCGCTCCGTTCCATGTGGCCGACGGGAATGCGCGGCCGTCCGGCGCAGAGGATAGAAAATTCGAAATTTATCCGCAATGCCGATGAACTGCCGCGCTGGCCTGAGCGCCTCCGGGGGCAGGCCGGACTGTGCTTCGCTCAGCCTTCCGCTACCCGCTCGAGCAGGTCGATCGTCCGTGCCCGGACCTCGGCAGCGTCCGCAGGGCTGAACATCGGCCGGTACGGATTACAGAAGGAGTGGCCTGCGCCCTCGTATTCCAGGATCTCGATATTGGCATTCCCGGCGGCATGCGCCTTGACGGCCTCGATCTCGGGGATCGGCACGTAGGGATCGGCGAGGCCGTAATGGAGCTGCACCGGGCCTCGCATCGTGGCCAGCTCGGCGCCCTGGCTCGAGATTCCGAGCCCATAATAGCTCACCGCGCCGGCAAGATCGGTCCGCGGCATCGCGAGGGCGGCGAGACGTCCGCCGACACAATGCCCGACTGCCACGACTTTGTCCGGCACTCCGCCAATCGCCCGGAAGGCGGCGAGCGCGGCGCCGATATCCCGCACGGCGAGGTCGCGGTCCATCGCGTCGAGCCGCTTGTGCGCGATGTCACGCTCCGGGCCCTCGTAAGCGAGCATTCCGGGCGTCGGATCACGCCAGAACAGGTTCGGCACCAGCGTCGTGAAGCCATCCCGCGCGAACCCGTCTGCGGCTTCCTTCATGGCAGGCGTAAGGCCGAACATCTCCGGCAGCAGGAGGATCGCCGTAAGCCGCGGCGCGGCAGCCGCCGCGAGATACGCGTCGAACGCGCCGCCATCCCCCGACGCGACCTGGATATTTCTCCCCAAGGACACCTCTCCTCTTAACGAATCGAGCCACGACGAGGCCCCGGCTCACACCACCGGTGATGTCTGGTCGACCATCGGCAGGACATACCGGATATCGATCCGACGCTTTGCTGTCTCCTGGGGGGCGACATCCCGACGGGCTCCGTAACGGCATCGATCCGCGGAACCACCACGTACTTCCTCGGCCCCATCAGCGACCTCTTCGACGAAGCGCGCTTCTTCAGTCCGTGCAGCCTTGACGAGGAACGGGCACCGGCTGGCCGGTCTTCATTGAGGTGGTCCGGTTTGAACGTTAGTGCATTGTGGGCGTGGTCTTGCCCCCGTTTGTGGTCCAGGGCCTATGCAAGTCGTCGGGCTTCATCAGCTTGGTTGGCGAAGGCGCTCGGGGTCAAGCCGCCGAGCGCCGTGCGGGGTCGGTCTTGGTTGTAGTCGGTCCTCCACTCCTCGATCCGGTCGCGGGCATCGGCCATCGAGAGGAACCATGACACGTTGAGGCCTTCCTCCCGGAGGCGGCCGTTCTCGGCCTGTGAGGTGGCTGCCTCTACCCGAAACCCTCGAGGACGATCTTGCCGATCGTGCTGCCGCTCTCGATGCGCGCATGCACGTTCTTGAGGGTCGCGGCGTTGATCGGCGTGTGCAGCTCGGTCATCGTCGTGCGCAGCGTGCCGGCATCGACGAGACGTGAAACCTCGTTGAGCAATGCGCCCTGTTCCGCCACGTCTGCGGTGTCGAACATGGTGCGGGTGAACATGAGCTCGTAGTGGATCGAGACCGCCTTCGGCTTGAACAGTTCGATGTCGATGGTGGGATCGTCGGTGAACCCGAACCTGCCTTGCGGCGCGATCAGTTCGGCGATCTGCGCGAGGTGGCGGTCCGTATGCGTCGTCGAGAATACGAAGGACGGGGCGCCCAGGCCGAGCGCGGCGACCTGCTCGGCGAGTGGCCGGTGGTGGTCGACGACGTGGTCGGCGCCCAGGCTGCGAACCCAGTCCCTGGTCTGGGGCCTTGACGAGGTTGCGATCACGGTCAGATCGGTCAGCGCCTTCGCGATCTGGATCGCGATCGAACTCACGCCGCCACCCCCGCCGATGATGAGGATGGCCCGCGCCGCTCCCGGCACCGGCCGCCGCACGTCCAGCCGATCGAACAGCGCCTCCCAAGCCGTGATGGCCGTCAAGGGCAGCGCTGCGGCGGCGGCCCAGTCGAGGGTCCTCGGCTTGGTCCCCACGATCCTCTCGTCCACCAGGTGAAACTCGGCGTTCGTGCCGGGCCGCAGGATCGACCCGGCGTAGAACACCTCATCCCCCGGCCGGAAGAGCGTGACCTCGCGCCCGACCTCGCTCACCACACCCGCGGCGTCCCAGCCCAGCACCTTCACACCCTCGCCGCCCGGGCCGAACTCACCCTTGCGGACCTGATAATCGACCGGATTGACGGAAACCGCCCTGACCGCGACCAGGAGATCCCGGTCGCCGGGCACTGGCGTCGGCAGCTCGATGTCGATCAGCGCGTCCTCCCGGTCGACGCTTCCCGGAGTGAGAAAGCCAACGGCTCGCATGGCGCACATCCTTGGTTGAGTGGAACAGAAGCAAGCGACGCCCAGAGGGCCTGCGGAGCCGCCTGGAACCCCGGGTGAACCGGGCAACAGGCCCGCTTGCCTACTTCGCGGCCCCGATCCCGATTCACGAGCACGAAAGTCACGACCAGAAGAACCAGGACCGCTGGTCCACTTCGGCCGGAAGAAACTGAGGGAACAAGGCGGTGAAGAACAGGACAGCCTTGGGATTGCTGATGCCCACGCCGAACGAGTGCAGCCAAAGCGCCAACATACTCCCTCGGCTTCCTGTCTGGATGGTCGTTTCATCCTTCCCCACCGGAGCAGGCCGAAGATAGCTCCAGCCGAGCCAGACGACGTAGGACGCACCCAAGAGACGCAAGAGGAGGAAGGCCGCGGGATAGGTCTCCAGCAATGCGCCCAGTCCGAGGACCGAGAGCGTCGCCAGAAGCGCGATCGCGACGAGATCGCCACTCAACGCGCCGACTGCGCGGCGCCACCCGAAGGCAAGTGAATTGTTTACGAGGAACAAGGTGGATGGACCCGGCGTCGCGCTCTGGGCCGCGGATACCAAGGTGAACGCGAGATATGCCGAGAGTTCCATCACGCGCCTGACTTGCTATCATCAATGATGATGGTCCGAGGCCGGTCCACGCGTTCATAGCAAGGGCACCTAAATACGTCCGGGTTTTCGAGAGCGGATAGATCAGGAACCCCGACGCCATCTCCTGCATTGCCACGACGACCTGCCGCGACGGAAGAAGGACGAGGTGGTTCGACGGCCAGCTCCCGGCTGGCCGTCGATCCGTCATCCCAGGGCGGGGGCTCACCCCTCTCGCGGAACCGGCGTGTTGAGCAGTTGCTGCTCCCAGAGGAACGCGATGCCGCTGCCGGCGGCATGCTGGACGAGCAAATCCGCAACCCCCCCGGCAGAGTCCGTGCGGGCCCAGTCGCGCTGCCATTCGGCCGCCACCGCGACCCACGTCATCATGTTCGCGCCGGCCTCGATCATGCGCTGGATCGCGACCTCGTGGGCCTGGACACTCGTCCCGCCCGAAGCATCGGTGACCACCGTCACATCCCAGCCTTCGCCGAGAGCCTGGATGGCCGGCATCGCGACGCAGATCTCGGTCCACAGGCCGGCGATGATGAGCTGCTTGCGGCCGGTCGCCTTCACGACGTCGACCACCTTCCGGTCCTCCCAGGTGTTGATGAAAGTCCGGTCGATGACCTCCTGACCCGGGAATACATCCGTGATCTGCGGGAATATCACTCCGCCCCGCGCAGCGATCACGCTCGTGAGGATCGTCGGCACGCCGAAGATCTTGGCGGCCTTTGCCAGACCGGTCGCATTATTGACCACCATGTGCGGCTCGTGACTGTTCAAGTTCGCAAGCTGGAAGGGCTGATGGTCGATCAGCACGAGAACCGAATCCTCGGGGCGAAGTAGCGAAGCAAGTCCATTGCGGCGGGTCATCGAGATATCCTTCCCCTGCCGGCTTGGACGGCAACGGGTTTACGAGCAGGCGACGTTGCCTGGACGCGATTTGCTGCTCGTCCGGAAGATGCGGTAGTCCGACATGGAGAAATCTGTGTCGCAAGAAGAGGAACGCCGCATTGGACATCGAAGACCTGCGGACGTTCGTGGTCGTGGCCGATGCGGGAGGCGTGACACCCGCTGCGCGGCGGCTCGGCGTCTCCAAGTCGATCGTCAGCCGGCGGCTCGCGCGCCTGGAGGCGGATCTCGGCGTCCAACTGCTGTCGCGGACCACCCGGGGCGCCGCGCTCACTGAGGCGGGGACCACCTTCCGAGATCATGCGGCAAGAGCTTCGGCGGAAATCGACATCGCCAAGGAGACAATTCTGCCCTCCGGTGATCTACGCGGGCTCCTGCGCGTGGCGGCACCGCTGACCTTCGGACCGTATTTCGCTCCGGTGCTCGCGAACTTGGCCCACCGGTTTCCAGAGCTGCATGTCCATGCATGCTACAGTGACGTGTTCGTCGACCTTATCGCCGAAGGGTTCGACTGCGCGATCCGGTGCGGCCGCCTCTCCGACTCGAATTTGCGCGCGAGGCGTGTCGGGCCGATGTGGGAAGTGTATGTCGCCAGTCCGGCCTACATCGAGAAGCACGGGGCGCCTGAAACGCCTGAGGAACTGGTGACCCACCAAGCGCTTATGCAGGGCACCGAGGCCTGGCCGGCAATGGATGGCGACAGGCTCATCGAGATGAGGCCGACGGGGCGGTTCAAGGGCGACAACGCCGTCGCACTCGTCTATGCGGCCCTGGCCGGACTTGGAATCGCCGGGCTTCCGGTTCCCCTGATCGAAGAGCATCTCGCGTCCGGGGCGCTCGTTCCCGTCATGACGCGCTACCCGGTTCCGGAACTCGGCATCTATGTAGTCCGCCCGCCGGGCGCGCATTCTCCGCGCAAGGTACGGGTGTTGACCGAGATGCTGATCGAGCGGTTCGGATCAACCAAATCTCCCCACGAACTTCGGCATAGAGCGAACAATCCGCAAGTTCACGTGACTTGAACGGCGCAAGGCAGGCGAAGTGGCCTACATCAACCGTTGGCAGCTCATGCGGCGCGACTGAGGTGCCCGTCCCGCCTCCGCGCGCGCGACAGCTGAAACCCGCCTATCCCTCGTTGTCGACTGACTGCCCCGGAACGGCAGCCGCCGGCGCGTTCCAGTTGCTGCGACACAGCTCGATGCAGTGCAGGACTAGTGCGAGGGAGCCTCGTTCGCGAGATGCAGTCCCGGTCCGACTGAGGCGCTCAACTGCTCGCTTGGTCCGGGCCGGCGGCAAACGGGCTTTCCTCCTCGAGGTGGGGCAGCCTCTAGACGAAGCGAGGAAAACGGGCATGAGCTGGAACCCAGCAATCGAACCGGGGTGCCCCGATGAAGTCGGCGTCGATGCCATCGAGACGCTGATCGTTCCACGTGCCCGGGACCTCGGCGGCTTCGAGGTCCGGCGCGCCTTGCCGGCGCCGGCCCGGCAGATGGTCGGTCCCTTCATCTTCTTCGACCAGGCGGGGCCGGCCGAGTTGTTGACCGGACGGGGCATCGACGTTCGGCCACACCCGCATATCGGTCTGGGCACCGTCACCTATCTGTTTCGGGGCGACTTCCATCACCGCGACAGCACCGGTGCCGACCAGATCATCCGTCCGGGGGCGTTGAACTGGATGGTCGCCGGGCGCGGCGTGTCCCACTCGGAGCGCACCTCCGCGGCGGCCCGAACGGGTCCGAACAGCCTGTTCGGAATACAGACCTGGCTGGCGCTGCCCGACAGCCATGAGGACGTGGCTCCGACGTTCGAGCACCACCCGACGGAGGCGCTGCCTATGATCCAGGACACCGGCGTCTCGGTCCGGCTCATCCTCGGGCACGCCTACGGCGAGACGGCACCCGCGACCATGTTCTCCGAGACGTTCTACGCCGACGTCACGCTCGAACCCGGTTCCCGGCTGCCGATGCCGGACGATCACGAGGACAGGGGCATCTACATCGTCGAAGGCTCGATCTCGGTTGCCGGCCGGGAATTCGAGGCCGCTCAGATGATGGTGTTCAGGCCCGGCGACCGGATCACGGTCGCGGCAGGCGACCAGGGTGCCCGGCTGATGATCCTCGGCGGCGCAACGCTCAGCGGACCGCGCTACATCTGGTGGAACTTCGTCGCCTCCTCGAGAGACCGCATCGAGGAGGCGAAAGCCGAATGGCGTGCGCAGAACTGGGGGGAAAGGACGCTTCGATCTCCCGATGGATGACCGGGACGAGCACATCCCGCTGCCGGACTGATAGTGTCGGGCGGCGGGCAGGTTCTGAATGGAGGATGCAGGGATGAGCAGCCAATGGCCCCGACTGGACTATCTAGGCTGGCGGGAAACATGTTCGGCGCTGCATCTCTATCTGCAGATCGCCGGGAAATACCGCCTGGCTCACACGCCGTGGCTCAACCATTCCTGGAACGGGACCCACTATGTCACGCCGCTCGGCCTGACCACCTCGCCGATCCCCGATGGGCCGGGCGTTGAGATCGTCTTCGATCTCAGGGAGCACATGGTTGTCGGCACCGCCGGCAATGGTCGCAAGGCATCGTTTGCGCTCGGGGCATCGACCGTCGCGGGGTTTCACGCCAATTTCGTGCGGTTGGTTTCCGAACTCGGAGGCACGCCGACCTTCTCCGGCATTCCGAACGAGGTGCCGAACCCGGTGCCCTTCGCCGAAGACGATCGCGACCGGCCCTACGACCGGGAGGCAGTTCAACGCTTCCATCAAGCATTGGTCGCGGCCGACAGGGTCTTCAATCGGTTCCGGACCTCGTTTCTCGGCAAGTCGAGTCCGGTCCACCTGTTCTGGGGCAGCTTCGACTTGGCCGTCACCCGCTTTTCGGGGCGGCGGGCGCCGCTCCATCCCGGCGGCATTCCCTCGCTGCCCGATGATGTGGCGCAGGAAGCCTATGACCGCGAACTCTCCTCGGCAGGTTTCTGGCCGGGCGGCGGCGGCATCGATTATCCCGCCTTCTACGCCTACGCCTATCCGGCGCCGAGCGGCTCCCGGGCCGCGTCGGTCCGGCCCGACACGGCCTTCTGGCATGAGGGCCTGTCGGAATTCATTCTGCCCTACGATGCCGTTCAGTCTGCGGCGGATCCCGACGAGGCGCTGATGGCGTTCCTCGTCTCGACTTACGAGGCGGCGGCTGATCTGGGCCGCTGGGACCGCGACCTGCTCGAATGTGTGCAAGGGCAGCCGGGTCGGGTGCGACCGCCGGACCCGGCGACGCAGAAGACTGCCGAGATATTTACCGATGGAACGGTGGAACGGGAGGATGGCTCCTCCAAGGGTCGCTACCGGCTCGTCATCGAGGGCGTCGAGGCGGAGATGGCCTACACTCGAGCCGGCGAGGGATTGATCATCATCGACCATACCGATGTTCCCGCAGCCCTGCGCGGGCGAAAGGTCGGCGAGCGCCTGGTGCGCCAGGCGGTCGAGGACGCCCGTCGCGACGGTGTGGCCCTCATTCCCCTGTGTCCGTTCGCCAAAGCACAAATCGACCGCCATCAGGAATGGCAGGATGTGCTTCGTGGGCCGTAGTCATCCGGTATTGAAGTAAGCTGCATGATCAAGCCCTCGACTCGCGTCCGGCTTGGACGAAGCCGTTTGAATGTCGGTGCACTCTTGGTGCTCTGCCCCGGGCCGAGCATGCGCGCACCTTGCGAACCCGCGGCGGCCCTCCACGTCACGCCCATTCTGCCCGCGCCGCCCGCTCTCACGTGATCATCAGCCCGCGCTCCCAGGACCGGCCTCTCTTGTGCCTATGAATAATACGCAGTAGTATGTGCCTATGAGCGATGGCAAAGAGTCGGTTGCGAGCGAGGCTCTGGCGGGGGCAGACATCGTGCCCCTCGCGATGTCGCTCGTCCAGATGACGGGTGATATCGGCTGGCTAGATCGCCTCGCGCCTCACGTCCGCGGGCCTTGGGACTATTCGCAGAGCGTCCCCGACGATCTTGCCAGCGAGATTCGAGCAGGCGCGGCGACGGAGTTGGCGCGGCTTGCCGCCGGTGGGCGGCCGGCGATGCCGAATCCGAGCGCCGATGTCATGCGTCGCATGATGTCGGTCGCTGTTGGCCAGCAGGTGGCAGACGAGTACGTGCCGATGCTGCTGCAGCAGATGGCGTTCGAGCCGGCGCCCAAGCCCGAGCTGGTTCCGCCCGAGGCGGCGGCCGGCTTTCGCGTTCTCATCATCGGCGCGGGCATGTCCGGCATCGCGGCGGCGATCAAGCTCGGCGAGGCGGGAATCCCGTACTCCATCCTCGAGAAGAACGACGACGTCGGCGGGACCTGGTACGAGAACCGCTACCCGGGCTGCGCGGTCGACACGCCGAACCACTTCTACCAGTTCTCGTTCGAGCCGAACAATCGCTGGCCGCGCTACTACTCGCGCCGGGAGAGCATCCACGCCTATCTCCGGAGCTGCGCCGACAAGTACGGGGTACGCGAGAACATCCGTTTCGGCGATGAGGTCGTGTCGGCCGTTTTTGACGAAGGCGCGCATGTCTGGCGGGTGACGAGCCGCAAGGCGGATGGGCAGGAGCGCGTGGAGGTTGCGAACGCGCTCATCTGTGCGGTCGGCCAGCTCAACCGGCCGGCGATCCCGGCCATCCCAGGTCTCGACACCTTCGCCGGCGAGGTCGTCCACACGGCCCGTTGGACGGAGGATACGGCCATCGCCGGAAAGCGGGTCGCGCTGATCGGCACGGGCGCCAGCGCCGTGCAGGTCGGGCCGGCTATCGCCGCTGAGGTCCGCTCGCTGCACGTGCTGCAGCGCTCTGGAGCCTGGATCGTGCGGAGCCCGAACCTCCATCGTGAAGTTCCGGGCGCAAAGGTCTGGGCGCTCGACAACGTGCCGTTCTATGCGCCCTGGTATCGCTTCCAGCTGTTCTGGGGATTTGGCGACGGGCTGTTCCAGGCACTGCGGATCGATCCCGAATGGCAGGGCCCGCCCGACACGATCTCCGCGCTGAACGAGGACCTGCGCGAGCGCATGCTGCGCCACATCCGGCGCGAGCTCGACGGCCGCGAGGACCTGCTCGAGAAGGTGGTCCCCGACTATCCACCCTTCGGCAAGCGTGTGTTGGCGGATGCCGGCTGGTTCGCGATGCTGCGACGGGACAACGTCTCGCTCGATACCACGGGCATCGCAAAGGTCGAGCCGAAGGGCATCCGGCTCGATGACGGCCGCATGATCGAGCTCGATACGATCGTGCTGGCGACCGGCTTCCAGGCCGGCCGCATGCTCTGGCCCATGGATATCCGGGGCCGTGGCGGCCGGAGCATTCGCGAGGCCTGGGGCGACGACGACCCGCGCGCCTATCTCGGGATCACGGTTCCCGACTTCCCGAACCTTTTCGTGATGTACGGCCCGAACACCAACCTCGGGCATGGCGGCAGCGCGATGTTCCTGGCCGAGTGCCAGATCCGCTACATCCTGTCCTCGCTGCGCACGATGCTCGATGACGGCATCGCCGAGATCGAGTGCCGGCGGGACATCCACGACGCCTATAACCGCCGCATCGATGCGGAGTTCGAGACGCTGGTCTGGACGCATCCGAGCGTGAAGAGCTGGTACAAGAACGCTCAGGGTCGCATCACCACGAACCAGCCTTGGCGTCTCATCGATTACTGGCGTCTGACGCAGAGTTTCGACCCGGCCGAGTACAACAAGATCCCGGCCTGAGCTGATGAGAGGGAGGATGGATGTGACGGACCGGCCGCTTTTCGGCGTCGGCGCGGCTCTCGTGATC
>JAFAEL010000112.1 GCA_023423995.1 Pseudomonadota bacterium | reverse complement strand
ACGCAGGCCTCGGGCTCTCGATCGTCGGGATCGCTGCTCAAGCCTGGAGCACGGAGACGATCGCAACCGCGCGGATAGGAACCCAGCTCGAGGTGGGCCGCTACGCCGCCCGGCTCGACAACGTGAGGCCGAGGAGCGGGCCGAACTACACCGAGGAAGTGGCCACCCTAAGCCTCTGGCGCGCAGGAACGCCCGTCGGCAGCGTCGAAACGTCGAAGCGAATCTATACGGCGCGAGGCATGCCGACGACCGAGGCGGGTATCCTCACGCGTGGCCTGGACCAGATCTATGTGTCCGTCGGGGAGATAGGGACGGATGGGTCGGTCGGATTGAGGCTGTACGACAAGCCTCTCGTCCTGCTGATCTGGATCGGGTCTCTCTTCATGGCGGCGGGCGGAGCCCTGTCGCTTACGGATCGGCGCCTTCGGATCGGGGTGCCGGTCCGCGCGCAGCCAATCCGCGCCGCCGCGGCGACTGCCGGAGGGCCGGCTTGAACAAGGCATGGAGACGGGCGGCCGCGGCCGTTCTCTTCGCGGCGATGCAGTTCGGCGGAGCTGCGCTGGCCGTCGCTCCTGACGAGGTCTTGCGTGACCCCGCTCTCGAGCAGCGGGCGCGTGCGATCTCTGCCGAGCTGCGTTGCCTCGTGTGCCAGAACCAGTCCATCGACGATTCCGACGCGCCGCTGGCGCGGGACCTCCGGGTCCTGGTCCGGGAGAGGCTAAAGGCCGGCTCGAGCGACGCAGACGTCCGTTCGTTCGTCGTGCAGCGCTATGGCGAGTTCGTCCTCCTGCGGCCGCCGGTAGGTTGGCATACCGCGCTCCTCTGGCTTGGCCCCGTGATCGTCATCATGCTGGCGAGCGCCGGCCTGTTCCTGGCGCGACGGCGGAGGCCGCTCACAGCTGAGGCTCCCCTGACGCCGGACGAGGAGGCCCGAATCCGCGCGATCGAGAAGGCCTGACGGGCTAAGCGGCGCTCGCTGCCGGAAGCGCGACCGGTTCCGAATAGCCGAGCAGGCGATCGATCTCTTCGCGCGGCAGCGGCTTGGAGAAGAGATAGCCCTGCAGCTGGTGGCAACCGAGCGCCTGGAGGAAGCGGTGCTGCTCGCGAGTTTCGACGCCTTCGGCGGTGACGATGAGGCCGAGCGCCCGTCCGAGATGCACGATGGAATGGACGAGGATCGCGGATTCGCCGGTCGCCTCCATGCTCTCAAGGAAGGAGCGGTCGATCTTGATCTTGTCGAACGCGAAACGGCGCAGGTAGATCAGGCTCGAATAGCCGGTTCCGAAGTCGTCGAGAGCGAGGTTCACGCCGAGGGCGCGCAGATCGACCATCGCGGCCTCCGCTGAATCGGCATCGCCCACCACCACCCCCTCAGTGAGCTCGAGCTCCAGGCGCGAGGGATCGAAGCCGGTCTCGTGGAGCACTCGGGTTACGCTCCCGACGAAATCCCTGTGCCGGAACTGGATCGGCGACACGTTGACGGCGATCCGAATGCCGGGCCAGCGGTTGCCGTCCTCGCACGCGCGCCGGAGGACCCATTCGCCGAGCGGAATGACGAGCCCTCTCTCTTCGGCGATGGGGATGAACTCGCTCGGGCTGATGAGCCCGCGCACTGGGTGAGGCCACCTCACCAGGGCCTCCAGCCCGACGATCTTCTCGCCGTCCGAGGAGAAGAGCGGCTGGTAGTGAAGGACGAGCTGATCGTCCCGGATCGCCCGGCGAAGATCGTCCTCGACGACCTTCCGCATCCGTAGGGTCTCGTCCATGCGGCTCTGGAAGAAGCTCAACCGGTTCCGGCCCTCGCTCTTCGCCTGGTAGAGCGCGGTATCGGCGAGCTTCATGAGGTTCTCGCGATCCCGGGCGTGTTCCGGGGCCACCGCGATGCCGATGGAAGCGCCGATCGTGACCTGGGTGTGCGCGACCGCGAAGGGGCGGGTCAGGACATCGAGAATGCGCCGGCACAGCGTCTCGACCTCCTCGTAGGAGGCTATTTCGGTCTGGATGATCGCGAACTCGTCTCCGCCCAGCCGGGCAAGGACGTCCCGCTCTGGGAGAAGATCGAGGAGACGCTGTGCCACGAGCCGGATCAGGTCGTCGCCGGCCTGGTGGCCGTAGGCGTCGTTGACGTCCTTGAACCGATCCAGGTCGATGAACATGACGGCCAGCCCGAGCGCTCCCTCGGCCACCCGGGCGAGCTCCCCATCGAGCCGCTCGTTGAACAGCATCCGGTTGGCGAGGCCCGACAAAGGATCGCGGCCGAGCAACTCCTTCGAGAGCGCGTCCGTCTCGACGAGGTTCTGTGTGGTCCAGTGAAAATGGAGGGCGACCGCTCCGAACAGGAGCGTGAACAGCCCAAGCCCGATCCCAAGAAATGGGAAGATGCGGCTGCGCATGGCATCCCCCGGGCGCTGGGCCGTCCAGGTGAGATGAGCAACCGGTTCGCCGTGGCCATTCACAAGAGGCAGAGCGGCGTCTCCGTCGGCCTTCCCGCCTGGCACGACGGCGAGTTCCTCCAGGTTGTGGATGGCTGCGACGCGCAGCAGCAGTGGGCCGTCCAGACGCTTCCAGGCCGAGACGAGATTCGATGGCGCTGCGAGGGGGTTGGTTGAGCCGAGCTCGTCACCTCTGATCGTCAGCAAAGCGAAGACCGCCGTGCCATCGCTCACGACGCGCGTCTCAACGGCGCGCCTGAGGTCTTCCGCGTCCGGAGTGCCGCCTTCCGGCGGTGCGCTCCCGTGGCTGCCGCGAAGTGGTCCGCTCGTGTCGAGCAGGGCTCGCACTCGATCGCGGTTTGCCGGGTCGGGGAGCAATTCGCGCAGACCCGATCCGTCGATCAGCGCCATCCCGTCGAAACGCCTCAGTGCCGGATCGAGGACGAGGATCGGCTGAGATTCCTCCTGCGACGGAAGGTGCGAGACGCGAAGGAGATAGTGGACGAGATCATCGCGCAGGGATTCGACCCGCTGATTCAGCGCCGCGGCGAGCCTCGCCTTCTGCATGGATGTCGCGACGACATTCGCGTTGTGGCTCGTCCAGAGGAAGGTGGCCACGACCAGGGTCAGCGTCGCGACGAACAGCAGGCCAGTCGGCAGCAGCAGTCGCGACAGCAGGGCGCTGTGTGAGTGGGCGAGCCTAGTGCTCTGCTGGGACATTCGGCCGGACTGCGAGATTCAGGCCGACTATGTGGATTGATCCTTTAGAAGCCGTTGCGTCCAACGAGCGCACCCTGTGGTCTTCCGTAGGGGGGTGTCGGGATCGCCATGTGAGCTGCGCGCAAGGCCGTGGACCAGCGCTCGCGCAAGTCGTGGAAATAGGGTTCGCCCGCTTCGATCCGGTGCACGACCTCCGTCGTCAGTGTGTCGCGCCTGATTACCGCGATGTCGATCGGCAGGCCGACGCTCAGGTTGGACCGGATGGTCGAGTCCATCGAGATCAGGGCGATCTTCAGGGCGTCGTAGAGATCGGTGCCGTGCGAGACGGCACGGTCCAGGATGGGCTTTCCGTACTTGTGCTCGCCGATCTGCAGGAACGGCGCGTCCTGGCTGCACTCGATGAAGTTGCCAGCCGAGTAGATCATGTACAGGCGCATGGGGCCGCCTTCGATCTGTCCGCCAAAGAGGAAAGACACGTCGAACCGAAGATCGGCTTCCTGCAGGCCCGGGCCGTCGATGGTTCTCACCTGCCGGATGGCCCTGCCGATCAGCTGCGCCGCCTTGAACATGGTCGGCGCATCGTTGATGGTTTCCAACTCGTGAGTGTCGGGGTTCTCGGTGCCTTCCTGCAGGAGGCTCACGACCGCCTGGGAGACGGAGAGATTGCCGGCGGAGGCGAGCGCCAGGGCGCGCTGTCCGGGCTGCACGAAGAGATGCAGCTTGCGGTAGGTGGAGATGTTGTCGAGCCCGGCATTGGTCCGGGTGTCGGCAATCATGACGAGGCCGCCCTTGACGAGCACGCCTACACAATACGTCATCGGTTCCTCTCGACGGCAGCGGCGGCAGCCGGCCTTCAGCCCTGCGACTGAACCTGCCCGCGAGCGGTATCCACTCTCAACCTAACGTCAAGCCGTTCGTCTCCGCCGCCTCGGCGGCTGCCCCGGATCGGCGCCGCGCCGAGATAGTCGAGCCCGATGGCGACCCGCACATGCGCATCCGTGGTGCTGATGCCGTTAGCAGGGTCGAACCCCACCCAACCGAGGCTCGCCACCTTCGCCTCGGCCCAGGCGTGGCCAGCCTCCTGTTCCGTCACCCCGTCGGCACGGTGGAAGTAGCCGGACACGTAGCGCGCCGGGATGCCCAGGTGGCGCGCTGCGGCAATGAAGATGTGCGTCAGATCCTGGCAGACGCCGCGGCGAAGCGCGAAGGCCTCGACGGCGCTGGTCGCTGCGTCGGTCGGGGCGAGGTCGAAGGCGATCTCGCGATGAATCCCGCCCAGAAGGTCATGCAGGGCCGCGAGCGGATCCTGGGATGCCAGCCGTCCGTGCTCCGCTGCGAACTCCCGCAGAGCGTCGTCGACGCCCGTGAGGCTCGTCTCACGCATATAGACGAGATCCGGGAGACGCTCCACCGCCCCTCGAACGACCCCCGCCGTATCGTGAGTCTCCACCTCGCCCGTCACTGTGAGGGTGAAGTCGTCGATCGGATGATCGGAGGAGAATTCGTGGCAGCGATTACCGAACGCGTCCTCGAACGGCTTCATCCGGCCCTCGGCGCTCGGCTCGAGCCGCCAGGAGAGGACGTGCTGGCTCTCCGTGTCCCGCGGGGTCAGCCGCAGAACCTGAATCAGTGACCGCGCCAGGCTGTCGTAGGTGTAGCGCGTCTGATGCGAGATCCGGATCCGCATGGCCTCGAGCGTGTCGGTTCAGCTCAGGTACTGCTCAGTGATGGCGTGGCCGAGCCTGTTGTTCTCGGTGACGAAGGTCGTGACGAACTCGTGCAACCCGTTACTGAATATCTCTTCGATGGTCGAGGCCGACAGCCTCGTGCGGAGGCTTGTCGCCAGTCGTTGGCTCGGCCCGCGCCGCCCGTAGGCGTCGGCGATGAGATCGAGATAGCGTACGAGCATCTCGTAGCAGTTTGCCAGCGAGCGCGGCATCTCCTTGTTCAGGATGAGGAGGTCGGCGACCAGCCAGGGCTTGATGCTCTCGCGGTAGACCCAGTGATAGGCGGTCAGCGCCGAGACCTCGCGCAGGATCGTCGTCCATTGGAAGTAGTCGAGGCTCCCGCCGACACGCTCCGTCTCCGGTAGAAGGAGGTGATACTTCACGTCCAGGATGCGGGCCGTGTTGTCCGCACGTTCGATGGCGCTGCCGAGGCGAGTGAACCAGAAGGCGTCGTTGCGCAGCATCGTCCGGTAGGCCGAGCCGTCGAAGGTCAGGACGACGCGCTTCACCCAATCGAGGAAGCGGACGAATTCCTCCTGGTTGATGCTGTTGTCGTACTTTTTCAGTTCGAGCCAGGCGCAGTTCAGATCATCCCACATCTCCGAGGTGAGTGCCGTCCGGACCGCGCGGGCGTTCTCCCGGGCGGTTTCGATGCAGCTGCGGATCGAGGATGGGTTCGCCGGATTGAAGGCCAGGAAGTCCCGAACCGTGTCCTCGTTCACGGTCGAATACAGAGTCCGGAAGAGGTCTACATTGCCGGCCGAGGCAAGGGCCGACTCCCACTCGTTCCGCTCACCCGCATAGCTCTGCGGCAGCGTCGTGAGCCTGAGTGTCGCGTCCAGGATGCGCGCGACGAAATCTGCTCGCTCGGAGTAGCGGGAGAGCCAGTAGAGACTGTCGGCGGTGCGGGAGAGCATGGGGTGGGCCTTGTTGGGCGGCGCAGGCGATGGGGAGGGCCGGGATCCTTTCCTATCCGTCCAGGACCCAGGTGTCCTTTGTCCCGCCGCCCTGGCTCGAGTTCACAACGAGCGATCCTTCCTTGAGGGCAACTCGGGTCAGCCCGCCTGGGACGATCCTGATTTCGTCAGAGCCGGACAGCACGAAGGGCCGCAAGTCGACATGCCGCGGCGCGACGCCCGAAGCGACGAAGGTGGGGCATGTGGAGAGGGAGAGCGTGGGCTGCGCGATGAAGTTCTCCGGCGCGTGTTTCAGCTTACGTCGGAACTCGTCGAGCTCACGCTTCGACGCGTGAGGGCCGACGAGCATGCCGTATCCCCCTGAACCGCTCACCTCCTTCACGACCAACTCCGGCAGGTGCGCGAGCACATGGGCGAGGGCCTCCGGCTCGCGGCAGCGCCAGGTCGGAACGTTCTGCAGGATCGGCTCCTCTCCCGTATAGAAGCGGACGATGTCGGGCATGTAGGTGTAGACGGCCTTGTCGTCCGCGATGCCGGTTCCGACGGCATTTGCCAGCGTGACGCTGCCGGCCCGGTAGGCGCCCATGATGCCGGGCACGCCGAGAATTGAATCGGGACGAAAGACGAGCGGGTCGATGAAGTCGTCGTCGATACGACGATAGATCACGTCGACGCGGGTCGGCCCTCGCGTCGTGCGCATGTACACGCACTCATCCTTTACGAAGAGGTCGGACGCTTCGACCAGTTCGACGCCGAGCTTGTCCGCGAGGAAGGAGTGCTCGTAGAAGGCCGAGTTATAGCGGCCCGGCGTCAGCAGCGCGACGACGGGGTCTCGGGCGGCGGTGATCGGGGCGACGGAGCGGAGCGTCGCCAGCAACGCATCAGGATAGTTCTCGACCGGCGCCACATGATGTTTGGCGAAGAGCTCTGGGAAGAGCCGCATCATCACTTCGCGGTTCTCGAGCATGTAGGAGACGCCGGACGGCGTCCGAGCGTTGTCCTCCAGGACGTAGAACTCGTTTCGCCCGACGCGGACGACATCGATTCCGGCAATATGCACGTAGATGTCGTGCGGAACGCGCGCGTCCTTCATCTCGAGGCGGTAGTTCGGATTGCGAAAGATGAGATCCGGCGGCACGATCCCAGCCCGGATACAGTCTTGCGGCCCGTAGAGGTCGCGTAGAAAAGCATTCAGCGCAGTGACACGCTGCTTGAGACCTTTCTCGAGGAACGACCATTCCGCCTTCGTGAGGACACGAGGAATGATGTCGAACGGGATCAGACGCTCCGACGTCTCGTTTTCCCCGTATACGGCGAACGTGATGCCCACCCGTCGGAAAAAGAGTTCGGCCTGGCTTCGCCGGGTATGAAAGAACTCAGGTGGCTGCTCTTTGAGCCAAGCATTGAGGCGTTCATAGGCAGGTCGGACCCCGCTCCCGGCATCCGGGCCGCCATTCATCTCGTCGAACGCCGCGCCTGTCATCGTCCCCCCAGGCCCTCTTCCGGACCGTAAACGCAATTTGCGTTCCAGGGAAAGCGGAGCTTCGTAGCTGGTTCCTGTGATGGGGCGAACCGAGGCTAAGCACAATGGACGATCCTGACGCCCATTCGGTTTGCGCTTAAACTACACGGCGGGAGAAGGCCGATGCTCGACGGATACGGCTATGCCACCCACGAGGTGCTGAACCAGCCCCCGCCACTGGCCGAGTTCGACGCCTTCTCGACGGATCCGACGTTGAGACGCGTGGTCGCCTCCTTCGGGGCCGACTGGGCGCGAGAGAAGCTCGGGGCGGCAGGGCGGACAGTCGGGAGCGCGCACGTCCGGACGCTCGCCAGGCAGGCCAATCGCTACCCGCCCGAGCTCAGGACGCACGACCGTTTCGGCAACAGGATCGACGAGATCGACTTCCACCCGGCCTGGCACGAGCTGATGGGGCTCGCGATGTCCCAGCAGGTCCACTCGCTGTCCTGGACCGATCCGCGGCCTAGTGCCCAAGTCGCCCGAGCCGCCCTCTCGTACCTTTGGAACCGGGGCGAGAACGGAATCATGTGCCCCATCCTCATGACCTATGGGTCGATCCCGACCATCCGGCGCGATCCTGCCCTCGCTGCCCAATGGGAGAGCAGGGTGCTCTCGACCCGCTACGATCCGCGCCCGATCCCTGCGGCGGCGAAGACAGGCATCACCGTCGGCATGGCCATGACGGAGAAGCAGGGAGGCTCGGACCTGCGGCAGACGCAGACCGTGGCGGAGCGCGATGGCGAGGGCTGGCGGCTCGTGGGCCACAAGTGGTTCTTCTCGGCTCCGAACTCCGATCTCTTCATCACTCTCGCGCGGACGGAAGCGGGCGTATCCTGCTTCCTCGTCCCGGGCTGGCTGCCCGACGGCACGCGCAACCACCTCATGCTCCAGCGCCTCAAGGAAAAGGCTGGCAATCGGTCCAACGCGTCCTCGGAGGTCGAGTATCGAGGCGCCTATGCTGAGCTGATCGGGGAGGAGGGCCGCGGCATCCGGGAGGCGATCTCGATGGGCCACCTTACGCGGCTGGAATGCGCGCTCTCGTCCGCCGGGATCATGCGCGAAGCTGTCTCGCAGGCGGCTCACCACGTCACGAACCGGCGCGCGTTCCAGCGTTCGCTCGTGGATCAGCCGCTCATGGCCAACGTCGTCGCGGACATGCAGATCGAGGCGGTCGCGGCTGCGTGGCTTTCGTTTCGGGTGGCGCTCGCCTTCGACCGCGAAGCGGACGAGGCGGAGCGGCTTATCGGCCGCATCTCTGCGCCCATCGCGAAATACTGGGCTTGCAAGCGGGTGACGCCACTCGTTGCCGAGGCATTGGAGTGCCACGGCGGGAATGGCTTCATCGAGGATCACCTGATGGCGCGCCTCTACCGCGAGGCTCCCTTGAACGGGATCTGGGAAGGAGCCGGCAACGTCATCTGCCTGGACGTGCTCCGCTCGATGCAGCGCGCGCCTGGATCCCTCGACGCTCTCTTGGCCGAAATCGGAGAGGCGAAAGGCGTCGATCGGCGGTTCGACCAAGCACTCGCTTCCCTGAAGCAGGAGGTCGCTGATCTCGCGCCCCTGGAGAGCCAGGCGCGACGTCTCGTCGAGCGGCTCGCACTGATGCTGGCCGGCAGCCTCATGTTGCGCTTCGAGTCGCCGGAACTCGCGGACGCCTTCGTGGCGAGCCGGCTCGATGCATGCTGGACCGGCGCGTTCGGAACGCTCCCGGGCAGCGTCGATGCCGGCGCGATCGCCCGGGGGGCTGCGCAGGCATTGCACTGATCGGAAGCGCTCTCACCTCAGGTCAGATCAGACGCAGCCCCTTCATGCTGGCATGTCCCTCGCGGCCCACGATGATGTGGTCGTGGACGGCGATGCCGAGCGGCTTTGCGACATCGATGATCTGGCGGGTCATGGAGATATCCGCCGAGGAGGGCGTTGGATCGCCGGACGGGTGGTTGTGAACGAGGATGACGGCCGTCGCGGCAAGCTCCAGGGCGCGCTTCACCACCTCGCGCGGGTACACCGGCGTATGGTCCACTGTGCCGCGCTGCTGCACCTCGTCCGCGATCAGGGCGTTCCGCTTGTCGAGGAACAGGAGCCGAAACTCTTCCCTGTCCGCGAACGCCATGGCGGTCCGGCAATATTCCAGGACGGCGCTCCACGAGGAGAGCACGGGCCGCTTGGCGACCGAGCCGCGAGCGAGCCGTCTCCCTGCAGCCTCCACGACCTTCAGATCGAAGGCAACGCTCTCGCCGACGCCGTCAATCTCCGTCAGAAGGTGAGGGGGGGCCGCGAGCACCTCCGCGAAGGAGCCGAAGCGGCGGATGAGCCGCTTCGCGATCGGCTTCACGTCCCTGCGCGGGATCGCCCGGAAAAGAAGAAGCTCGAGGAATTCGTAATCGGCCAGGCCTTCTCCGCCCGTCTCTGCGAAACGGGTCCGGAGCCGTTCCCTATGGCCGAGATGATCGGGTGAATCCGCCGGGTCGGAGCTCATCGCGTGCGGCCCGGCGCCTTCATCAGGGAGCTATGTTGTAGGGTGGCTTGTCGTAGCCCTTCGGGGAGAGCGTGAAGATCTCCACCCCGGTCTCGGTCACACCGACCGTGTGCTCGAACTGCGCCGAGAGCGAGCGGTCGCGCGTCACGGCCGTCCAGCCATCCGAGAGCACCTTCACCTGTGGACGACCAAGATTGATCATCGGCTCGACCGTGAAAAGCATGCCGGGCTTGAGCGGCACGTCGTAGCTCGGCTCCACATAGTGCAGGATCGTCGGGGCATCGTGGAAGACGCGGCCTAGTCCGTGACCACAGAAATCGCGCACGACGGAGCAGCGCTCCTGCTCGGCGAGCGACTGGATGGCGGCTCCGATCGCGTTTGTGGTGCGGCCCGGCTTCACCGCTTCGACGCCCCGCATCAGGCACTCGTACGTCACGTCGCAAAGCCGCGCGGCACGCCGGGGCACCTCGCCGACGAAGTACATGCGGCTCGAATCGCCGTACCAGCCGTCGAGAATGAGGGTCACGTCGATATTGAGGATGTCGCCTTCCCTCAGCGGCTTGTCGTTGGGGATGCCGTGGCAGACGACGTGGTTGATCGAGGTGCAGATCGACTTCGGGTACCCGCGATAGAGCAGGGTGGCGCTATACGCTCCGTTGTCGCGGGCGAACTCTGCGACCAGAGTGTCCAGCGCCTGCGTGCTGACGCCCGGCTTCACGTGCTCGACCAACAGGTCCAGGGCCTCGGCCGTCAGTCGCCCAGCCCGGCGCATCCCCTCGAAGGCTTCGGCCCCGTGCAGGGGCGGTTCGGCGGGCCTCTGCTCCGCTTTGGTGGGCGCGTCGTAACTCATGGCTGGGCAACTGGATCTAGGCTGCCTTCCATGCAGCGCAAGCGCAGACGGGGCGGCCGGGTTGCGGGTGAGCGGGCCAGGTGCGATGACCGCGTCATCCGGGCCCGTTCGTCGGGCCGTGTATAGCTCATCGGGATGATCGACGCAGCCTCCTACGGCACCTACGCACCAAAGGGCATCATACGGACGGCCGTCGACTGGACGCGGTCCCTGCCCGATACGTGGCTGGCCCGCCGCGCGGTCATTTTCGTGCGGCGCTTCGTGTTGCGTCGGCTCGGGGGCGATCCGGTCGACGTCGAAGCGCTCGGTTTCCGCATGCGCCTGCGGCCATACGCGAACATCTGCGAGAAGCGGATGCTGTTCACGCCGGGCACCTTCGACACGGTCGAGCGGGCCATCCTCAGCGAAAACATGCGGGAGGGTTTCACCTTCATCGACGTAGGGGCGAATGTGGGGGCTTACGCCCTCTTCGTGGCCTCGCGGGCCGGGCCGACGGCCCGAATCCTCGCCGTGGAACCGCAGCCCGAAATCTACGAGCGGCTGATCTTCAACATCCGCCTCAACGCCTTCCCGACGATCAAGGCGGTCGATTGCGCGATCGCCGAGAAGCCGGGCGAGGTGACGTTGTTCCTCGATCCGAACAACGCGGGAGAATCGAGCCTCAAGGTCGTCGCCTGCAGCGGCGCGACGCCAATCCGGGTCGAGGCCCGGACCCTTCTCGATCTGATCAGGGAAGAAGGCTTCGAGCGCGTCGACGCCATCAAGCTCGACGTGGAGGGCGCCGAGGACCTTATCCTCGAGCCCTTCCTGGCCAAGGCTCCGGACCATCTCTTTCCGCGCATCCTCATCCTGGAGAACGGGCTTTCGCGCTGGCAGGCGGATCTTTCCGGCTTGCTGGCCGCCAAGGGGTATGCGCTGAAGGCGACCACGCGCCAGAATCTCGTCTTCGAGCGCGCTCAGGGAGACGGCCGTCATGGGGGCTGAGACGATCACGGCAGCGCTTCTCGTCATCGGCGATGAGATCCTGTCCGGGCGCACCAAGGACAAGAACATCGGCTACATCGCCGAGTACCTGACCGCCATCGGGATCGATCTGCGCGAGGTGCGTGTCGTGCCGGATGTGGAGGAGGAGATCGTCGGCGCCGTGAACGCGCTGCGCTCGCGCTACACGTACCTGTTCACGACCGGGGGGATCGGGCCCACGCACGACGACATCACTGCCGATTGCGTGGCCAAGGCGTTCGGCGTCCCGATCGATGTCGATCCGCGTGCGGTCGAGATGCTGCTGCAGCGCATGAGCCGCGAGGACCTGAACGAGGCCCGCCTGCGCATGGCCCGGATACCCGAAGGAGCCGAGCTCATCGAAAACCCGATCTCGCGCGCCCCGGGCTTCAGGATCGGCAATGTGATGGTGATGGCTGGCGTCCCCGCCATCATGCAGGCGATGCTCGACAATGTCGCGCCGGGCCTGGTGAAGGGTGTGCGGGTGCTCTCGGAAGTGATCGAGGCGGCCGGCCTTCCCGAAGGGCTGTATGCTGCGGGCCTCGCCGAAATCGCGAAGGCCTATCCAACCCTCTCCATCGGCTCGTACCCGTCGTATTCTCCGTCAGGCTTCACCAACCAGATCGTGGCGCGCGGGCGTGACCACGATACCCTGGTGGAAGCCGCCGGTCGGATCAGGGACCTGATCGCCTCGCTCCGGGCCGGCTGAGCGGCTGTCCGGGAGAGGCTCTCCCGAACAGCCGGAGCCAGGATCAGTCGCAGCTCTGGGTCGTAACCGTCTTCGATTCGCCGAAGGCGTTCTCGGTGCGCGTCGTCCGCGTGGCGCAGTCGACGCTGCCCGTCCCTCGCCGCTCGATCACCACCGCGTCGGGGCGGCGATTGGCGTCGTCGGCCGCAGCGCCCGCTATACCACCGACGCCGGCCCCGACTGCCGCGCCTATCGGGCCGCCGACGACCGCACCGGTTATCGCGCCTGTGGCGGCACCGGCCGCCGCGCCTCCCTCCGCCAGGGCCGCGCCGGGCAAGGCAAGCGCCGAAAGCGATACCAAGCCGATCAGGGCATTCCGCATGTCGAACCTCCAAGGATCGTAGTCGATATGCGACCCAAACGCGCACCCAAACGCGGCTGTTCCTGAGCACGGCGGCCTGAACCCTGTTCGCCGAAAAGGCGTTGCGCCAGGGACAGTGATCGCCTTGCGGAGCATTTGATGCCCACCGAACTTCCGAACGAGCGCACGATCCGGACACCCGGCTCGATGGAACTCGACCCCACGGGCGACGGCATCTCGACGGACGAGACCCGGCGCCTGATTGCTTCCAATAAGGTCGAGGGGACGGCCGTGTTCGACCGCTCCGGCGACCAGATCGGGACCGTCTACAACTTCATGGTCGACAAGGTAACAGGCCAGGTCGCCTACGTGGTGATGTCCTTCGGCGGATTCCTCGGCATCGGCGAGAGCTATCACCCGCTTCCCTGGCGCGCGCTCACCTACGACACGGGGCTCGGGGGCTACGTGGTCGACATCGACAAGGACCAACTTGCGGGCGCCCCGACGCACGGCGCGGACGAAGATCCGTTTGCGGATGACGAATACGGCCGGAAGGTGGACGCCTACTACCGCACGGCACCCTCGGTCTAACGAGGGCTTTCCGGCCCAAACTCCAGACAGTCCCGGGAATCCTGCTGGCGAGAAGCGAGACGCGGCCAAGCGCCCCCAGATTCTTGTCGTGTTCCCATCGGGTAGGCCCGTTGGGGGCTTGCCTGGCCGGGAAAGCTCATGTCGCACGCCACAGCGGGAGAGTGGAGGCGACTGCTCCAACTTGATCAACAGCCAGTCGCCCCGCCCTGAGCCATGAGGCGCGCCCGCAAGCTCAGCTAAACCTGTCTCAGTATTAGGCGACGCTATGTAGTGCGAGGTCGCTCCAGCCCGGGATTGCCAAACACTGGGCGCAGTACCGGCGCTCGCGACCGATGGTGAGCCCAATGCACAACAATTACATGGCCCTCCCGTTTACAGCGGGTTCGTCCAGTGTATACGAGTTACATATTCCCAAGGGCGATCTCGTGGAGAACGGCTCGATGTCAACGGGCATGTTCTCGAGACTGGTCTCGTAAGGGAGGAACGTGCCGCTGAACTCAATCTTGCGAAAAGGCAAGCGTTTGGCGCAGCAACAGAAGCCGTAAGGCTGGTTCAACACTTGGGGCAGGAATGCGTAAAGCTTGGATTTTTGGGCTGCTCGCGACGGCGATGCTCGCGCCTCGCGCTGTAGACGCGCAAGAGCTCGACAGTCGTTGTCAGAAGCTTCTTGAAGCGCTGTGCGGAAGCTCGCAGGTTGGCTCGTGCTTCAAGAAGCAGAGCACGTGGGACGACCTTCCTGCCCGCTGCCATGGTCCTGTTCAGGCCATGATCGAGATGGAGCGCGAAGCGCTCCAGCAGCAGCTCGAGGATCAACAACGACGGCGCAGAGGCCACGCCGGCAGGGGGCGGACGGAGGGCGCGAGCTTCTCGTGCGGCGGCATCCTGCGGAGCCGGCCGACGATGACGGCAGGAAAGGTCGCTACCGTTGCAGAAGGCCAGCGGTTCGACAGCGTCGAGGACACGGGGGTCTGGACCGACGATTACAAGTGGTTCCGGGTTCGGTATGGCGGCCTCGAGGGGTACCAATGGGGCGGCATCTTCTGGACCCAGGGCGGCCGGGAGGGAACGATCCCGAGTTGCAACGGCTGATCCGGACAGCGCCGGCGTGCCATCACGCCTTGGCGGCGGACATTCTCTCAGCCGGCTTTGCTCGCGTCGCTTCGATCATGCTGTCGTGCAGGAAAGGCAAGCATGATGAAAGCGGGACGTGCCTGAAAGCCCAATCCCGCTAAGCGGCGCCCTCGCGCGCTGTCTCTGCTGACCCCCGCTCTGAACTGCGCCCGAGACATCGGTAATCGATAGGAATTTGCCATGCCCCGTAAGGCCCTAAACGGATTCTTCGTCGCAGCTCTGTGCGCGCTCAGCTTGGCCCCGGCCTCGGCTAAGGCTCAGGGCAGCGGCGATAGAAGTACGCCCGAGGGTTTCGTGCGCGAGGTCTATCGACCCTACGAGCAGCGGCGCCAACCAAAGGACTTTGCCGTCCGAAACGGCGCCTCGATTCTGTCACCGCGGTTTCGGGCGCTGGTCCTGAAAGACCGCGCACAGGCCGGCGGAGAAATTGGCATCATCGAGGGCGACCCCATCTGCCAGTGCCAAGACGTCGTGAAGTTCCGCGTGACCGAACTGAATGTCGGCGGTGACAGGGAGAACGCGTTGGTAGACGTCGCCTTTCAGAACGGGGCGGACCGCGGCAAGGTAAAGCTCTCACTGCTCTACACTGACCGGGGCTGGTTGATCGACGACATCACCACGCGCGACGTGCTTTCGTATCGCACGATCCTGCAGAGCGAGCTTCGCTAGGTGCCACTTCCAAGGACGTTGTCCTTGGGCTGATGGGCGGTTGTCCGCCGAGCGCTGAGTGCGGTCGACTGTGGTTATAGTGTCCGATCCAGGATGGCGCGTCGGAGGGATGTCGTCGGAACGGCCATTTGGAGCTCGCTTTGTAGCGAAGGCGTTCCGGGAAACCTCCGATACGCCTCAACTATCTGAGCGCGTTGCCGTTTTTTAGGCCATTGGTGCGGACGGCGGGGGTCGAACCCGCACGGGCAAGGCCCGAGGGATTTTAAGTCCCTTGCGTCTACCAGTTTCGCCACGTCCGCATGAGCAAGGAGCGGTACCCGGGGCAGGGGTATCGATCAAGCCGAGCCGGCGCGCCAGCCGTAGATCCAGGCGTAGCGCTCGGTCATCCTCTCGGCGCCGAGCCGCTTCATCACGACGTTCCTGCCGAGTCGCATCAGGCCGCCGGCGTGATAGGCGGCGGCGTTCTTGCGGGCGCCGTCCTGCACGCGTCTGACACGGCGCAGGCGCAGCTTTTCGTAGCGGCGCAGGGCGGCCGGAACATCGTCCGGCCGAAGGCCGACCTCCCCGGCCAGCGCCGCAGCGTCCTCGATCGCCAGGGCGCCGCCCTGTGCCAGGAAGGGCAGGGATGGGTGCGCGGCATCGCCCAGGAGGGCGATGCGACCGGCCCGCATCCGCTTCGCCGGAAGATCGTGAAGCGACCAGGCCGACCACTCCTCCGCCGCGCCGAGAAGCTGGCGGATGGGTCCGGACGCATCCGCGAAGCTCGCAAGCACCCGGGCCCGATCAGTCGGGGTCGACCATTCGGCAAGACGCTCCGCGCGGCGCTCGACAGCAACGACGTTCAGGTGCCGAGCGGCCCCGATCGGATAGTGGACGACGTGGCGCTCCCGCCCGAGCCACAGCCCGCCTTCGTTGCCAGCCAACTCGCGGGGCACGGCATTGCGCGCGATGGTCGCGCGGTAGGCGACGAAGCCGCTCGGGATCGGGTCGCGATCGTCGCCGATGCTCTTGCGGGCGCGAGACCAGAGTCCATCCGCGGCGACCACCAGGTCCGCCTCCGCCGAATCCGCCGCTCCTCCCGATGCCTCGAAGGTGAGCGTGACCTTGCCCGCGGCCTCGGAGAGGTCGGTCAGGCTTCGTCCGACCCGCAGGCGTATGTTGCCGCGTCCGCGGACCGCATCGAGGAGGGCGGTGTGCAGATCCTGGCGGGCGACGAACCAGTAGGGCGCCCCAAACCGCTCGTTGGCGCTGGAGCCGAGCGCGATCGCCGTGATCTCCCTCCCGCTCTCGAGATCCCGGACGACGATCCGGTCCGGCTCGGACGCGACGCGCCGCAGGACCGGCCCAAGGCCGAGATCGATCAGGACGCGGCTGGCATTCGGCGAGAGCTGGATGCCGGCGCCCGCCTCGCCGAAGCCTGTCCGCCGCTCGTAGAGGGTGATCTCATGCCCGCGCGCGGCCAGAGACAAGGCAGCCGTGAGCCCGCCGATCCCGGCTCCGACCACCGCGATGCCGAGGCGACTCACAATTGCTGTACGCGGTCGCCCCAAAGGCAGTCCGCCGGGTCGGATTCCGACGCGGAGAGCGATGCCTTGTATTTGTAGAGCGTGCCGCAATAGGAGCAGATCGCCTCGTCGGCCGACCCCATGTCGATGAAGACATGCGGATGGTCGACGGGCGGCGTCGCCCCGATGCACATGAACTCCCTCGCGCCGACATGAATCGTCGACACGCCGACATCGTTGTGAAAATGCGGAATACCCGACTGAGCCATCCTGCCTCTTCCGGCTGCCCGTTCGCCTTCGGGCGCGGGCCGCTCTCTGGCACGTGGGGCCGGGCCGGGCAATGGGCGGAGATCGGTTGTGGCTGACGCAGTGGCGATGGAGACGAAGCGGGCCGATCTCGGCGGTGTCGAGATTGCCTATGCCGACGTGGGGCCTGCGGCCGGCGTATCGCCCAGGCCGGTCCCGGTCCTGCTGATCCACGGCTTCGCCTCGAACCGGACCGTGAACTGGATCGCCACGAGCTGGACCGGCACGCTCAGCCGCGCCGGATACCGCGTCGTGGCGCTCGACAACCGCGGACACGGCGAAAGCACGAAACTGTACAGGCCCGAGGATTACGACACCTCGCTCATGGCGGCGGACGCGGTCGGTCTGCTCGACCGTCTCGGCATCGAACGCGCCCACGTGATGGGCTACTCGATGGGGGCTCGAATCACGGCCTACACGGCCCTCGAGCATCCGGACCGGGTCGAGACCGTGCTGCTGGGCGGCCTCGGGATCCACCTCGTGGAGGGTGTCGGGCTGCCGCTCGGGATCGCCGACGCCATGGAGGCACCTTCGCTCGCCGCTCTCACCGACCCGATGCAGAGGATGTTCCGCGCCTTCGCCGAGCAGACGAAGAGCGACCTCAAGGCGCTCGCTGCCTGCATCCGGGGCTCGCGCCAGACCCTCACCAAGGACGAGGTGGCGCGGATCAGCCATCCGACGCTCGTCTCGGTGGGCACGCGGGACCCGATCGCCGGCTCGCCGCACGAACTCGCGGACTTGCTGCCGCGCGGCCAGGCCCTGGATATTCCGGGCCGCGACCACAATCTCGCGGTGGGCGATCGCGTCCACAAGGAAGGCGTACTCGCCTTTCTGGCAGAGGCGCGCTGAGCGCCGGGCTGGGGCGCGTACCGAGCCGGTGTTCGGCCGGGCCGTCTGACATGGTAGAATGATGGCCTCAGGAGGCCCAGTATGGCGAACAATCTAGCCCGTCAGGAGCTGCCCAAGGAGATCGCAGGCGTGGTCGACCCGGTCTGGACCCGCATCCGGCAGGAAGCCGAGGCGGCCCTTCGTGGCGAGCCCGCGATGGCGACGCTTCTCTTCACGACGATCCTGAACCAGCCGACGCTCGAAGCCTCCGTGATCCACCGCGTCGCCAGCCGGCTGGCACATGCGGCTCTGACCTCGGACCTCATCATCCAGACCTTCGAGGAGGCGCTCGAGGCGGACAGGGGAATCTCCGAGGCGTTCCGGGCGGATATCCTGGCAGTCGTGGACCGTGATCCGGCCTGCTCGCGCTTTCTGGAGCCGCTGCTCTACTTCAAGGGCTTTCATGCGCTCCAGACGCACCGCCTTGCCCATTGGCTTTGGGATGAGGGTCGGCGTGACCTCGCGCTCTACCTCCAGAGCCGGTCCTCGGAGGTCTTCCAGACGGACATCAACCCGGCCGCCCGCATAGGCAAGGGCATCTTCCTCGACCACGCGACCGGCCTCGTCGTCGGCCAGACGGCGGTGATCGAGGACGACGTGTCGATCCTACAAGGGGTGACGCTGGGCGGGACCGGCAAGGAGCGGGGGGATCGGCACCCGAAGATCCGCCGCGGTGTCCTTCTCGGGGCCGGCGCCAAGGTGCTGGGCAATATCGAGGTGGGTCAATGCGCGCGGGTGGCATCGGGCTCCGTCGTGCTCCAGCCGGTGCCTCGCAACACGACGGTGGCCGGCGTGCCGGCGCGCGTGGTGGGCACTGCGGGCTGCGCGGAGCCCGCGCGCTCCATGGATCAGATCCTGTCGGACAAGAGCGAGGCCTGATGCCGCGCCTTGCCGCACGGCCCGTGCCGTGGCAAGCGCAGGAAACAGCTTAACGAGGACAGCCTTTGGACAAGACCGAGCTCGCCAAGATCGAGCGCTACCTGCGCCAGAAATTCTCGAACCACGCCATCAAGATCGCGGCGCGGCCGAAAAAGTCGGATTCGGCCGACGTCTATCTCGGCGAGGAGCAGATCGGCACGATCTCCCTCGACGATGAGGACGGCGACCGCTCCTTCATCCTCACTATGCCGATCCTGGATGTCGACCTGGAGGACTGAGAAGGCGCGCCGATCTTAACCAAGACGGGCGATCTTGCTTAACGAAAGGTAAAGGGCGCGTCAGAACGGCTTCGCAGGAGCGAGCCGCCATGGCGCTGACCCAATCGACGATCGACGCGTTTTCAGCACTGGCCTTGGGTTTCGCCTTTGCGGGCCTGCTGGCCAGCGGCTTCGAGCTGGTCGCGCGGCGACCGCTCGGGTTTTCCTCGCTCCAGACGGGCGATCTCGGAGCGCTGGCCACGGTCCCGTTCCTGGTCTTCTCCGCTCCCCTCATCATCCTCCGGAACACGATCCGGGGCCGGCGGATCGACGGGCGTCCCATCCCGGCCGTAATGGTCGCCACGATGATCGCCTGTTTTTGGAGCATGATGTGTGGTCGCGTCGTGCTCGACGTCGCCCATCTCGTCGCTGGCGCTTGACCCTGACCGCATCGCGGTTTTTCTGGGCGGTCACGCGAGCCGCACAGCCATGCCCATCTACTCCCTCGACGATGTTGCGCCCGAGCTTCCTGCCGAAGGCGAGTATTGGATCGCGCCCGACGCGCACGTGATCGGCCGCGTCCGATTGAAGCGCGGCGCAAGCATCTGGTTCGGCTCGGTGGTGCGCGGCGACAACGAGCTCATCGAGATCGGCGAGGAGGTGAACATCCAGGAGAGCTCACTCCTCCACACGGACCCCGGTTTCCCCATGACGCTCGGGCGGAACTGCACGATCGGGCACCACGCCATCCTGCATGGCTGCACGATCGGGGAGGGCTCCCTCATCGGCATGGGGGCGACGGTCCTGAACGGGGCAGTGATCGGAAAGGGCTGCCTCGTCGGCGCCAACGCGCTCGTGACCGAGGGCAAGACCTTCCCCGATCGGTCGCTGGTCGTCGGGGCACCCGCCAAGGCCGTGCGCGAGCTCGATGACGCGGCGGTCGCGCGGCTCGCCGGCACGGCCGAGCACTATGTCAGCAATTGGCGGCGGTTTTCTGCCGGGCTGAAGCGCATCGGCTAGGCCCGGGCGGGGTGATGGCGCAGCTGTCCCCTGCGGAACTTCCTAACGGGACGTAAGCCCCTGGTGCCTCAGCGGTTCGCTGTGGTGCTCGGCGAGGTCCGCTCGCCGAGCGAGACCCATTCGCGGCTGTCCTGGCCCTCGCGCTTCACGAAGACATAGCCTGTCTCGTGCCAGGGCAGGATGGCGGAGCGCTTGTTGTCGAGGATCAGGTCGCCTTCATCGGTTCTCACCATCATGACCGCGTGGCCTTCGCCCTGCTCGTCGATGACCACCGTCATGCGGAAGGCGCGCTTCGGGAACCCGTATTGCTCGACCAGGATCTTGCGCTTCAGGAGCTGGTAATCCTCGCAATCGCCGTAGCCGTCATCGGGGAGGTCCCAGCGGTCGACGACGCCCCAGTGCTCCATGTCGGTGCGCGGCTTAACGGTCGTGTTCACCTTGCGGTTCACGGCGTTGAGGGCCTTCCAGGTGCGAGCGCTGAGCGTGATCGTTGAAGCCTCGGCGCTGTTGAAGTCGCACTCGCCAGCATAGCGCTCGCAGAACCTGACCCAGCCCTGGACGGGGCGCGCCGATCCGGTCGTCTCGACCTTGCCAATGGCGGCGGTGTTGGGAAGTGCGGCGTAGCTCTGGGCGGAGGCGCCGGTCGGCACGAGCGCGGCAACGGCGAGGGCGGCGCCGATGGCGAGGGATTTTGCGAGCGTCGCCAGCTCTCGCCTCTCAACCCCGCCCCTCAGCATCTCGTCAGCCCCGGTAACCTTTGATTAACCAAAGGTGCCACGGCGGAGGCTGAAGGCTCAAGCCGATTGTTAAAGCTTCGTTAACGACCATCCGGCGCGTTGTCCCAAAGACACGGGGCCGGGACACGAGCGATGAGCGCGGCTCAGCGGTTCTTGGCGGTGACGGTCGGCGAGGTGGCACGGCCCAGCGAGACCCACGCGACAGCCTCCTGGCTTTCCCGCTTCACGAAGACATAGCCGGTCTCGGACCAGGGCAGGACCTCGTCCGTCTTGTTGTCGAGCGCGAAGTCGCCCTGCGTCGTACGGATCATGAGGACGGCATGGCCCTCGTTCTTCTCGTCGATCACGACCGTCATACGCATGGCGCGCCGCGGCAGGCCGGCGTCCGCCAGCATCTTGCGCTTGAGGAGCTGATAATCCTCGCAGTCCCCGAAACCGTCCTTCGGCAGGTCCCAACGGTCGGCCACGCCCCAATGGTCGGAGTCGAGCATCGGCTTGATGGTCGCGTTCACCTTCCGGTTCACGCTCACGATCGTCTGCCACATCTTCGGCGTGAGACTGATCTGCGCCGGCTCGTTGCGATCGAAGCTGCACTCGTCCCGATACGTCTGACAGAACTCCGTCCAGGCCGGCAGCGGCTTAGCATCGCCGACCGATGCGATCGGCTGCGTGTCGACCGGAAGCGAAGCAAGAACCTGAGCGGAAGCAGAGCCGAGTCCGGCGACACCCAGGCCGGCCGCCACGATCAATGCTCGAACCGTCTTGTTCTTGAAAAACATGTTGTTCCCCCTGTCCCGGGGAGCAACATGCCTGGACCCTATACATCGCGGCTGAAGCAGATATGCGCAATTTGATGCAATCGGGCCGCCGCAAAACGCAGCCGATTACGTCATAAACTCAGGGCTGCGGAGATGCGCGCAATTTGAGCCTTTCTGCTGGCAGGCTGTTTGCTCGCGAAAGGCAGGGCCGGGAGCGCGATCCCGGCCGTGATGGCTCGCGGTGCCGGAGGGCGCGTTCGAGAGGAGCCGTAAGAGCTAGCCCGAAGCGCCCGAGGACGGTTAGAGGACGATATTCTCGTCGAACCTGTCAGGCGACAGAGGCAGGCGGAACTCGAGCGCGACGCCGTTCTGGAAGTGGCGCACGACTTTCGCGGCGGTGCTGCCGACCGTTACGCCGGCGCCGAGCGGCGGCTTGTGGTCCATGGCGATTGCTGCTCCGGACATCGAGATATCGATGATCCGGGCCGGCAGTTCGCGTCCATTATCGAGCCGGATCACGGTCGAGAGGATGCGGGGCGTGATGCGCTCGTGCCTGCGGTCTTCGGGAAGGCCCAGCGTTGTCCGGTTCGCAAGCCAAGTCAGCTGGGACGCAAGCTTGTCGCGCTTCCTGGCGGCGGCGTGAATGCAGATCGCGAAGCCCTTCGGCGTGTGTCGCGCGATCTCGCCCTCGATACGCCCAAGATGCTCGAGATAGACGACGACCCGCTCGCCGATCTCGCCTTTGACCGGTGCGGTGAGCAGCACGCCACCCGGGGACATGTCCACGGTCTGGCAGGGATATTCCTGGCGATCCGCCAGCATGTAGCGACCAAGGAGCGAGACAAGCACGCGCTGGTGGCGACGCCGCTCGAGCGGGCGCATCTGAAGCCGGGGCGCAGTCGCCTGCATAACGCTCATATCGACAGAATCAGTCCTGGATACCCTCCCGATGCTACCCAGGCTACGTTAACGCTGGCTTGAACCGACCACTCACAGGTTAGGAAGTGCGACTTCGCTTAGCGAAGGCCGCCCTCAAGCACCACAAGGTGACGGCGCTTCGACGAGGGGCCGGAACCGAAGTCGCCCGGGAGCGATGGCGCGCCTGTGCGGTTCCCGCCCACGACTCTGACCGAACGCGTCGCAAGCCCATGGACGGGCGCCAGACCGAGCCACGGCGGCACCGAACTCGGGGACAGCGCACCGAGTGCGCGCCGGTTCGTCGATCCCCCGTAGCGAAGCGGCAGGAGGAGCAATTCGAGCCCGACGACGGGCCCAAGCTCGGCCTCGCCGAGCATCCCGGCGACCACCGCGACCGTATCGTTCGCGACCAGATCGATCAGTTGGTCGGGCTCCGCCCTTCGATCGGCTGGCCAGAGATCGGAGAAGAGGGCGCCCTTCAGGTCGCGGCCGAACAGCGCACACATCCGCGTTCCGGCGAGGCGGAAGGTGGCGCGTCCGTCTGCCTCCAGGCCGAGAATGAAGGTATCCGCCAGGATATGTCGGATACGGCCCGGCTCGATCTGCGCGCGCTCGGGAGCGGCCCGGTCGCCTCGCACCCCGTCCCAATATGCGAACAGAAGACGAGAGGTTGTGTGCTTCATCTCGGGACCGTCTCGCTCGCCGGTGGAGCTGGGCCGCTCCATTTCGGGATCCGAGCCTCGCGCTTCCGGTCAGAACCGGGACGACGGCGAGCCTCTCACGCCGAGAGCGCGACCGGCATGCCTCAAAAGGGGCAGTGCGCCGGAAACGGCCGATTAGGGTTAACGAGCGGCGTGTGCGCTTGCGGGAGCGGGGTGGCCGGCCCAAGTTCGGGCGCGATGTCTCATGATGCGATCCGCCGGCGCGAGCCCGCTGTGAACATGCCGGGCTTGATCCTGGTCCTGGTCCTTGGGCTTTGCGCGATCCACTTTCTTCGAGGGCTGCTGCCTCCCGCGACGGATCTCGAGCTTCTGTTCGACTGGGGTTTCGTGCCGGCGCGATGGTCGCTCGCGTGGGGCTACGCCGGTCCCGAGGCGATCATTGCGGCGGCGACTTCGATCGACGGTGGCGATGCGGACGTTTCGGCGGCCCATCTCATGATCGCCGAATATGTCGTTGCGCAGGGCGGGGCATCGCCCGTCACGGCGCTGAGCTACGCACTGCTGCATGGCTCTTGGATGCACGTCGTCCTGAACTGCGTGTGGCTGGTAGCCTTCGGCAGCCCCGTCGTTCGCCGCTGCGGGACGACGCGCTCCGTCATCCTTGCCGTCCTGGCGACCGTCGGGGCGGTTGCCGTGCAGTGGCTGAGCAGCCCGCTCAGCACCCAGGTCGTTATCGGGGCGTCGGGCACCGTGTCGGGCTTTATGGGAGCGGCAGCCTTGTTCGTCTTCCGACGACCTGAACGCGTTTGGGATTGGCCGGTCGGCGCCCAGGACCGGCGCAGCAGCCTCGGCGAACTCGTGCGGAATCGCAGCGCGCTGTTCTTTCTGGGCAGCTGGCTCGTCATCAACCTCGTCGTAGGGCTCCTGTCGCAACCCCTGGGCATCACGGAAGGAGGGGTCGCGTGGCAGGCGCATATCGGGGGGCTTGTCACGGGCCTCCTGGTCTTTCCTTGGCTTGACCCGGTATCGGGCACGCCCGGACAGACCACATCGTGGACGGCTTGAACCCTGGGCCGCCGTTTCGCATCATCCCGTTCTGAGACCTGATCGAAGGGACGGAGGCGATTCGATGAGCGTCGAGCACATCTTGGCCGGGAAAGGCCGCAAGGTCGTTACGATCGCGCCGGACCGGACGCTGGCGGACGCGGTCACCTGCCTGTCTGAACGTCGGATCGGCGCCGTCGTGGTGGTCGACGGCTCCGGGACCGTCCTCGGGATCATCTCCGAGCGTGACGTCGTTCGGGCCGTTGCCGAGGCAGGCGGGGAGGCCCTCAAGGCTCCCGTCTCGAGCCGCATGACGGCCAAGGTTGTCACCTGCGTGCCGACGACCAGCATCGACGAGATCATGGGTCTCATGACGGAGGGCAAGTTCCGCCACGTCCCGGTGATCGAGGGCGGGCGACTTGCCGGCATCATCTCCATCGGGGACGTCGTGAAGCAGAGGCTCGGCGACATCGAGTCGGAGCACCGAGCGATGCGCGACTACATCGCAACAGCCTGAGGCATCCCCCGGGCAACGCCTGGGACGACGACGGCCCCCTTCAGCATCTCGAGAATGTCGGGGAGCGCCCGCTCGGCCGCCTGACGGCCGAGCTCGATCGCTTCGGCGGCCCGGTGGAATTCGAAGAGGCCGATCTCCGCGAGCTTGGGCGACACCATGGCGTCAGGCGGATCGCCCGCCAGTCGCGAACGCGAAATGCGGTCCTGCGTGATGTTGAAGGCGTCGATCATGACGCTGGCCATGCCGGGTGCAGAACGTCGCCCACGCCGTCGCCCGGGATTGTCCAGCCAACTCGAGAACAGGCCAGTTCGCGGTGGTTCGCCGGCGGGTTCGTCCAGCGGGGCCGGTTCGTCCTCTACCTCGCCATGATCATGGATCACGGCGCCGCGAAGGCGGATGTCGTTGTTCAGGTTGACGCAGATGACGACATCTGCCCCGAAGGCGCGAGCCACCGTCACGGGAACGGGGTTCACGAGCGCCCCGTCGATCAGCCATCGTCCGCCGAGGCGAACGGGATCGAACACGCCCGGCAGTGCATAGGATGCCCGCAGGGCATCGACCAGCGCGCCGCGCGTCAGCCAGATCTCGTGGCCGGTCACGAGCTCGGTGGCAACCGTGGCGAACCGGATGGGCAAGTGCTCGAGCCGCAGGTCGCCCAGATCCATCTCGAGAAGCTTCTGCAGACGCCCGCCCGCGATGAGGCCCGACCCCGTCAGATGGAAGTCGAGGAGCCCCATGACCCGACGCTTGGTCAGCGAGCGCGCGAAAACCTCGATGTTCTCGAGCTTCCCGGCCGCGTAGCAGCCGCCCACGACGGCACCGATCGAGCAGCCTGCAATCATCGTGGGCCTTATGCCCGCCGCTTCGAAGACCTGCAGCACGCCGATATGCGCCCAGCCCCGCGCCGCTCCTCCGCCGAGCGCGAAGCCGATCTTCAGCCGCGTCGATGGCGGCGACTTCTCCTGCGATCCATTCGCCGTACCCTCGCTGCCGAGGCTGAGTGCCCGGCGGGCGAGTCCATCGAACAGCATGTCGAGGCTCCGTGCCTGTTCCCGCTACCGTGCCAGCCGGCCAGTGAAAACGCCGTGAACGATCGACGTCCTGCCGAACGGCCCTACTCCTTCTCAACCCATTCGAGAGCTATGCTGCCGTCCTTCGCGGCACCGCCGAGCCGCCGGTAGAAGCAGCTTCGGCGTCCCGTGTGACAGGCTCCACCGTCGCCCCCGACGCGGACCTTGATCCAGATTGCGTCCTGGTCGCAGTCGATCCGCATCTCCTCGATTGTCTGGATCTGGCCGCTTGTCGCGCCCTTATGCCAGAGCTCGCTGCGGGAGCGTGACCAGTACCAGGCCTCGCCCGTCTCGATGGTTCGGGCGAGCGCTTCGCGATTCATGTGTGCCACCATGAGGAGATCGCCCGTCAGCACGTCCGTCGCCACGCAGGTGAGAAGCCCGTCGGCGCCGAAGCGTGGCGAGAAGCGCAGATCCTCCTCGAGTTCCTGCTTGCTGTTGGCTGTCGCGAACTGCACCGGTTCCGTCCTCTCCGCCTCCGCCTCGCGACGGAGCTTGCAGGTTCCTATATGCTTCTTCGAGGCGAAACGGCCACGAGAGCCATCGGGGCATGCTGAGCGACATCTATAACCAGCGCATACTCGAGCTAGCTGCGGATATTCCGAGGCTTGGCCGGCTTGCGGATCCCGACGGGACGGCCCGGGCGCACTCCAAGCTTTGCGGCTCGACCGTCACGGTCGACCTCAAGACGGATGGCGAGGTCGTCACCGACTTCGCACATGACGTGAAGGCGTGCGCCCTCGGCCAGGCGTCGTCGTCGATCATGGCGCGCCACGTCGTGGGGGCGACGCACGACGAACTCCGCGAACTGCGGGAGACGATGCGCCGGATGCTGAAGGAGAGCGGGCCCGCCCCGACGGGGCGTTGGGCGGATCTCGCTGCGCTCGAGCCGGTGCGCGACTACAAGGCGCGGCATGCCTCGACCATGTTGACGTTCGATGCCGTCGTCGAGGCGCTCGATCAGGCCGAAGGACGGCGCAACGCACCTCGGGAGGCGGCCGAGTGAGCGCAGGCGCGGCGGCGGGCCGCACCGGCCGGCTCCTCGCGACGGGTATGATCCGGGCCTACCAGCTGACGTTCTCGGCGATCGCGGGTCGCGCCTGCCGCCATCTGCCAAGCTGCTCCGAATATGCGGCCGAGGCGGTCGGGCGGCATGGGGTGTGGCCGGGCGCCTGGATGGCCGCGGCCCGCATATGCCGCTGCGGCCCCGGGGGCACCTCGGGCCTCGACTTCGTATGCGAGGAACTCCCGCAACGGGCCGCCTGGTACCTGCCGTGGCGATACGGGCGGTGGCGCGGGACGAACTCCGAACCTCCTGCCCGGACCTGAGGTCAGGAATCCTTCGCGAACACCTCGATGTCGCGGTCGAGGCCGCTCTCGACCTTGAACTCGCGCGTATAGACGCGCCCGTCATGCCGGGCGATCACCGTGTACTCGCCTTCGGCCAGGGTGACGGTCGGGAACGCCCCGATCGCCTCACGGATGACGTCGCCGCCCGGCGTCAGCACGCTGAACGCGGTACCCGCGAAGGCTTCGCCGCCCGGCGCTGCCACGAGCTTCAGGGTCACGGTCGCCGCGCGATGGTTGACCGTCGCCTCCGTCAGCCGGCCCGGATCGACCTTCAGATCAACCCGCATGATCGCGTTCGACTCACCGTAGGTGGACACGATGTGGTAGTTGCCTTCCGGCAGCCGGATCACGTCTCCCGCCTTGACGTTGGACATCACCGTCCGCCCTTCGCTGTCGTTCCCGACCGGCAGGAAGATCGAGAAGGTCAGCCGGTTGGGGCTGATGGGCAGATCACCGATCGCGCCCGATAGCTTGAGTGCGCCGCCATTGATGGCCAGACGCTCCGACGAGCCGCCGCCCGACAGCGTTACGCGCCGGGAAGCGCTCGCGAACCCATAGGCCGCATGCACCGTGTAGGTGCCGGGGGCGAGCGAGATCACCGGCGCAGCTGCCGTTGACTTCGCGACGAGCCTGGGACGGCCTTCCACACCGCTTTCGGCGAAAATACGCCAGACGAGTCCAGAGCGGATGGGGCGCTGGTCGGCCGTGAATACGGCGCTGAGCGACAGGCTGGCTGAATCCGGCACCATCGCGGGCATTGGCACCGGCGGTGGCGCGGGGAAGTTGAGGCCCGATCCTGGAGTCGCCTGGAACTGGGGTGCGGCGGCCGCGGGAGGCGAAACCGCGCCCGGACCGACAGCCGGCGCGGTCTGGGCATGGGCAGACTGGCCGACAAGGCTCAGCAGTGCCGCCGCAATCCCAAACCGCCTCAAGGTCATCCTCATCGCCTCAGCGGGTCAGCGTCTCCGCCTCGCCGTCCTCGCTCTCGATCAACCCGCTCGCCGCCGAAACGAGGTTCGCGACCGAAAGCGGGCGGAAGCGGAACTCGATCCTGTGATGCCCGGGCGGAACCTCGACACCGCGGAACAGCAGATTGGCCCGCAACATCGTCGCGGGTTTTCCGTCCACCGTTACCTCCCAGCCGGGATAGTAGATGTCGTGAAGGATCACCACGCTGTTGCGGTCGGTATCCACCTCGAGTGAGACCTCATTGCGGCGGTATCCCGTAATGCGGACAGACCCGTTCGCGGGATCCGGTTCGGCGGCGGTATCCCGAGTGCCGTAATCGCCGTGCAGTTCGGCGGCCTGGTCCGCCTCCAGCAGGGCCGCCGAGCGCCTGTCGAACTCCGGCAATTCCTCGTCTTCGAGAACCTTCTCGGAATCGACGGGCACGAGATGCGTCGCCAGATAAGCGCGAGGCGCGCTCGAAGCGAGCTGGTACACCCACATCGTGCCCGAGCCGTAGAGGAGGCGCGCTCCGGTCAGGCGTGGGAAGTGGCGCGGCAGGCGCTCCACGGGGCGGTCGAGGACGAGATATTCGAGGCCGAGCAGGCTTGCCAGACGGCACCGATAGCCGCGGAACGTGCCCGGGAACTGCCGCAGGTTCGGGTCGGCCGCGTTCTCCCCGGGGCCGATCGCGCGTTCATAATCGGCTAGCCGCAGGGGATTGTAGCCGATGGTGTCCTCGAGCCCGAGAACCATCGAGGCGTTCTGCCATGCGCCACCCAGGCCAAGAATCTCGACCCGCGGGCGCTCCCCGCGAGCATGCCTCTCGGCCAGCGCCTGCTTGAGCACCTGAAGACCCCTCAGTTGGTCGGCCGGCAGGTCCCGGAAGACGGCATATCGCTCGGCCGGCTCCGCATTGAGCGCCGAGGCGGCGTTGCGCCAGATCAACTCGCCGCCCGTGAAGGCCGCGATCGCTATAGCCGCCATGGCCCGCCAGCGTCGATCGACGTCGCTGCGCAGGAGCAGGACGACCAAACCTCCCGAGAGGGCGATCGCGATCGCGATCTCCGTCGCCGCCGCCGCGCCTTGGTTTGCCCGTAGCGCAAAGGTCAGTCCGGACAGGATCGAGCCCGCAACGATAGCGATGGCGCAGGCCACCAGGATCGCGGCCCGAGGCGATCGCCGCATTTCGGCGAAACGCGGATTGCCCTCCTGGAAGAAGCGATGAACCAGGTAACCGCCGGCGAATGCCAGTGCGATGTTGATCAGGAAGGTCGCATCGGCGGGCCGGCGGTAGAGGGCAATCCCGGGCAGGTTGTCGAAAATGAAAGAGAAGACGGGCGTGTAGCGGCCGAGCGCGTAAAGGATCGCCGCAATCCCCACGATGAGAAAGAAGCGGAACTCGCGCGCGAGAAGGCGCCCACCGGCGAGGCCATGCCAGAGTAGCAGGACGGCAGGGACCGTTCCGGCGAACAGGTAGTTGGTCGCGCGGTCCGTCCAGGTCCCCTCGACGAGGGAATGCCAGTCCGGGCCCCAGTAATCATAGGTCCAGCGCAGCGAGCCGAAGACGTTGGCGAACAGGATGGTCGCCAGGCTCTCCGGCGGAAGCGAACCCATAGCCGCGACGCCGAAGCCGAAGGACGGGCGCGTCGAGGTTGCCAGGAGCTGCATCGTCAGCACCACCGGCACGGCGAGAAGCGCCGCACCGACGAGTCCCGCGGCGAGAAGGATAGCCGCCCGGGAGCGCAGATACGCGAGCGCGCCGCCGGAGAGGACCGTCTGGTGTACGACGACGCCGACGAGCATCAGGCCGGTCAGGAACGCTACCTGGTCGCGTCCCACCACCATGACGCTTGCGACGGCGGCAAACGCGCATGCCAGGAGATAGGAGCGGCGATCGAGCGCTTCCTCGAGCAGAAGCAGTGCGAGCGGGAAGATCCCGTAGCCGAAGATCATGCCCGTATGTTGCAGCCTGGCCGAAGCCGAGCCGCCGAGCACGAAGATCGCCACCGCGACCAAAGCGCCCTCCGGCCGCCACCC
>JAFAEL010000036.1 GCA_023423995.1 Pseudomonadota bacterium | reverse complement strand
CCACCGCCCTTCGGGCGGTCCCCCTCCCCCGCTTCGCGAGGGAGGATCGCGGCCATGATCCCGCCCCGCTTCCACCCGCTCACGATCCGGGACGTGCGGCGCGAGACGCCGGATGCGGTGTCGATCGCGTTCGACATCCCGGCGGAGCTCGCGGCGGATTACGCCTATGAGCCCGGCCAGTACCTGACGCTGCGCACGAGGCTCGACGGCGAGGAGGTCCGGCGCTCCTATTCGATCTGCTCGGGCCCGGACGAGGGCGAGTTGCGGATCGGCGTGAAGCGGGTCGAGAGCGGGGTCTTCTCGAGCTTCGCCAACGAGGCGCTGCAAACCGGGCACGTCATCGACGTGATGACGCCGACCGGCCGCTTCGGCCAGATCGGGCCGGCGAGCGAGGGGCGGACCTATGCGGGTTTCGCGGCCGGGTCCGGCATCACGCCGATCCTGTCGATCGTCCGGGGCGTGCTGGCGCGCGAGCCCGGGAGCCGCTTCTTCCTGTTCTACGGCAACCGGTCGATGGCCGACATGCTGTTCCGGACGGCCCTGGAGGAGCTGAAGGATCGCTATCTCGGCCGCCTCTCGGTCTTCCACGTCCTCAGCCAGGAGGAGCAGGACATCGCGGTCCTCAACGGCAGGCTCGATGCGGACAAGACCAGGCTCCTGCTGACCCGCATCGTGCCGGCCAGCGCGGTCGACCACGTCTTCATCTGCGGCCCGCTGGGGATGAGCGAGGCGGTCGAGGCCGCTTGCGCGGAACTCGGGCTGCCGCCCGAGCGCATCCATGTCGAGCGCTTCGTGTCGGAGTTCGGCGGCAAGGCGCGGCCGAAGCCGCCCGCCCCGGCAGAGGATGCGCCGTCCCGTACGGCCTCCCTGATCGTGGACGGCAAGCGCCGCGACGTGCCCGTCCACGCCGGCGAGGCAATCCTGGACGCGGCCCTCCGGGCCGGGATGGACCTGCCCTACGCCTGCAAGGGCGGCATGTGCTCCACCTGCCGGGCCAAGGTCGTGGACGGCGAGGTCACGATGGACCTCAACTACTCGCTCGAGCCCTGGGAGACGGAGGCCGGCTTCGTGCTGACCTGCCAGTCCCACCCGAAGACGGACCGGGTGGTGATCGACTACGATCAGATGTGAGCATCCGGGGTCATGGCCGGGCTTGTCCCGGCCACCCCGATCAGGAAGCGCTAGCCCGAGAACGATCGGGATTGCCGGGACAAGCCCGGCGATGACAAGGGGAGGAAACACGATGGCGCTGGGACAACCGGCCCTGAATCTGGTGGGCGAAGCGGAACTCGATCCGGCCGAGCGGATGAGCCGCGACGAGTTGCGGGCGGTGCAGACGGACCGGCTCCGGACGACGCTCTCCCGCGCCTACGAGAAGGTCCCGCATTACCGGTCCGGCTTCGACAGGGCGGGCGTGCATCCGTCCGACCTCAAGGAGCTGTCGGACCTCTCGAAGTTCCCCTTCCTGGTGAAGACGGACCTTCGCGACAACTACCCGTTCGGCCTCTTCGCCGAGCCCCGCGAAAAGCTGCTCCGGCTGCACGCCTCCTCGGGCACGACCGGCAAGCCGATCGTCGTCGGCTATACGCGGGGCGACCTCGAGGTCTGGGCGGAGGTGATGGCGCGCTCGCTCCGGCTCGCCGGCGCCCGCCCGGGCGAGCTCATCCACAACGCCTATGGCTACGGGCTCTTCACAGGCGGGCTCGGCATCCACCAGGGGGCGGAGAAGCTGGGCCTCACGGTCGTGCCGATCTCGGGCGGCATGACGGAGCGCCAGGTCCAGCTGATCACGGATTTCCGGCCGGACGTGATCACGGTCACGCCGAGCTACATGCTGGCGATCCTGGACGAATTCCGCCGCCAGAACGTCGATCCGCGCGACTGTTCGCTGAAGGTCGGCATCTTCGGGGCGGAGCCCTGGACGAACGCCATGCGGGCCGAGATCGAGGACGCGTTCGGCATGGATGCGGTCGACATCTACGGCCTGTCGGAGGTGATCGGGCCGGGCGTCAGCCAGGAGAGCGTGGAGACGAAGGACGGCCTCCACATCTGGGAGGACCATTTCTATCCGGAGATCATCGATCCCGCGACGGGCGAGGTCCTGCCGGACGGCGAGCTCGGCGAGCTCGTCTTCACCTCGCTCACCAAGGAGGCGTTCCCGATCATCCGCTACCGGACGCGCGACCTGACGCGGCTGCTGCCGGGGACGGCGCGCGCCTCCATGCGCCGGATGGAGAAGGTCACCGGCCGCTCGGACGACATGATCATCCTGCGCGGCGTCAACGTCTTTCCGACGCAGATCGAGGAGGCGCTGCTCGCCTGCGAATGGTGCGGCGGGCATTTCCTGATCGAGCTGACGCGGCAGGGCCGGATGGACGAGATGACGATCCTCGCCGAGGCCCGGCACAATTCCTGGGACCCCGCGTCGCTCGACTATCACGCGGAGAAGCTCGCGACCCAAATCAAGGGCACGATCGGCATCACGGCGCGGGTATCGATCCAGCCGCCGGGTACGCTCGAGCGCTCGATGGGCAAGGCGAAGCGGGTCGTCGACAAGCGCCTGCGCGCCTGAGGAAGGCGCCGGGCGGCCGAAGCCGCCCGGCAACCGATCACATATTCTGCTGCTGGCGGCGCATCATGCGCTGATACTCGCGCCGCTCGCGCGCCGTCATGCGGCGCTCGGCGTTGGGATCCATCGCCTCGGCGCCGGCCGCCATTCCGCGCCCGGCCCCAACGACAGCGCCCCCGACGGCACCCACGGCTCCGCCGACGGCCATGCCCGGGACCATGAAGGGATTCGGCGGCATGGATTCAGGCCGCACGCCTCCCCCGGGAGGGCAAGGAACGAATTGGCCGTTCATCACGCACGACTGGTTGCTCATCGGCTCGCCCTGGTAGCCCATCGGGCCGCCCGGGTAGCCCGACTGAGCCCAAGCAGGGGCCGCCGCCGCGAGCGACAGCGCCGCAGTCGCAAAGAAAAGTCTCTTCATCCGCTGCCTCCGTAGAAGGTTACCTTCGGCAAGTCGGCGGGGCGGAGATAGTTCCGTCATCAAAACGGGCGCAGAATTCGAGACTACTCGACCCAGCTGCCTCCGACCGTTCGCGAATGGCCGCGGAACTCGGCGATGACCTCGTCGGAAACGGAGACCTGGACATCGTAGATGCCGGACCGGCCGGTCCGGGATACTTCATGCGCGGCGGCGACAAGTCTATCGCCAAGCTTGCCCGGGCGAATGAACGTGATCGCGCAATGCTGCGCCACGGCCCTGTCGCCATGGCTGTTGCACGCGAACGCGAAGGCGGAATCGGCAAGGCTGAAGATGAAGCCGCCATGCGCCGTGTCGTGGCCGTTCGTCATGGCGGCCGTGATCTCCATCGTCATCAGGGCATAGCCCGGTCCGATGTCGAGCAGATGCATGCCGAGCCCGGCGCTCGCCGGATCCTTCGCCCACATGGCGTCGGCCGATGCGCGCGCGATCGCGTCGAGATCCGGCCCGTTCTCCACTTCGTCCTCGCTCATGCTTTGCGCCCCGTGAACCGGGCCGGACGCTTCTCCACGAAGGCGGCGACGCCTTCGGCGTGGTCCGGCAGCAAACTGGCCTGCTTCTGCAGTTCGGCCTCGAGGTCGAGCTGTACGTCGAGCGAGTTGTCGGCGGATGCCTCGAGCGCCCGCTTGATCAGGCCGAGCGCCGCCGTCGGCTGCGTCGCCAGATGCGCGACGAGCTTCTCGGCCTCGTCCATGAGGGCCTCGTCCCCGACCGCGCGCCAGATCATGCCCCAGCTTTCGGCCTGCTCGGCCGAGACCGCCTCGCCCGTCAGAGCCAGGGCGCGGGCGCGCGCCTCGCCGACGAGCCGCGGCAGGAACCAGGTCCCGCCGGAATCCGGCACCAGCGCGATCTTCGCGAAAGCCTGGATGAACCTCGCCCGTTTGGCGGCGAGGACGATGTCGCACGCGAAGGCCACATTCGCTCCCGCGCCTGCCGCGACGCCGTTGACGGCGCACACGATCGGCTTCGGCAGCGAGCGGATTTTCCGGACCAGCGGGTTGTAGAAATCCGCCAGGAGGTTGCCGACGCCGGCCGCATCGCTCGACACGGCCTCGAGGTCCTGACCTGCGCAGAAGCCGCGCCCTGCCCCGGTCAGCAGCACCGCCCGGCAGGTCTCGTCCGCTGCCGCCTCGTCGAGGGCGGAGGCGAGCGCCCGGTGGAGCTCGACCGTAAAGGAATTCAGCTTCTCGGGCCGGTTCAGGGTGAGCTTGCGCCAGCCCTCCCGCGTTTCGACCAAAACAGGCGTTTCCACCGTCTCCTCCCGGGCAATCTCTGCCGCCCGGGGTAGCCGTGTTCCGCCCCTGCAACAAGCCGTCCGGCAGCACGGCAGCGGGCTGCTAGAAGGCGTAGCGCATTCCCGCGTACACGCTGCGCCCCTCCCCCGGATAGAAGATGGCGGTCGAAACGAGGCGGGCGTCGGTGATCGCGCCGAAATCGCTGATGTAGCGCTCGTTCGTCAGGTTGCGCGCATCGACGAAGATCGTCACGCCGTTCGGCAGGTTCGTGCCCGTCCGGATGCCGAAGAGCGCGTAGCCCGGGGTGCGCAGCGTATTGGCGAAGTCGGCGAAGGCTCCCTGCGGCACCCAATCCACCGAGGGGGTGAAGAAGAACCCGTCCGGCCGCGTATAGGACAGCGTCGTGCGCAGGACGTGCTCGGGAATCGCGGCGAGACGATTGTTGCCGTAGACGCGGTCGCCGACGAAGCGGAAGTCGTTCCAGGTCCAGACCTGGGCGAGCGTGACCGTGTCGCCGGCGCCCGGCCCCGAGACGTCGCGCACGAGGTCGACCGCGCCGCCGAACTCGATGCCCTGATGCACGGTCCTGTCGGCATTGAAGGTCGCGGCCGGGATGCCGAGGGCGGCGTTGGTGCTGTAGTTGATCAGTTCGTCCCGGACTGCCGACCGGTAGAAGGTCAGGTCCCAGCGGAACCGATCCCAAGACCCTCGGGTGCCGACCTCGCCCGTCCAGGCGCGCTGCTGCTGCAGCGGCACGAAGGTCAGGCCGTTCAGGTTCGATTGCGCGAGATCGGAAAAATCCGGAACGTCGCGCGACTTCGTCAGGTCCGCGAACACCTGGACCGTCGGGGCCGGTTGCCAGAGCACCCCGACTTTCGGGCTGAACCCGTCATACGTGCGGCTCGCGGTGCGGACGGGGGACGTGAACCGGTTCTCGAAATCGCGCTCGTCGCGGAAGAGCTTTGCCCCTGCCATCAGGGCGAGTTCCGGGGTGAGCCAGAACTTGTTGTCGATGAAGGCCTGGTAATTGTTCGCGATCTGGCGGGCATCAGCGGTCCGGGCGCCGCGGTTGCCGCCGATATTCACGAATTGCAGCGCGGAGTTCGTGCCGCCGAAATAGCGCGCTCCGACAACCAGGTCGTTGCGATACCCGCCGATATCGAAGGTGCCGCCCCAATGCGGCGCGATCCCGTAGGTCCATCCGTCCTGGTCGATCACCAGGAAGATCGGGTGGTAGAGGCTCTTGTGGAGCAGCCAGGTATCGAGGTCGAGCTTGCCGATATCGAGCTCGAAGGTGGTTCGGTTCGCGAGCCGCTGGGTCGAGACGTTCCGCGCCTGGTTCCCGGTGATGGCCGCGAGGCTGGCGCGCGTCGGGAAGTTCAGCGCATCCGTGAGGCTCAGCGTTCCGGGAAGCTTCTGCCGCGTCTCGTAGATGCCGAGATAGAAGCGCGTCTCGATCCCCGGCGCGAAGCGGTAGCCGAGATTGGCGTTGATCTGCGTGTAGTCCTGGTTCTGGTGCTGCCGGAACCCGTCCTGGTGGGATTGCGTGACGTTGAGGAGCGCGTCGGCATCCCCCGATATGCCGGAGAACTGCGCGTTGGCCCGGAAGGCCCCGAAGGAGCCGCCTTCGATGCGCACGAACGCCGGCGCCAGGGCCGTGAAGGCCGTCGGCGTCACGAAATTGACGGCACCGCCGAGCACCGACGAGCCGAAGAGAAGCGCGTTGCCGCCCTTGTAGATTTCGGCCGAGCGCAGCGCGAGCGGGTCGATCTGGTAGTAGTCGCCCGAGCCGTCGGCGGAATTGAACGGGATCCCGTCCTGCAGGATCTCGACGCCACGGGCATGGAAGCCGCGGGCGAGGCCCGAGCCGCGGATCGAGAAGCGGACCTCCTGGCCGTAGCGCGTCTGCGCGTAGACGCCCGGCGTGTCCTTCACCACGTCCGTGATGTTGTTGGTGTAGCGGTTCTCGAAGCTTCGCGCGTCGATGAACTCGACCGAGCCGACGATCGACTCGAGCTGGGCGCGCTGGGCTTCGACGCTCGGCACCGTGAGCGAACCGTTCGGCACACCGGCACCCTGGACCGTGATCTCGGGCAGGGCCGTCTCGGCCTGGGCGAAGACGGGCGCGGGGGCAAGCGCACATGACAGGGCGGCCACGCAGAGCGCGCCGCGAGAGAATTCAGGCAACATGGAAACCTCGTCTGACGGATCGGCGGAGAGCGATGTCGTCAGACGAGCGGCGGACCCCGGGGCTGATGCGCGCGGTCAGGCGGCCCGGTGGTGAGGAGGTCGGATTCTGGGCGCCAGACCAGAATCCGGGCCGTCGGCAGGGGCCAGACGGCATCCGTCGCAACCTCGGGCGGAGGCACGAAGGAAGCCTCCTGAACGGGCAGGCAGCATTGATGACCGTTATGCGGCCCCGGCTTGCCGTCCGGCGATGCCGGCCCATGCTCGGTGCAGAGGATGCCGTCGGGACCGAGGGCCAGCGACGGCGTCGCGAAGCCCAGGAAGGCCTGCAGCAGGAGGACATAGAGCGCGATCGCGCCGATGATGGCGCGCCCGGTTCGCCCCCTGCACCCGCTGCGCATCCCCAACTCTTAGGTGCCCGCGCTCGGGCGGGTCAACGGCAAGGCGGGCGCATGCTCCGCCTGTCCGATCGAATTTTAGCGAATGCACGCCAGGATTGTTGAAAGACCTCGCGCATTCTCCGGGCGGACGGATCGATTTGGGGGCCTCGCATGCGCGTTGCATTGGTTCTTGTCGGGATCGGCTTTGCCTGCTCGGTTGTCGGCGACGCCGAAGCGCGCGCCCGCGGTGGCGGCGCCTTCAAGGGCGGACGCGGCTCGTACTCGGCTCCCCAGGCCAAGACTCCTCAAGCCAAGACTCCCCAGGCCAGGTCGGGCCCGAGCGTAGGTGTGGGCGTCGGGGTCGTGGTTCCAGTCGGCACGAGCCGACCCACCCGGGGAGCCACGCGGCCGCAGGGGCCATATCTGCTTCCGCTCCCGCCCCGCCCCCCCAGGGACGGGGACACGGACGCGCCGAAGATCTACTCGGCATCGGCCGATGCCGCCTCGACGAACACGGAGGCGAAGCGGCCCTGGTGCCACGATGGCGAGGTCGTCGGCCGGGGAGCCGGCTTCTGCGAGGTCACGCTGGCGGCGGCGCGGCGCGGCGCACCTGCGCTGGTCGCCTTCGGCAACTGAACGCGCTTCGCGGGCACCACCTACGCGGCGAACGAGACGAGCCGTGAACCAAACGCGGCCAGGTTCGTGCGCTTCATGGGGTTCGCGCTTCAGGGCGACAGTCCAGCAAATCGGAAAGGCTCTGCCTCCCGATACTGTCGTGTCGCATCCCCGGCGAATACATTCGCTTCATCGACACCCAGGTCGAGCTTCATCACTTTCCCGGTTTCTTTAGAGAAGTCGATCTGGTTGAGATCGGTCCAGAACGTGTTCGGCGACATCGCCGACTCGAAGAAGTAGAGCCGGCGCTTGTGATCGTAGACGGTGCGCCAGCGGGTGGATGAGATCTCCGGCTGCCCCGGCGTCGCAACGCCAAGCGGCACGGAAAGATTGCGGATGATGCCGTAGACGCTGGCCAATAGCCGGTCGGGATCGCCGTCTTTCGGAATCGCTTTGACGTAGAACGACGCGCGCGCGAAGCGGTCCGAGGGGCGGCTGGTGCCGGGCATCATCACCGTGCCCCCGATCTGGGTCCAGTAGGACGCCAGCGCGAGTTGCTGGTCGTAGGTCGGCGAGTTCGTCATCACTTGGTATTGGCGGCCGTGGTGGATGACCTGCTTTCCCTCGATGTACTCGATGATCGCGCTGTCGCCGCTCGAATCCGACAAGGACAGGTGCACGGTCGCCGTGAGCTGGGTTCCCGGTATCACGCTCGTGACGAGTGTGAAGGGCTGCTTCTCGAACGCGGCGACCGCTTCGGCGACGGTCGCAAAATTGTCGAGCGCATATTGCGGCCAGACCGAGACGGCCAGCCCTGGGGCACCTCTGCCATCGAAGGCCGGGTATTTCGACTCGTCGAGCCAGAGGACATTGGCCGCAAGACCCGCCTCGTTCACGCCGTCAGAGGTCGAGTTGTCGAAGGCGGTCGCGACGAGAGATCCGTATCTTGCCGTCCACCGGAGAGAGTTCGGACCGACCTCGCCGTTGCGCGCCATGCCGCGGGGCAGGATGAACAGATCCGTGTCCATCCGCTGCTTCCAATCCATCGATCGCGCCGTGAAGATCTTGCCGTCATCTCCGAGGAAGACGAAGCGGGAGCATGCTGATGCGGGCTGGATTCCCGCCTGGAGGGCGGCGCAGAGCGCCACGAGCGAGACGGCGATCCTGTTCGGCAGGGCCTGGAGCATGGGAGTGTCCTTCGCTTCGACCTGCGACGGCCCATGCTCCCACAGAGAAACGCTCTAGCATTCCGGAGGCATTCGAAAGCCCCCTCCGGAAATCGCAGCAAGGCGATCCTTGAAATGGGCGGAATGGCCGGCGCTTTCCATTGTGGACTGGCCAGTTCCCGACCAGCCTGACCCTGGCACATGCTGTTCAACACACCGTCACAACGGCTGTTCCCCTTGCCGACCATCTCTGCCGCCGCGGTGCGACATGTGACGAATACTCCTCCCTTTGCATTCTGATGGAGCGGCGGGGCCGGGAGCTTCAGGGCGTTGATCTCGGTGGCCTGCCGATCGCGCGAGTGGCCGGTACGACCTTTGCTCTCCTTTGCGGCGGTTTCGGCTCTGCAAGGATGTCGCTGGCGCCTGCCTTCCTGGCTCTCGGGCGCCGGTGTCGCATCCCTCCCCTGGCGCCGGCCCGCGGCCGGTGCGACAAGCCACGCAATGCCGCCTGAGCGGCCGCAACGGAACGGGAGGACGGAATGGCGATCGCGCTCGAGAACTATGCCCTGGACCGGTGGGTCCCGCATTCCGGCCGGGCCGTCGAGATCCCGAGCGCGATCGACGGCCATGTGGTCGCGACCAGCTCGAGCGACGGCCTGGATTTCGGCGCCATGGTGCGACACGCCCGCGAGGTCGGCGGGCCTGCGCTCCGAGCGATGACCTTCCATGAGCGCGCCGACCGGTTGCGTGCGCTCGCGGGATACCTGAACGAGCGCAAGGACGTCCTCTATCGGCTCTCGGCCGACACGGGCGCGACGACGCGCGACAACGCCTTCGACGTGGATGGCGGGATCGGGACCCTCTTCGCCTATGCGTCACGGGGACGGCGGGAGCTTCCCTCGGAGCGCTTCGTGGTCGAGGGTGGCGTGGAGACCTTGTCGAAGTCCGGCGGCTTCGTGGCGACGCACATCCTCACGCCTCTGAACGGGGTCGCGATCCACATCAACGCCTTCAACTTCCCCTGCTGGGGGCCGCTGGAGAAGTTCGCGCCGGCGTTCCTGGCCGGCATGCCGGTGATCACCAAGCCCGCCACGGCAACCGCCTACGTGACGGAGGCCCTGGTCCGGCTGATGGTCGAATCCGGCCTGCTGCCGAAGGGCGCATTGCAGCTGATCTGCGGAGGAGTGGGCGACCTTCTCGACCACCTGACCGGCCAGGACGTGGTGTCGTTCACCGGCTCGCTGGAGACATCGGAGAAGCTCCGCAACCACCCGGCGCTCGGCCGCAACGCCGTCCGCTACATCGCCGAGCGCGACTCGCTCAACGCCGCCATCCTGGGGCCGGACGCAGCGCCCGGCACGCCGGAATTCGACCTCTTCGTCAAGGAGGTCGTGCGCGAGATGACCGTGAAGTCGGGCCAGAAATGCACCGCCATCCGCCGCGCTTTCGTCCCGCGCGCGGTCGCGGGCGATGTCGTCCAGGCACTCGGAACCGCGCTCGCCGGCATCAAGGTCGGCCGGCCGGACGACGCAGACACCCGCATGGGAGCGCTCGTCAGCCGCGCGCAGCGGGACGCGGTGCGGGCCGCCATTCGCGAGCTCTCCCGGGAGGCCGAGATCGTCTCGGGCGATCCGGATGCGGAGCCGCCCGGCCTCGAGGGCGGCGCCTTCATGCAGCCGGTGCTGCTGCGCTGCGACCATCCCGCCGAGGCGAAGGCGGTGCACTCGGTCGAAGCCTTCGGGCCCGTGGCCACCGTGATGCCCTATGACGGCACGGAGCAGGCGATCGAGCTCGTCGCGCGCGGCGAAGGCAGCCTCGTCGCCTCCCTCTATACCTTCGACCCCGAAGTGGCGGCGAAAGTCGCGCTCGGGATCGCGGCCTTCCATGGCCGGATCCTCATCCTGGATCGGGATTGCGGGCGGGAATCGACCGGGCACGGCTCGCCGCTGCCCGGCCTGGTCCATGGCGGGCCTGGGCGGGCCGGCGGCGGCGAGGAGCTCGGCGGCCTGCGCGGGGTGTTCCACTACATGCAGCGTACGGCCATCCAGGGTTCGCCGAAGCAGCTCGCCGCGCTCACGCAGTCCTGGATCAAAGGCGCCCCGGCGCCGGCGACGGAACAGCACCCGTTCCGGCTCGACTACAACCAGCTCCGGATCGGCGACACGATCGAGACCGCGAGCCGGACGATCTCGCTGGAGGACATCGAGCACTTCGCCCATTTCACGGGCGACACCTTCTACGCGCATATGGACGAGGAGGCCGCGGCCGCGAACCCGTTCTTCCCGGGCCGCGTGGCGCACGGATATCTGATCCTGTCCTTCGCGGCCGGGCTCTTCGTCGATCCGCCGCCCGGGCCGGTGCTGGCGAATTACGGCCTCGACAACCTGCGCTTCCTGAAGCCGGTCTCGCCGGGCGACGCCATCCGGGTGCGGCTCACGGTCAAGGCGAAGAACGCCGCGCGCCAGCCCGAATACGGCGAGGTGCGCTGGGACGCCGAGGTCTTCAACCAGGCCGGCGAGACGGTCGCCCGCTACGAGCTCCTGACCATGAACGCGCGGCCGACCTGACCACCGCTCATCCCGGCACAAGCCGGGATCCAGACCTGTTTCGCCGAGGGAGCGTCCGGGCTCTACTCCACGAACTCGACCACCGTTCCCTTGCCTACCATGCTGGCGAGGTCCTTCACGTCCCAGTTCGTGAGGCGGATGCAGCCATGCGAGGCGGTCTTGCCGACCCGCTCGGGCTCCGGGGTGCCGTGGATGCCGTAGCTCTCGGCCGTGAGGTCGAGCCACACGGCTCCGACCGGGTTGTTGGGCCCGGCCGCGATCTCGACCTTCCCCTTCGCCTTCTGGCCCTTGAACCCGTAATCCGGGTTGTAGGTGTAGGTCGGATTGCGGGCGATCGCCTTGATCTCGAACCGGCCCGAGGGCGCAGGCTTCTCCTCCGACCCGACCGAGGCCGGATAGGTGGCGAGGAGCCTGCCGTCCTTGTCGAAGGCGCGCAGCGCCTTGCGGGTCTTGTCGACCTCGATCCGGGTGACGGGCGCGTTGCCGCCCCCCGTCTCCGCGACGTTCCGGTTGGTGATCTGGGCCGGCTTCGGGTCGGGCCGGGCGGCCGGGACGGTGATCTCCTCCCCGGCCTCGAATTTCGCCTTCGGGTTTAGCGCCTTGAGCAGCGCCGGCGAGACGTGGAACTGCTCCCCAAGCGCCTCCTCGGGCGACGTGTATGCGAGCGTCTTCAGCTCGGCCATGTCCTCGTAATCCTTCGGGATCTTGTCGAGGAAAGGCCCTTTCACGTCGTCCTTGCCGATCCTTCGCGTGACGAGAACCGGCTCTGCCCAAGTCGCGACGAGCAGGTCCCAGATCTCACCCGTCAGGTCTCCCGCGGGCTTCAGTCCGTTCGCGGTGGCAAAGGCGTCCAGCGCCTTGGAAAAATTCTCGCCCCGCCTGCCGTCGATCGAGCCGGGCGAGAACCGCAGGCGGTCGAGAAGGATCTGCGCCCGCAGCACGGCCGGATCGACGCCCTCCTGCGCGCTCGCGCCCTCCTTGAAGGCCGCCTCGTTCACCTGCCCGGCCGTGAGGGCAGCCGCCCCCGCCGGCCCGGCCGGCAACAGCAGCGGCAGCGCCGCAGCCAGGACCGCCGGCCATCGCACGAACCCACCGAACCTGTGCTGAACCCGCCCGAACATGCTTTTCCCTGTCCGCATTCGGCGAACAAACCCCGAGCCGGGCCGGAAAGTTCGCGCGTCACATCATCCGGTGTCGTCCCCTCCGCTTGCCTCCCTCCGGCCCGGCTCCTACAACCGCCCTCGGGCCAGACTGCGTAGCTCAATCGGATAGAGCGTCGCGCTTCGAACGCGAAGGTTGGGGGTTCGAGTCCCTCCGCGGTCGCCGGCCCGCTAAGTCATTGAAATCATTGAGATTTTTTCGCTGACACTGGGACTAGAACTGGATAAGCCGCGGAAACGGTGATCCCGCAAACCATTGAAATCATTCGCGATTTTCTCTGAAGGCGTTTGCGGCGCTGCTACATCGTCGGTCCTTACGACCCCAGTGTGTGGGTAGGAATGCGGGTAACTTTTAGCCCTGTTACCCGCAGACACACAGCCGCCAGCTCGCGCGGCAAAGCTAGCCGACCCGCAAGATTTCCACCGAAACTGTTTTCGGTTTACTTCACGTCTATGTTGAAGTATCGCGAGTCGTTGCTTTAAACATCTTGTTGAAATAGGCTAGCCGGATTGGAGATTTGCGTTTGTATGCAGGTGGGCGGGTATAGCACGGCCGCCGCTGGATCGGCTGCGGACTGAACCCCGAATACGCGGAGATCGCGGAGAGGCGCATCCGGGGTGCCGAACCGCCCCCTTCGAACGTCATCCGGTTCCAAGGACGACCCATGCCGCTCACCCTGGAAGCCCGGAACGCGCTGCTCTGGTTCGCGATAGCTGTGTAGACGGCGTCCCCAGCGCCTTGCGACTCCGTATTCAGCCGCTTAGCTACTTTCCCGGTTGCTTCTGATCCGGGTGAACGCGGGATGTTGGAAGAGCATGAGTTCGAGGATGACTCGGGCGATCCAGAAATGGCGTTCGTTCGACTCGAAACTAAGTTTCGCCGCAGGTTGAATCAGAACCTAGCCAGCATTGAGGATAACAGCGGCGCCTACTCGACATACTATATCGAGTACATGAACCACACACTGGCCGCTGTTGATGCGCTCGGCCTGGACATTCTTCCGTTCCACAGCGTTCCTTCTCATTCCAGCAAGAGCCACGAAGTCTGGGAAAAATTCCTAGATTTTACTACGGCCGTTGACCACTACTCGGTTAAAGTGAAAATCGCTCACGCGCACGGCAGAAGCGCCTTCGGTGTCACGCTGAGCGGCCCTGAGAAAGAGAAAATCCGCCACTACGTGGCCCAGATCAAAACCACGATCGACGCGAGCAATCTGCCCCCCGACAAAAAGGAGGCTCTGTTCGCGAAGATTAACGCCTTCCTGGGAGCGGTGGACAAGGATCGCACCTCGATGAAGGACTTCTCTGACTTCATCATCTCGGCTGCTGGCACGGCAGGCGACGTGGCCGAGGAGCTAGAGCCTACCTGGAAGTGGGTGCGTGCTATCGCCCAACTGTTCGGCGTGAACATTGGAGACGAGCAGAAGCGCATCCCGACCCGGAGGCGCCCTGAGCAGATCGAGGGGCCGAAGAAGCGCCTTCCCCCACCCTCAAAATCCAAGGGTGGATACAGCGACCTCGACGACGACATCCCGTTCTGACGCACTTTCCCAGCGCGACCCGAGTGCCAGAACGTGCCACTACGTCGCGAAAATCTGTGGGCAACGTCGTGGGTATATTCGAAGCCGCACCCTAAAAACGCAAGCAATACCAACGACTTAGCGGATGAATGTTAGTCCCTCCGCGGTCGCCAGCCTTGACAAGCCGGCGCATCTGCCTTGGCGGAAGCACGCGCGGACGGGTTTCGGCATCTTCACGATCGCGCGGGGAAACCGATCAGGCGGGCGGGCCATGATGGCCGAGGGGCGGCCCTCGGCGCCTTGGTGTCCTCCCGCTCTCTCCCTTGTCTGCAATCCTGCCAATTGCTCAGCTTCACCGTCGGACAGCGGCTTGCGCCCACGCGCAAGACGCCGTTCTATGGCTACGCTTGTTGGCCATCACAGCCCAGGAAAGAGCCCAGAAATGTCCTTCCGCGTTCGTTTCTCCCGTCGCTCCCTCGTGGCGGCAGCTTTCGTCGCGGCGGCTGTTTCCAGCCCGGCTCTCGCCCAGCAAACGATGAAGGTCGGCTCCACCCCGACGGGCATCCCGTTCACCTTCCTGGATACGCAGACGAACAAGATCCAGGGGATCATGGTCGATATCGCGGAGGCGGTCGGCAAGGATGCGGGTTTCGCCATCCAGGTCGAGCCGATGCAATTCTCCGCCCTGATCGGCTCCCTGACCTCCAGCCGGATCGATCTGATCGCGGCGGCGATGTACATCACCGAAGCACGCAAGCAGGTCATCGATTTCTCGGGGCCGATCTACACTTACGGCGACGGGCTCTTCGTGCCGAAGGGGGACACGAAGGAGTACAAGGACATCAACGACATGAAGGGGATGGCGGTCGGCGTGCAGGTCGGCACCGCCTTCGTCGAGCCTCTCCAGAAGAGCGGCCTCTTCAGCGACGTGAAGCTCTACGACAATATCCCGGACATCCTGCGCGACGTGAATGCCGGGCGCATCAAGGCCGGCTTCGCCGATTATCCGATCGTCGCCTACAACCTGCAGCAGGGCCGCTTCCCCGAGGTGCGCCTCGTGAAAGGTTACAAGCCGATGGTGGTCGGCTCCGTCGGCATCGGCGTTCGCAAGAGCGACGGCGAACTCCTGAAGAAGGTCAATACATCGCTGGACAAGCTCAAGGCGGACGGAACGATCAAGAAGATCCTCGCCAAGTGGGGGCTCGAGGAGTAGCGCCCGCCCGTGTGGCGGCCGAGTTCGCCCGGCCGCCTCGGATCCAAGATGATCGGCGCTCGCAGCGATCGCGATCGGCGGGATGCGCCCGGTGATGACAGGCGGAGCCTGTCACCAGCAGCTCCTCGCAGGCTGACGGCCCTCTTCCCCTGATGGACACTTTCCTCAAGCAATCGGTCGAGTACCTGCCCATTCTGATGCAGGGGCTCAAGCTGACCGTGCTCGTCACGGTCGGCTCGCTTGCGCTCTCGACGGTGCTCGGGCTCGTCTGGGCCTTGATGCGCGTGTCGGGGAACCGCTGGCTTGCCGGAACGGCCAAGACGATCGTGAACGTGATCCGGGGCATCCCGATCATTGTCCAACTCTTCTACATCTACTTCGTGCTGCCGGATTTCGGCATCTCGCTCACGGCGCTCCAGGCCGCGATCATTGGCCTCGGCGTCGCCTATTCGGCCTATCAGTCCGAGAATTTCCGCGCCGGGATCGAGGCGATCGACAAGGGCCAGCTCGAGGCCGCACAATCGATCGGGATGGGCTGGTGGCTCACCATGCGACGGGTGATCCTGCCGCAGGCCTTCAAGATCGTCCTGCCGCCCTACGGCAACATCATGATCATGATGCTGAAGGATTCCTCGCAGGCTTCCACCATCACGGTCGCGGAGCTCGCGCTTCAGGGCCGCCTGATCGCCTCGGCCACCTTCCAGAACACGACGGTCTTCACGCTGGTGGCCGGGCTGTACCTCTGCATGAGCCTGCCGCTCATCTGGATCGTGGGGCGGCTCGAAAAGAGGTTCGGCCGGCGATGATCGAACTCGTCGACGTCCACAAGCGCTTCGGCTCGCTGGAGGTGATCAAGGGCGTCTCTGCGAACGTCGAAGCGGGCGAGGTGGTCTGCATCATCGGCCCGTCGGGATCGGGCAAGTCGACGATCCTGCGCTGCATCAACGGGCTGGAGAGCTACGAGGCGGGAAGCATCACGGTCGAAGGCGTGAGGGTGGACCGCAATGCTCCCTCGATCACGGCCGTGCGGACCCGGGTCTCGATGGTGTTCCAGCGCTTCAACCTGTTTCCCCATCGCACGGCGATCGAGAACGTCGTCGAGGGCCCGATCTACGTGAAGCGCGAGCCACGGGCGGCCGCCATGGAGCACGGCCGGCAGCTTCTCGACCGCGTGGGCCTCGGGAACAAGGCCGAATCCTACCCGCACGAGCTCTCCGGCGGTCAGCAGCAGCGCGTCGCGATCGCCCGTGCGCTCGCGATGCGGCCGAAGGCGATCCTCTTCGACGAGCCGACCTCGGCGCTCGATCCGGAGCTCGTCGGCGAAGTGCTCTCCGTGATGCGGCTCCTCGCCGAGGACGGCATGACGATGGTCGTCGTCACGCACGAGATCTCCTTCGCGCGCGAGGTCGCCGATCGCGTGCTTTTCCTGGACCACGGCGTGATCGTGGAAGAAGGCAACGCGGCCGAGGTGCTGTCGAGTCCGAAGCAGCCCCGGACCCAGGATTTCCTTCGTCGCGTGTTGCGGCCGATCTGAAACGCCATGGCAGAACCTTTCCCGCTCGCCCCCTCGCTCTGGGCCGCCACGGCGCCTCCCCCGCCACCGACGCCGCCGCTCGCGGTCTCGACGAATGCGGATGTCTGCGTCGTCGGGGGCGGCTATGCGGGTCTCTCGACGGCGCTCCACCTCGCCGAACGCGGCGTGAAGACGGTCGTCCTGGAGGCGCAGGAGCCCGGCTGGGGTGGCTCGGGCCGCAATGGCGGGCAGGTCATTCCGGGCATCAAGTACGATCCGGATGAGCTGACGCGCATGTTCCCGGATACGGCCGAGCGCCTCATCCCGTTCGTGGGCGGAACCGCGGACGCGGTGTTCGACCTGATCCGCCGCCACGGGCTGGACGTCCCGCATGTCCGGGCCGGCTGGATCCAGGGCGCACACACCCCCGCCTCGGTCGAGACCGTCCGGAGCCGGGCCGAGCAATGGGCCCGGCGCGGCGCGGAAACGGAGTACCTGGACAAGGGCGCAACCGAGCGCCTCCTCGGCACGCCGCAATACGATGCGGGCTGGATCGACCGTCGCGGCGGGGCCGTACAGCCGCTGGCCTATGCCCGGGAACTCGCCCGGGTCGCCATCGTGGCCGGCGCCGCCATCCACGGCGGAACGCGTGTTGCGGGCCTGACGCGCAACGGCGGCCGCTGGACGGTCGCCACCGAGAACGGCGCGAGCGTCACGGCTGACCGCGTCGTCCTTTGCACCAACGGCTATACGGGCGATCTCTGGCCGAGCCTGCGCGAGACCATCATCGCCCCGAACTCGTTCCAGATCGCGACGGCGCCGCTTTCGGACAACCTGCGCAAGTCCATCCTGCCGGAAGGGCAAGTCACGTCCGACACGCGCAAGCTCCTGCTCTACTTCCGGCTCGACCACACGGGCCGCTTCCTCATGGGCGGGCGCGGTCCCTTCCGTGAACCGAAGGGACAGGAGGACTGGGCCCATCTCGAGCGGGTGCTCGTGAAGATGTTCCCGCAGCTCCAGGGCACGCCGATCGAGTATCGCTGGTGCGGACGCGTGGCCCTGACGCGCGATTTCCTGCCCCACCTGCACGAGCCGGAGCCCGGCCTGACGATCGACATCGGCTGCATGGGCCGGGGCGTCGGGCTGCAGACCGCGATGGGCATGAAGCTCGCCGAATATGTCGCCACGGGCGACCCCTCCGCCCTGCCCTTCCCGGTCACTGGCATCAAGCCGCTGCCGCTTCACGCCCTCCACAAGGCCTATGTGTCGGCCATCATCGCCTGGTACCGGCTCACCGATGGCGGCGTGAAGGCCTCGGCATAGATCGAGCGCGTACCGGAGACCCGCCCCTGCCCCGAGCTTGATCGCCGGCGCGAAAGAGCCGAGAGGGCAGCCGGGAGCGGCCCAGGGAGGCCGCGCACGGAGCGCAGGATGAAGCTCTCGACCGACGAGATCGAACGCTATGCCCGGCACCTCGTGCTGCGCGATGTCGGCGGGCCGGGGCAGGCGAAGCTCCGCGCGGCCCGCGTCCTCGTGATCGGTGCGGGCGGGCTCGGATCGCCCCTCGTCCAGTATCTCGCGGCTGCGGGGATCGGAACGATCGGCATCGTGGACGACGACACGGTGTCGCTCTCCAACCTGCAGCGGCAGATCCTGCATGGGACGCCCGATATCGGACGTCTCAAGGTGGCGAGCGCGGAGGATGCGGTGCGCCGCCTCAATCCTGGCGTCGAGATCGAGGCGCATGTGACTCGGCTCACCCCCGAGAACGCACGCGAACTCATCCGCCCCTACGACATCGTCGCCGACGGCTCGGACAATTTCGACACGCGCTACGCCGTCTCCGACGCCTGCTTCTTCGAGAAGAAGCCGCTTGTCACGGCAGCGCTGGGCCAGTTCGACGCGTCCCTCACGACGATCCGGGCGCACGAGACCGGATCGGATGGAAGCCCCAACCCGACCTATCGCTGCCTCTTTCCCGAGCCGCCGCCGGCCGGGGCGGTGCCCACCTGCGCGGAGGCCGGCATTCTCGGGGCGCTTGCGGGTGTCATGGGTTCGCTCATGGCGATGGAGGTCATGCGCGAGATCGTCGGCTTCGGCACCGGGCTGGTCGGTCGGCTCCTCATGGTGGATGCGCTCGCGATGCGCTTCGAGACGCTCCGCTATTCCTGGGACGAGGCCAACCCGCTCAGCGGCAGCAAGGCCGACGCTCTTTAGATCGCGGCCTCGAGCTCCTTGCGGGGCTCGGGGGCCAGCTCCTCCGGATTCGCCGCCGCGGCTGCCGCTTCCGCGGCCTCCAGGCAGACCCGGAGCGCCTCGCGCAGGGTCACGACGTAATGGTCCGCGCCGACCTGGCTGCGCAGCGAGGCGTCCGTCAGGATCGCGTCCTCGCGCGGCCAGAGGCCGACGAGGAGAGGCGCCTTCGGCAGCTTCTGCCGCAGGCGCCGGAGCAGGTAGCGGAGATGGGCCGGGCTGCCGCTGATCTCCAGGTACGAGATGCAGACCATCGCCACGCCCGTCGTGTCCAGCCGGCGGATATGATCGCGCGAAACCGCTTCGTGCGGCACGACGCGGGCGCCGAGCCCGTGCTTGCGCAGAAGCTGCGCCAGCATCGCGGCAGCGCCCTCGTCGAGCGTTCCGCGGCCGGCGATGCAGAGGATCGCGCCCTCGTGCCGCCATTCCGGCGGGAGCCGGTCGGGATCCGGCGCAACCTCCTTGATGGGAGGTTCGGCGCCGACGTCCTGCTCCCGCCGCGGCGGTGCGACCGGCGCCTCACCCGACGGCTCGGAGGAAGGCTCGATGTCCTCGTGATCGTCCAGATCCTCGACGAGGTCGCCGATCGCCCCGCGGATGGTCTCGAGCTGCGGCTTGGTCAGCACGCCGCGGGTTGCGTCGTTTGCAGCGAGCTGGAGGCCTTTCAGGGCGACCTCGTCGTAATAGGCGCAGAGCGAGCGCTCCTTGAGCAGGAGCTCGGCATGTTCGAGCGCCTCGTCCGAGTCTCCCGCCAGCATGCGCTGGTAGAAGCTTTCGACCGGCGTGAGGGCCGGCCTGTCGCCGAAGAGCACATCGAGGAATTCGAGCCGTTCGACATGCCGGCCGAGCACCACGAGGACCACGGTGAACGGGGTCGACAGGAGGAGGCCGATCGGCCCCCAGAGCCACGTCCAGAAGATCGCCGAGATGATGACCGCGAAGGGCGAGAGCCCGGTCGAGTGGCCATAGACCATCGGCTCGATCACGTGGCCCATGAGGGGCTCGGTCACCGCGAACAGGGCCACGGTCCAGAGCGCCATCGTCCAGCCGGAAGGATCGACCGCGGCCGCGAGGGCGATCGGGAACACGGCCGATACCAGCGCGCCCACATAGGGCACGAAGCGCATCAGCCCCGCGAAGACGCCCCATAGGATCGGGCTCGGCACGCCGATCGCCCAAAGGCCGATCCCGATGACGATGCCGAAGACGGTGTTCAGCGCGAGCTGGGTGAGGAAGTAGCGCGAGAGACGGCGGGCGGCGTCGTCCATCGCGACCGTGGTGCGGTGCAGGTCCTGCGAGCCGAAGAGCCGGATCATCCGGTCGCGCAGATCCTCCCGCTGCAGGAGGATGAAGATCGCCACGATCAGCACGATGCCGGCGGTGGCCAGCGGATGGACCACCGGCCCGAGCACGCTTTGCGCGATCTCGAACGGCGTTGCGGGGCGTTCCTTCACCTGGACAGGGAGCGGCGGCGGCGCGGTCTCGCCGGTCTCGCTCGGGGTCGTGGCCGCCGGCGGCTCGTTCGTGGCCTGCTCGATCTGCCGGCCCACGCTGCGGATCAGCTCGTTCACCCGGCCCAGGGTCGCTTCCCGCAGGTGGTCGACCTTGCTGAGGATCGTCGCCTGGTAGCGGGGGACGTCCTGCGCGAGCTGGGCGACCTGGAGGCCGATGACGCCGCTCACGGCGGCCATCAGGCTGATCGCGAACAGCACGGTGAGCACGACCGCCGGGACGCGCGGGATGCGGAAGCGGCGGAGCAGCGCGACGAGCGGCGCCAGCACGAAGCTCAGCAGGATCGCCAGCACCACGGGGATGAAGATGTCGCGGCCGACATAGAGGGCCGCCACCACGACGACGCCGACGACGATCGTCAGCAGCCCCTGCAGCCCCGGCATATCGGGCGGCGCGACCCGGGTCTCCGCAGGGGGCGTTGGCAGGGCGCCAGCCATCGATCACATCCGAAAGGGAGCGACATCGAAGCCGCCGATGCGTGGGAACGCAGATGGAGGTCGTTGGTTCGCTGAAGAGTACGGACCAGAGCGACGGAGTGACGGATGCGGAAGAGAACCGTGGCAATCGCGGCGGCCCTCGTGGCCGGGAGCCTTTCCGCACCCGCGGCCTGGGCGGCGAGCGCCGAGACGGCCCCGCCCAATGCGCCGGACCAGAAG
>JAFAEL010000011.1 GCA_023423995.1 Pseudomonadota bacterium | reverse complement strand
CCACTGGAACGCCATCGGCGCTCAGGTGGACATCGCATTCCAGTTGCTCGATCGCCAGCTTGCCGCTGTTGCGGAAGGCCAGCAGGCTGTTTTCCGGCCACAGAAAGGCACCGCCGCGGTGGCTGACGATGGCGGTGTGCTGGGAAGCGGCATGCATGGCTCTTGCCTTGCCGTGGAAACGCCGCTGGCGCAAGCTGCGCCGAGGTTCCGTGCCGTCCCTGCCCCGGGGGCGACTTGCTTGATGAGGTTGCGACATGTCGTTGCTCTTGGTTTCCCACGACCAGGATACCCCGGGCGCCCAGCTTCTCGAGGACGCGGTCTGGCAACTGGCCGAATCCCACCTGACGCTGCCGGGCTCGCTGATCGTGGAAAGCGCGGTTTCCGCCCATTACCTGCTGGAGCACCTGCGGGGCGCGCTGCGCCGGGCCGGCTGCGAGGGCACGCTGCTGATCACGCCGATCGCCTCGGCCGAATGGGCAGGCTTGTCGGCCGAGGCGGAAGCCTGGATCCGCAGCCGCATCGCGTGACCCAGGCACATTGCGGCGGGGCTGGCCACGTGGCGGGGCCGGCCTGATGTTCCGGTCCCGGCCCAGCCCGAAAGCCCTGCTCCCCAAAGCCCTGCTTCCGCTGCTGGCCCTCTTGTTTTCCGGACCGGGGCTGGCCGGGAACACGGAAAGCCCGATCGAGTTGAAGGTGGTCGGCGGGCTCGGCGGCGTGTCCCAGTACACCCGCTACGAGGAACCCTTCTGGCGCCGCCGCGTCGGGGAGCTGACCGATGGGCGGGTCCGGGCCGAGATCGCACCCTTCGACCGCGCGGGGCTGCGGGCCGAGGAGATCCTGCCGCTGATGCGCCTGGGTGTCGTGCCCTTCGGGACCGCCCTGCTCGCCGTGGTGTCCAGCGAGGAGCCGGAGTTCAACGCCGTCGACCTGCCGGCCCTGAACCCCGATATCGGCACATTGCGCGACACGGTGCAGCGCTACCGGCCGCATCTGCGGAACCTCCTGCTGGAGCGCTACAATGTGGAGCTGCTGTCGGTGTACACCTATCCGGCGCAGGTGATCTGGTGCTCGCGGCCCTTCACCGGGCTGGGCGATCTGGCGGGCCGCCGGATCCGCACCTCCTCGGTCGGGCAGGCGGAGATGGTGGAGGCGTTGGGGGCAACCTCGGTGGTGATCCCCTTCGCGGAAATCGTCAACGCGATGCGCGCGGGCGTGGTGGAATGCGCCATCACCGGGACGATGTCCGGCAACAGCATCGGCCTGACCGCCGTCACCACCCATGTGCATGCCATGGCCATCACCTGGGGCGTGTCGGTGTTCGGCGCCAACGCCCAGGCCTGGCACGCCTTGCCGGAAGCGGTGCGGAGCGGCATCCGTTCCGGGCTGGCGGAGCTGGAAACGGCCATCTGGAACGGTGCCGACCGCGAAACCGGGGATGGCCTTCGCTGCAGCGCCGGCCATGCCGATTGCAGCGATGGCCGCCCCGGCCACATGACGGTGGTGCCGGTCAGTCCCGGCGACATCCAGCGGCGACGCCAGCTTCTGACCTCCACCGTGCTGCCACGCTGGGTCGAGCGCTGCGGCGATGAATGCGCCGATGCCTGGAATGCCTATCTGGGGCCCTCGCTTGGCATTTCGGCGCGGCATCCGTGAGATGACGCAGTTCCGCCGCATCCGCATCGCGATCCTGCTGGCCGCCGCGGCGCTGCTCGGCGCCCAGTGGCTGGCCATGTCAATGCTGCTGGGCCGCGCGCGGAGCGCCGCGCTTGAAACGGCGTCCGACACGGTGCAGCGAGCGGCACGGGCCGTGGAAGCATCGTTGAACCGCAATTTCGTCCAGCTGGACGCCATGCTGGTCGGCCTGCCGGGCATCCTCGCTCCCATGGCGGAGGGCGGGCCGATGTCGGCGGCGCAGATCAACCGGGTGCTGCGCGAGCTGAACAACCAGAACTTCACCTTCCGCGACGTCCTGTTGATCGGGGAAAACAACATGCCGGTTGCCACCGGCCTCCCCCTGTCACGCCGGCGGCCCTTCTCCGAGGCGGTGCTGCGGTCCTTCTTTGAGGGCACGCCGCAGGCCGGCGCCATGCTGATCGGCGGCCCGCTGCGCAACCCGGCCAGTGGCGAATGGTCGCTCTACGCGGCGCGCCGCATCTCCCTGCCCGGGTTCGGCGCGTTGCTGGCCGTGGCCGAAATGCCGATACCGGTGCTGTCCACGCTGCTGTCGGTGGGCGCGGACGGCGCCGGGCTGCGCATTTCCCTGGAACGCTCCGACGGCACGCTGCTGGCCAGCCAGCCGCATGACGAGGCCCGCATCGGCACCCGCTTCCCCGTCCTCGCCAGCGGACCGGCCAGCGGCACGGCCGGCGGCACGGCCGGCGGCACGGCAGGCACGGACGATTCGCAGAACCCGGTCAGCGTCTTCGACGGCAGGCCGGTGATCGCCTTCAAGCGGCCGCTGCTTTATCCGGCCCTGGCACTGACGGCCAGCATGGACCGGGATCTCGCGCTGCGGGACTGGGAACAGGAACGTATCCGCGCCCTTGTGGTCTCCACCGGCTTCGCCCTTCTGGTGGCCGCCCTTGCCGGGGCGCTGATGCTGGCGATGCGACAGCGCGAGCGGGTGGAAACCGAGCGCAACCGGTGGCGCGCCATGCTGGAGAACGCGCTGGATTCCATGACGGATGGCTTCGTCATGTGGGATGCGCAGGACCGCCTCGTCGCCTGCAATGCGCGCTACAAGGATTTCTACCAGGTCAGCGCGCCCTTCATCCAGCCAGGCGCGCATTTCGACGACATCATGCGCGAGGGCTTCATCCGCGGGCAGTATCCGCAGGCCGGGACGGATCTGGACACGTTCCTCGCGGAGATGCGCCGCTGGCACCGGGGCAACAGCCCGCCGATGGAGCGGCTGCTGCCGGATGGCCGCTGGATGCTGGTGACGGAACGGGCGACGCCCGGCGGCGGCACCGTCGGCATCCGCACCGACATCACCGAGCTGAAGCGGACAATGGACGAGCTGGCGGAGGCGCGCGACGCCGCCGCCGCGGCGGCCGAGGCGAAAAG
>JAFAEL010000257.1 GCA_023423995.1 Pseudomonadota bacterium | reverse complement strand
CTCATGATCTCTCCGGCGGCTGCCCATATCGGGGATCGTCCGGCCGTTTCGGCGGCGGCGCTCCTGGGATCGGGTGCCCTCCGGTCCGAAAGTGCCGCTCCGCTGCGCGACGAGGCACCCCGCCTCCAGCAGCGTGCAGGCGCCCGCAAGCTGCGATTCGCCCAGGCCACAGGAGCGGCAACAGGCGTCGCCTCGGATGCCCAGGCGCTTCCAAGCATCGAGGTTTCGAGCGAAGGCGCTCGCCGCCCCGGCGACCTGCCCGCTCCCTATGCCGGCGGGCAGGTGGCGACCGGCGGCTCGCTGGGCATCCTCGGAACGCAGAACACGCTCAATACGCCGTTCAGCACGGTGAACTTCACTCAGAAGCTGATCGAGGACCAGCAGGCGCGCACCGCCGCCGACACGCTGATCAACGATTCGTCCGTGCGCATGACGACGGGCAGCAACGGCTTCGACGACACGTTCCAGATCCGCGGCTTCCAGGTTGGTTCCGGTGACGTGGGCTTCAACGGCCTCTACGGGCTGATCTCGTCAAACCGCGTGGCCACGCCGTATGTCGAGCGGATCGAGCTCTTCAAGGGGCCGGCCGCCTTCATCAACGGCATCCCCCCGGGCGGCAGCATCGGGGGCAGCATCAACATCGTCACCAAGCGCGCGCTCGACGTCCCTCTGATGCGCGTGACGCCGTTCTTCATCAGCGCCGGCAGCTACGGCGTGCATGTCGATGCCAGCATGCGGGCCGGCGACAACAAGGAATGGGGCATCCGCTTCAACGGCGTCGGCCGCAACGGGGAGGCCTCGATCCGGGACGGAAACTGGCAGACCGGGCTCGGCGCCCTGTCGCTCGATTATCGCGGCGAGCGGCTGCGCTGGGCGCTCGATGCCATCTCCCAGAACGACGACACCAAGAACTTCCGTCCGCAGATGACGATCCAGTCGACGGTGCCGTTCATCCCGCGCGTGCCGAACCCGCGCGGCAACTGGTACCCCGGCACCCAGCTCAAGCAGCGGGACAACACGATCGCCTCCTTCGTCGAGTACGATCTGACGGAGTCGCTGACGGCCTATGCGGGCCTTGGTTACCGAAGCGGCCTGAACCTGCAGACCTTCCCCGATTCCCGCGTCAACGGTTACTCCAGCGGCATGGACGCGCTCGGGAATTTCCGGCTCATCAACGCCTATTACGATTCCTACAGCAGCACGGTCAGCGGCAATGTCGGGCTACGGGCGCGCTTCGATACCGGCCCCATCAATCATTCGCTGAACATCGTGTTCACGGGCTTCAATGAAGAGGCTGGGAACGCGTATGTCGCTAACACGCCGGCGCAATCGGTCGCGTCGAACATCTACAATCCGTCGCCCCTGCCGGTCGTCACGGGCTTGCGAACCGATCCGAGGCGCGCCTCCGAGACGACGCTCACGAGCGTTGCCCTTGCCGACACCATGTCGTTCTTCAACGACACCGTCCTGCTGACTGCTGGCGTTCGCCATCAGATGGTGAGGCAGCAGCAATACAGCACGACGACGGGCCTGAGGACGAGCAACTACAACGCCGAAGCAACGACCCCGCTGGCCGGCATCGTCATCAAGCCATGGGAGAATGTCTCGCTCTACGCGAACTACGCCGAGGGCCTTACCCGCGGCACCATCGTGGGGCCCGGCTACAGCAATGTCGGCGCCGTGCTGGCTCCCTACAAGTCGGACCAGCAGGAAGTCGGCATCAAGGTCGATTGGGGAACGATCACCACGACGGCCGCGCTCTTCCAGATCTCCCGGCCCAACCAGGTTCGGACGGCCACCAACGCCCTGGCCTATGACGGCGAGCAGCGGAACCGCGGCCTGGAACTCTCCGCGTACGGCGAGGTCCTTCCGGGCCTGCGTGCCCTCACCAGCGTAACCTTCCTGCACCCTGAGCTGACGAAGCCGACCAATCCTCTCGAGCGCGGGAACGACGCGGCCGGCGTGCCGGACCTGACCGTCTCGGCCGGCCTCGACTGGGACACCCCCTGGGTGCCCGGCCTCGCCTTCAACGGCCGCGTGATCTACACGTCCGGCTCATATCTCACGTCCGCCAACACGCTGCGCTTCCCCGACTGGACGCGCGTCGATCTCGGCGTTCGCTACGCGACTTCGGTCGACAACCGGCCCGTCACGATCCGGTTCAACGTCGAGAACGTCGCCGACAGCCGTTACTGGCTGACCACCGGAACCTTCGTGACCGTCGCGTCGCCCCGGACCTTCGTGCTGTCGGCCGCGATGGATTTCTGACCCCCACCCGCAATTCGACAAGAGCATCGCATGACCAAGCTATCCGTCGCCCTTGCCGCGCTGCTGAGCCTCGCCGGCCAGGCGCAGGCCCACCAGATCTGGATCGAGCAGCCCGAAGGGCAGAATGCCGTGATCCGGTTCGGCGAGTTCGGCGACAACCTTCGTGAGACCTCGCCCGGACTTCTCGACAAGTTCGTGAAGCCGACGGGAAAACTCATCTCCGGCGGCAAGGGCGAGCAATCCTCCCCCGCAGCCAAGACGTCGAACGGCTTCACACTACCTTTCAAGGCCGGGCAGGGCGACAGCATCGTGGCGGAAGAGGCGGATTACCCGCTCTATGCCTGGAAGCGCGAGGGCAAGGACACGACCAACCGGTACTATCCGGCCGCGCGGTTCATCACGAGCTTCGCCGAACAGCAGCCCGCGCTGACGCTCGACCTCGTGCCCGCCGGGGAGCCGGGACGGTTCAAGCTCCTGTTCAAGGGGCAGCCCCGCGGCAAGACGAAGGTCACGCTGGTCACGCAGTCCGGGTGGGCCAAGGAGGCCCAGACAGACGAGCAGGGCCTCGTCTCGTTCGACCTGCCCTGGCAGGGGACATACGTGGCCGAAGTCAGCGTCGATGACCGCACGCCTGGCGAACGGGCTGGCGCTCAGGGCGCCGAGAAGTTCGACGGGACGAGCTACGCCACGACCCTGACCTATGTCAGCCCGAACGGCCTGCCTGCGGTCCCGGCCGGCCCGGCGGCCACGCCGAACAAGTGAGCTCCGTCGCGCACCGGGCCGCTCGCGTCGGTCCGCTGCTGTCGCGGATCGTAGCCGCCCTGTTCGGCGGCTACGCGCTGGCCGCACTCGCGAGCGTCGCTGTGCTGGCCTTGCCGATCAGCAAGCCGCAAGCCGTGATCGCCGGAATGCTGGCGAGCTTCGCCATCTATGCCGGCGCCGTGATCTGGGTGTTCGCGGTGCGCAGCGCCCTGCGCGCCTGGCTCGGCCTCGCCGCAGTGGCTGCGCCGCTCCTGGCGGCGGCATGGTCCGTGGGGTGACGATGAACCGCGACCCGATGGACGACGAGCCTCGCCTTTCCGGGCGCGGCATCCGGCAGAGCATGTCGGACCTGCACACCTGGGCGGGTCTGCTGTTCGGCTGGATCCTTTTCGCCATGTTCCTCACGGGGACAGTGGCCTATTTCAAGGACGAGCTATCGCAGTGGATGCGGCCGGAGCTGCCTTATCAGGCGCAGGTTCCGGACCAGGCCGAAGTGGCCCAGCGGGTCGCCGACGAACTCGGCAGGCTCGTCCCCGGCAGCTCCCAATGGAGCATGAAGCTCCCCGATGCGCGCAACAACAGCGTCTACGCGTTCTGGCGGACGCCTGCCCGCACCGCCGGCGGGCGCGGCTTCGGGCAGGGGCACTTCGATCCCGCGACCGGCCAGAAGGTGGGCTCCCGAGAGACTCAGGGCGGAGACTTCTTCCTCCGCTTCCACTTCCAGTTCCACTACCTGTCGGCGCTGTGGGGGCGTTGGATCGCGGGCGCCGCGGCAATGTTCATGCTGGTGGCCATCATCAGCGGCGTGATCACGCACAAGAAGATCTTCACCGACTTCTTCACGTTCCGCTGGGGCAAGGGCCAGCGCTCATGGCTCGACGCGCATAACGCGCTGTCGGTGTTCGGCCTGCCGTTCCACCTGATGATCACCTATACGGGGCTGGTCACGCTGATGGCCATGTACGTGCCCTGGGGTGAACGCGCCGCGATCAAGACCCCCGCCGAGCGCCAGCAACTCACCGCCGAGCTCAGCGTCTTCATCCAGCCCGGCAGAGCCAGCGGGCAAGCGGCGCCACTCGCCTCGATCGAGGACATGGTCCGCCAGGCCCAGGAACGCTGGGGCCGGGACAATGTCGGCCGCGTGACAGCGGTGCATCCCGGGGACGCAGCCTCCCGGGTCGCGGTGGCGCGCGGGGAGGCCGGCCGCGTTTCCATGAGCCCGCAATACATGGAATTCGAGGGCGCGACCGGAAAGCTGCTCGGCATTCGCGAGACCGTCGGCGCCGCCGCCGAGATACGCGGCGTGATGTACGGGCTCCATCTCGGCCGCTTCAGCGACACCGCGACGAGGTGGCTCTACTTCCTGGTGAGCCTTGCCGGGACCGCCATGGTGGGAACGGGAATCGTAATGTGGACCGTGAAGCGACGGCAGAAGCTGCCCGATCCGGATCGGCCACATTTTGGCTTCCGCCTCGTGGAGCGCCTGAACATCGCCGGCATCGCCGGCCTGTCGATCGCCATGGCCGGATTTCTCTGGGCCAACCGCCTGCTCCCGAAGGATCTGACGGGGCGCGCGGACTGGGAGATCCACGTCTTCTTCCTCATCTGGGCCGCGGCACTCGCGCATGCCGCCCTGCGCCCGCCGAAGCGGGCCTGGCTCGAGCAGCTCTGGACGGCAACCGCCTTGCTGGCGCTTGTGCCCGTCCTGAACGCCGTGACGACCGCCCGCCCGCTCTGGCACAGTATCGCCCAGGGGGAATGGATTTTCGCCGGCACGGACTTTCTGTGCCTGGCGCTGGCCGGGCTCCACGCAATGCTCACCTTACGCACCGCGCGGCACCGGCCGAAGGCTCGCCCCCGCCGAGATCCCAACCGGGTGCCGAAAGCTGACGCTACGTTGGCCGGGACGGCAGCATGAGCCATCTAACGGCGCTCCTGCTGAGCCTCGCCGGCTTCGGCGGATTGGCAATCGCGACGGATCGGCAGCAGCAGATAATCCTCCAACGGCCCCTGCCGAGTACGGCAAAGCTTGCCATGCGGGTTGCGGCGGCGTGCTCGCTGGCGCTAGCCCTGGCGGTCCTTGCAGCCGGGCACGGCTGGGGGCTCGGCCTCGTCATGTTCAGCGGCCACACAAGCCTGGCTGTCGGCCTCGTCTATTGCGCCCTGCTCGCCTACGGCAGGTTCCGAAGCTGATCGGGCAGGGTTGCACGCCGAGAAAATCGCGGCGCGGAGACCGCCGACGCCCGAACCCTGGTGCAGCTACCCGAACACCAGGACGAGGGATGCTGCGATACAGACAAGGAACACGATCGCCCAAACCCAGTCCCAGAACGCGCTGTTCGGCTTGCGTACGGAGATGCTTTCCAGGGGAGCCTGCGTAGAACTGGTGTCGGTCGAGCGGTCGATTTCCGAGCGCATCGCGGCGTTGATCTGGGAATCTTTCGCCGGTCGGTCAGGCATGACGTCATTCCCTCCAGCTGTGGGTTCCGGGCACATGACCGCCTGCCCGAGCCTGGCCGTCCGGAGCCTGGCCGATGCATGCCAGCTACTCGACGCCCGGTGCCTCGAGCGCCACGCCCTCGATCTTCGCCCCTTCCGCGAGGCGTAGAATGTAGGCGGCCGTGTTCATGGTCCAGGCGCGTGCCTCCAGCATGTCCGCGATCTTCCCGGCCACCATCTCGAACGGCAACACCCTGCCCGTGATGGTCCGCTGGTGCCGCAGCACATGCCAGCCGAAGCGCGAGCGGATCGGAATGCGTGACGTCGTGGACTCGGGCAGGGCCTCCAGTGCGCGCTGGATTTCGGCAACGAGATCCCCACGGCGCACCTGGCCCAGGGAGCCGTCCTGCTGCGCGGTCGGACAGGAGGAGAATTCCCGCGCGGCGGCTGCGAAAACCGTGGGATCGTCCCCGATCTCCTCCGCGATCGCACGGGCCTTCGCCTCCGCCTCGCGCCATCCCTCCGCATCGTCCGAGGCTGGTTCGAACAGGATGTGTGATGCCTCGATAAGGTCGGCTGTGCGGAAGCGGTGGAGGTTCGCGTCGTAATATCTCCGGCATTCCGGCTCGCCCGCCTTGGGCGGGTCGAGCGCCTGGTCGAGGAGTGTCCGGATCATGGCCTCCTCCGCGGTTTCCGCACGTCCCGCTTCGTCGCGCTCGGGGCGCGCCGCCAGCCCCGCGGAGTGGGCCGCCTGGAGCATCAGCTCGCGCACCACGAGTGCCTGCGCTGCGGCCTTCCAGGCCGTATCGCCGTCGGGGGCGGCGTGATGCTGGATCTCCCGTGCGATCGCTCCCGCGTCGATCTCCACGCCGTTGACGGAAACCCGGCCATGAGGCGGGATCGGAGCTTGCGGCTTTGCCGCGGAGGCGCAACCGCAGCCGCTGCCGCAACTGCTCGGGATCTGCGTATCAGCGCGATGGTCAATGATCAGGGTCGTGCTCATTGCGCGCTCTCCGCGTGCGCCCGGCTCATTGAGGCGGAGCCGCTCGTCGCTCCGAGGAGCGTGTTGCGGGCTCCTACCGGCACGCTCCGTCGCATCCGCACAACCTGATAGCCCGGCCGGAACAGGTACCAGACCGGTGCGCTGAAGGCGTGGACGAGCCGCGTGAATGGCGTGATGAGGAAGATCGTGAGCCCGATCACGATGTGCAGGCGATAGATGAAGCCCGTATCCAGCAGGAGCTCCGACGCGCCCGGCTGGAAGGTGATCAGGCCCTGAGCCCAGCCCATGAAACGCACCATCTCGTGGCCGTCGAGCCCCTGCAGGGTCCAGTAGAACGACGCGATGCCGACGACGAGTTGCAGCCAGATCAGCGACAGGACGAGGATGTCGCCGATCGAGGAACTGCGCCGGATCCTGGCGTCGAAGAGCCGGCGATGCAGAAGAAGGGAACTGCCGATCAAGGCCGCGATCCCGGCGATTCCCCCGATGGTGACAGCCATGAGCTGCTTGGCCGTGTGCGTGATGCCGAAGGTCTCGAAAATGGTGATGGGCGTGAGAAGACCCACGAAATGGCCGACAAGGATGACCAGGATGCCGAGGTGAAAGAGGTTCGAGCCGATCAGCATCTGCTTGCGACGCAGGAACTGCGAGGATTCCGACCGCCAGGAATACTGCCCCCTGTCGAACCGCAGGATGCTGCCGAAGAACATGACCGTCACGGCGAGGTACGGGTACCAGCCGAACAGGAGATAGTTGACGACTTCACGCATGCCCGCCTCCCTTCGCTTGGGCTACCGCGTCGCGCTGGACGGCGCGCAGGCGCGTCATCAGCCTGGACGGCTGCGTCGCTTCCCCGAGGGGCGCATTGAAATTGACCGGGGCATCTTCCCACGCCTGGTCGATCTCCTCCGGAGTGACCGGGTCCTGGTAGTCGCTGAGGCCCCGAATGTCCTCGGCAGTGGGCGCCCTCCGCGACAGGGCCAGGAGGCACTCAAACACGCCGGCATAGCGGCTTTCCCGGCTGCCGAGGCGCTCGGCCAGAGCGGCCAGCACATGAGCCGGTTGCGACAGCCAGGTTCGCGCCTCTTCCTCCGGTAGGATGGAGAGAAATTCCAGGAACATCGGCAGGTAATCGGGCAACTCGGCCCGTTCCATCATGAAGCCTCGCGCGAGATAGGACTGCCCCAGATCGATCATCGCCTGGCCGCGCTCACGGCTGTCGCCGTGGACGTGTTCGAAGAGATGAAGCGACAGCGAGCGCGAGCCGTCGAAGAGATCGCAATAATCCGACTGAAGATCGTAGATGCTCTCCGTCTCGAAGGCGCGAAAGAGGGGCTCGAGCTGGTCTAGGAGAACTTCCGGAAGCAGCGCCTCCTCGTGCAGGGCAGACCGGATGGCGCCGGTATTGGCCTGGATCTCCTCGCTAGGATAGGCGGTGAGCGCCGAGAGAGCGCGCAGCGTGTACCTCATAGCGGAACATCCATGTAGGGCTTCCGCGGCGTCGCCTTGGCGCCCCCGAACAGGTTCGTCCGGGTCGCGCCGTTGGTCGGTTCGTCGAAGGAGAAGCCGGTCGAGCCGCGCAGGTGATAGGCGTTCTCGTCGACCTCGCGATGCGTCGTCGGGATGACGTAGCGGTCCTCGTAGGCCGCCAGCGCCATGTAGCGGTACATCTCCTCGACCTGGGGAACCGAGAGACCGACCTCGCTGGGGATCGCCTCGTCGATGCGCCCGTCGACCGTCTTCGCCCGCATGAAGGCCCGCATGGCGAGCATGCGCTTCAGAGCCATGACGATCGGTGCCTCTTGGCCGGCCGTCAGCATGTTGGCGAGATAGCGCATGGGAATGCGCAAACTCTCGACGTCCGGCATCCCGTTTCGGGCCGAGATCTTTCCCGCCTCGGCGGCCGATTGGATCGGCGACAGCGGCGGGACGTACCAGACCATCGGAAGCGTGCGGTATTCAGGATGAAGCGGGAACGCGACCCGCCAGTCCATCGCCATCTTGTAGACCGGCGACAGGGTAGCGGCATCCAGCCATTCCTCCGAAATGCCGTCGAGAAGCGCCTGCTCGCGCACGGCGGCGTCGTTGGGATCGAGAAAGATCGAAAGCTGCGCCTTGTAGAGGTCGGCGGTGTCCTCGGCGGAGGCGACCTCCTCGATGCGGTCCGCATCGTAAAGCATGACGCCGAGATAGCGGATCCGCCCCACGCAGGTCTCGGAGCAGACCGTCGGCTGTCCAGCCTCTATGCGCGGAAAACAGAAGACGCATTTCTCCGACTTTCCCGACGACCAGTTGTAGTAGATTTTCTTGTAGGGGCAGCCGGAGACGCACATGCGCCAGCCACGGCACTTCTCCTGATCGATGAGGACGATGCCGTCTTCCTCGCGCTTGTAGATCGCGCCGGACGGACAAGAGGCCACGCAGGATGGATTGAGGCAATGCTCGCACAGGCGAGGCAGATACATCAGGAAGGTCTTCTCGAACTGACCGTAGACCTCCTTTTCCACGCCCGCGAAGTTGTAATCCTGCGATCGGCGGGAGAACTCGCCGCCGAGATCGTCCTCCCAGTTGCCCGACCATTCGATCTTGCTGAGAGCCTCGCCGGTGATCAACGAGCGCGGCTTGGCCGATGGCTGCGCCTGCAATTCCGGCGAGTGCTGCAGCCATCCGTATTCGAACGTGTAAGGCTCGTAGAAATCATCGATCTCCGGCAGATCCGGATTTGCGAAGATCTTCGACAGGACTCGCCATTTCGCGCCGATCTTGGGCTCGATACGACCATTGGCCTTGCGTACCCAGCCGCCTTTCCAGCGCTGCTGGTTCTCCCAATCCTTCGGGTAGCCGATTCCAGGTTTGGATTCGACGTTGTTGAACCATGCGTATTCGACACCCTCCCGATTGGTCCAGACATTCTTGCAAGTTATCGAGCAGGTATGGCAGCCGATACACTTGTCTAGATTGAGAACCATCCCAATCTGCGCGCGCACTTTCATTTGGCGGCCTCCAAGGACTGGTTCTTCTTGCCCCAATCGGCAGCGAACCGGTTGTCATCGGCGTCTTCGACAACTTTGTCGAACCAGTTCACCTCGTTCATCTTGCGGATGACCACGAACTCGTCGCGGTTCGCGCCAACTGTCCCGTAGTAGTTGAAGCCGTAGGCAAACTGGACATAGCCGCCGATCATGTGGGTCGGCTT
>JAFAEL010000225.1 GCA_023423995.1 Pseudomonadota bacterium | reverse complement strand
CCTCCCCAGCCGAGCACGAAGCCGGCCCCGCCGATGACCAGCCCCTCGCTCGTGGCCGGCCATGCCGGTTCGTAGTCGAGATAGGTGGCCTGGGCGAGCTGCGGATCGAACCCTCGTGCCAGGACGGCCAGGCGCTCGAAGGGCCCGGCATTTGCGACGGCATCGCGCTGCCGCTCGAGCCTGCCCAGCCGGTCGACGATCTCCGTCATGGCGGGGCCCTGGCGCCGCACCAGGGTGTCCGGCTGCTCCGTCAGGCGGGTGATGGCCTGCTCCCGGGTTACCCCTTCGGCGCGCGCGTTGTCGTCGAACGTGCCGACCACGCGGCGCAACTCGTCGATCGCCCCCCCGATGCGCTGGCGATATTGCTGCGCGAATTCGGGGCCCTGGGAGGCCACAAGGCCTGTGAAGAGCCCGATCGCGAGGGCAAGGATGCGCCCGATGACCATGCTCCCTCCGTTCCGCTCACAGAAAGCGGCGACGCAGCGTCGCGGTTCCCAAACCGGGCGCGGGGAAGCTAGGCCGTTCATTGAACGCTCACCTCCCCTCGGCCAGGGTCGTGCGCTCCCCCATCCGCCCGTATAAGACCAGGATTCATGACCGACTTCACGCGCCGGAGCGCGCTCGCCACCCTGGCGGCAACCGTTGCTGCACCGGCTCTTGCCCAGCAGAGCGCCGCTCCGCCTCTGATCCCGTTCCGGTTCGAGGACGTGGTGAGGCGGGCGCGCGACCTCGCCGCAGCGCCCTTCGACGCCCGCGTGCCGCAGCTTCCCGAGCCCCTCCAGAGTCTCGATTTCGACTCCTATCGCGACATCCGCTTCCGGCCGGACCGAGCCCTGCTGGCCACCCAGGGCGGGCCGTTCCGCCTGCAGCTGTTCCACCTCGGCTTCCTGTATTCCCGCCCGATCACGGTGAACGTCATCCGGGACGGAGTGCCAACGCCCGTCGCCTACCAGCCTCAGCTCTTCGACTACGGGCGGACCCGGATCGAGCGGCCGCTGCCGGTCAATCTCGGCTTCGCGGGCTTCCGGCTGCATTATCCGCTGAACACGCCACGCATCTTCGACGAGCTCATCGCCTTTCTCGGAGCGAGCTACTTCCGCTTTCTCGGGCGCGAGCAGCGCTACGGGATCTCGGCCCGCGGGCTTGCGATCAACACCGAAGCACGGGGAGAACCCGAGGAATTCCCGGTCTTCCGCGAGTTCTGGATCGATGTTCCGTCTTCCGGTCCCGAGCGCGCGACCGTACTCGCCCTGCTGGACAGCCCTTCCGTCGCCGGCGCGTACCGGTTTGAGATCTATCCGTCCGAGGAGACGACGCTCGACGTCAGCGTGACGTTGTTCCCGCGCCGCCAGATCACCTCGGCCGGGCTCGCGCCCCTGACCTCCATGTACTACTCGGGCGAGAACGAGCGACGCACCGGTGACGATTTCCGTCTCGAGGTGCACGATTCCGACGGCCTGATGATCCACACGGGCAATGGCGAGTGGATCTGGCGGCCCATCCGCAACCCGGTCACCAAGACGATCCAGCCCTTCCTGGACAACAATCCGCGCGGCTTCGGCCTGATGCAGCGCGATCGCCGCTTCGAGAGCTACCAGGATCTCGAGGCGAATTACGAGATGCGCCCGAGCTACTGGGTCGAACCCACCGGCAACTGGGGCGAGGGGGCGGTCGAACTGGTCGAGATTCCGACGGCCGCCGAGGTGCACGACAATGTCGTCGCCTACTGGCGGCCCCGGCAGCCCTACGAGGCCGGACAGGAGGTCACCTTCAGCTACCGCCTCCGCTCGATCAGCGCGGGCGATAACCTCCATCCTGGCGGCAAGGTCATCAACACCTTCCAGGCGCCGGCCCGGGCAAGTGGCTCGATCGAGCCGGCGGACCGGACCGTGCGGCGTTTCCTGATCGACTTCGCGGGCGGGAACCTCTCCTATTACCTGTCAGACCCGAGCCTGGTTCAGGTCGTTCCCTCGATGTCGGCGGGCCAGATCGTCGGGACATTCGTCGTGCCGAACGAGCACACGGGCGGGTTCCGGGCCGCCATCGACCTGAAGCTGGACCCCGGCCAGTCGGCCGACCTGCGCGCCTATCTCCGGTCCGGGGAAAAGGCCCTCACCGAGACCTGGACGTATCGCTGGACGGTGACGTGAGCGGGCGCCCGAGCTCGGGCGTCTCGGCGGAGATCCGTCCGGCTCTTCCGGACGATCTCGATGGGCTGGTCGCGCTCGAGAACGCAGCGTTCTCGAGCGACCGGCTCGACCGGCGGGCGCTTCGCCACGCCCTCCGGTCACCCACCATCCTGGCGCATGTCGCGGCCGGGCAGAACGGCGACATCCTGGGCTATGTGCTCGTCCAGATCCGCCGCGGATCGGCATTGGGCTGGCTGACCTCGGTCGCCGTGGCCCCTGACGCCCATGGCCTCGGCCTCGGCCGTCGCCTGGTAGGGGTCGCCGAGGAGGCGACCAGGGCTGCGGGGCGGCGGCGCATCCGCCTGGAGGTCAGGGCGGACAACCGCCCCGCGCGCGATCTCTACGAGAGCGCCGGCTATGCGCGGATCGCCGTGGTCTCCGACTATTACGAGGACGGCGAGGCGGCATGGCGTTACGAGAAGACGCTCGTTCCCGAACTCGGCTCCGAACGCGCCGCCTGACCGCGAACGGGTGTCTCCCGGTGGAACGCGGCTCCCCTCGCGTCACGGTCGAGGGCATGTCGCCCTTGCTGCCAGCGCGGTGCTCGGTGTAGCGGACCTCAACGGGGCAGCGCTCGGGCTCGCTGCGCAGACCGCAGCGAGGGTCGCGGCCCGAGATTCCGAGCCCCTCGGGTGCGCCCGAGCGGGTTGATGGGGAGAGCGACGTGAAGGTCGAGGGTGTTGCGGCGATTGTAACCGGCGGCGCGTCCGGTCTTGGTTTGGCGACCGCTCAGGCGCTCGCCGGCGCGGGCGCGAAGGTCGCGCTTGTCGATCTCAACGAGCAGGGCGCCAAGGCGGCCGCTGAACCTCTCGGAGGCATCGGCATCGGCTGCGACGTTTCCGATGCGGCGAGCGCGGAGGCCGCCGTGGCCCGCGCGGCCGAGGCGCATGGCCCGGCCCGCATTCTCATCAACTGCGCGGGCGTCGCGACGCCGGGACGGATCGTCGGGAAGAATGGTCCCCTGGACCTGTCGGTCTACAGCCGTGTGATCGCGATCAACCTGATCGGCACCTTCAACATGATGCGGCTCGTTGCAGCGGCCGCGCAGAGCCTCGATCCGCTCGATGGCGGCGAGCGCGGCGTCATCGTCTCGACGGCTTCCGTCGCGGCCTATGAGGGCCAGGTCGGCCAGGCGGCCTACGCCTCGTCGAAGGCGGGTATCGTCGGGCTTACACTTCCGGCCGCCCGAGAGTTCGCTCCCGTCGGCATCCGGGTCTGCGCGATCGCACCCGGCATCTTCGAGACGCCCATGCTGCTCGGGCTGCCGCAGGACGTTCAGGACTCGCTCGGCCGCTCGGTGCCGTTCCCCTCGCGCCTCGGCAAGCCCGAGGAATACGCCGACCTCGTGATGTCGATCATCCGCAATCCGATGCTCAACGGCGAGACGATCCGCCTCGATGGGGCCATCCGCATGCAGCCGCGCTGAGGCAGCCACTCCGGCGGCGGGGAGCACGGTCCCGTGAGGGTCGTCATTGTCGGAGCCGGCCAGGCCGGCTTCCAGGTCGCGGCCTCGCTCCGCGACGGACAATTCGAGGGCGAGGTCCTGTTGGTCGGCGAGGAAACCTCGCTGCCCTACCAGCGGCCGCCGCTCTCGAAGGCCTATCTGACGGGCGACGCCGACGCATCCAGCGTGATGCTCCGGGCGCCCTCGTTCTATGCGGAGCGCGCGATCGGGGTCCGTACGGGCGACCGGGTCGTGGCGGTGGACCGGCTTGCAGCACGGATCGTCACGCAGGCCGGCGAGACGATCCCGTACGACCATCTGGTTCTCGCCACGGGCGCCCGGAACCGTATCCTGTCCGCGCCCGGCGTCGAGTTGGATGGCGTTCTTTATCTGCGCGGGCTGGAGGACGCCGACCGGATCAAGGCGGCGCTCGAGAATGCCGCGCGCGTGGCGATCATCGGCGCAGGCTTCATCGGCCTGGAATTCGCCGCGGTTGCCGCCAGGCGCGGCCTGGCCGTGACCGTCTACGAGGCGCAGGACCGCGTCATGGCCCGGGCGGTCTCCCGGGAAACCGCCGCCTTCGTGCAATCCGTCCATGAGGCGGCAGGCATTCGGTTCGAGTTCGGGGCGCTCATCGAGGCCTTTGCGGGACGCGAAGGGCGAGTGACGGGGCTCAGCACCCTGGACGGTCGCCGGACCGAGGCCGACCTCGTGCTGATCTGCATCGGCGTCGTGCCGAACGAGGAGCTTGCCGCGGAGGCCGGGCTGCCGGTGGCCAACGGCATCTCGGTGGACGCACGGCTGCTCACCCCCGACCCGGCGATCTCCGCGCTCGGCGATTGCGCGTCTCACCCGTCACGCTTCGCCTCCGGTCCGGTCAGGATCGAATCCGTCCAGAACGCCGTGGATCAGGGGAAATGCGTAGCGCAGCGCCTCCTGGGGCACCCTGCAGCCTATGCCAGCGTGCCGTGGTTCTGGAGCGACCAGGGAACGCTCAAGATCCAGATGGCCGGCCTCCCGGGCCGGGAGGAGCGCAGCATCCTGCGCGGAGACCCGGGCACGGGTGCCTTCTCCGTGTTCCGCTATACCGGAGACCGGCTCTCGTCGGTGGAATCTGTCAACAGGCCGGCTGACCACATGGCGGCCCGGCGGCTTCTCGAGGCGGGCATCAATCCCTCGCCCGAACAGGTGTCGGACTCCGGCACGGACCTGAAGAGCCTGCTGTCGGCCCGGCGTGCGGCTCCGGCTTAACGTGCCGGCAGCGAAAGCACCGGGGCGCGCGAGACCAACGCCGGACCAGCTAGCGTGAAAGGTGCGCCTGCCTGATGGGGGTAGAGATAGAGCGCTGGATGCACCGGGCGCGAAGGCATCTCGGGCGCCTTGTTCCCGGCCAGCGCGCGTGGGTCTCGATCGGGACCTTCTGCCATGCCGCCTCGGCCCTCAGAGAAGCCGGGTTGCGCCAATGGTCGGGGCCCTTCGACTGGATCTTCTCGACCCCGGCCCTGGTCGCCGATGCGATCGAGGAGGACTTCGAGAACTTTCTGGCGCCCCGCTACCTACAGAGCGTGCCGGAGCACCTCCTGACACCCGGGACCACGCGGCAGTGCCGCCATCTCCTGTTCGAGGAGCGCTACCGGCTGCCCACGCTGTTCAACCATCACGACCCGGTGTCGTCCCAGGAGGATAGGGAAACGCTGGCGCGAGCCATAGCGCGTTTCCGCTCCGCGCTTGCCAACCCTCGCGGCAACACCTTCTTCATGCTCTCGGATCGGCCGCGTGCTGAGGCCGATCTCGACCGGTTGGAGCGTCTCTTCCTGCGCCATGGGAGCCAGCATCGCATGGTCGTGGTGACGCTCGAGGCCGGCCCCGAGCGACTTCTTAGGGTGGAGGACGGCCCCGGCCGTCGGATTGGTGGGGTGGTGCGCCTCCTCGGCGAGTCGAAGGGTGTCCGTTTCGTGGATCAGGCGGATAACGAGTTCCTGAGACAGGCCCTGGCCCGCTTCGCATCTCGCGTCGACGCGTCGGACGCTCGCTCGGCCTGATCCGCCCGCGGTTCGGCGCGGTCCGCCGGCTCGCCTGGAACGCGGTAGAAAGCGCAAAACCCTGGTGGTCCCGACAGGATTCGAACCTGTGACCTTCGGTTTAGGAAACCGCTGCTCTATCCTGCTGAGCTACGGGACCACGGCGCGCGCGGTCTAGCATAGGATGAGGGCCTGACCAACGGCTCGGACGGCATGATCCTGCGAGGGTTTGCGCTCTTGTGTTTCCTCGCCGCGGGCCCTGCCGCCGGGGCTGAGGGCGCCAAGCACGCCTTTTCGTGCCAGGAAACGTCGTCCGGCGACATCGTGGCCGACGTGACGCCGGACGGCGACGTCCGGCTCGCGGCGGGCCGGGTAGCGCGCATCGCCGATATCCGCCTCGCGGAGAGCTCGGAGGCGTTGCGCCGAGCGCGAGCCTGGCTGGAGACCCTCGCCGGCGAGGCCGTGGTGCTGCGCGAACTCGGTCCGCCGGATCGTTGGGGCCGCGTTCCCGTCCATCTCGAGCTCGGTCGCGCGAGGCCGATCGACGTCGCCGAGCTTCTCGTTTCCGAAGGACTTGCCGTCGTTGATCCTGGGCAGCGCGACCTGCTCTGCAGGCCCGAGTTGCTGCAGGTCGAAGCCCGGGCCCGGCGGTCCCGCTCCGGGCTGTGGCGGGAGGCTGGCTGGCCTATTGCCGCGCTCGCGGTGGATCAATTGGCTGCCGCCGAGGGCCGCTTCGCGATTATCGAAGGCCGCATTGTGAGCGTCGGCGAGCGCCGGGAGCGGACCTACCTGAATTTTGGGCGGGATTGGTCGCGGGATTTCAACGTCACCATCGCCCGCCGGCGCTGGAACGACCTGAAAGCCCGGGGCATCACGGCTGCCACGCTCACCGGGCGCTACGTCCGGGTCCGCGGCATCGTCGAGAAGCGCCGCTCCCCGACCCTGGACCTGACCGTCGCCGACATGCTCGAAATGGTCGAGACGACAACACGATGATGGCGGGATGACGGGCCGGGAGTTGAACTTGCGCGTGCCGGATCCGGCGGAGTGGCGGGCCGTCGCGGCCCTGCACATCGCGAGCTGGCAAACCGCCTATCGGGGCATGCTGTATGACGGCTACCTGGACGGAGCGATCCACGGGGAGCGCGAAAGCGTCTGGAAAGCGAGGTTCACGGGTGAGCCTCGGCCGGACCAGATCGTCGTGGTGGCGGACGACGGGACGGACTTCGTCGCCTTCGCGTGCATCCTGGCGGGCCACGATCCGCGGTGGGGCTCTCTGATCGACAATGTCCATGTCCGGCCGGACCGGAAGCGAACGGGGATCGGCCGGCGGGTCCTGGCGGAAGCCGCCGCTCGCGTTCCGCAGGAGCATAGCCGGACACCTCTGCACCTCACGGTCCTCGAGGCGAACCGCCCCGCGCAGGCAGCCTATGAACGTTGGGGCGGCGAGCTGGCGGAGCATCTGGAGGCGGATTTGCCGGACGGCCAGAGACTGCCGGTCAGGCGCTATTCCTGGGCGAGCCCGGACGCCCTCATTGCCGCACTGCGCATGCACATATGAAAAAGCCCGGCAGAGCCGGGCTTTCTTGGGAGTGGGTCGGGCGGCTCAGGCCGCCTCGTCCTGCAGGTCGCCGTCGGCTTCCGCCGCGTCGGCGCCAGGCTTCGCCCGCTTCGGGGCCTTGGCGAGGTTCGCCTCGATCAGCTTGGTCGCCTCGGTATCCGTGATCTTGTTCACGTGGGCGAGCTCGCGCGTGACGCGGTCCAGCGCCGCCTCGTAGAGCTGACGCTCGCTGTAGGACTGCTCCGGCTGCGCCTCCGAGCGGTGGAGGTCGCGCACCACCTCGGCCACGGCGATCAGGTCGCCGGAATTGATCTTCGCCTCGTATTCCTGGGCGCGCCGCGACCACATGGTCCGCTTGATGCGCGCGCGGCCGGTCAGAACGTCGAGCGCCTTCTGCATCTCGGCAGGCTCGGCGAGCTTGCGCATGCCGACGCTCGCCGCCTTGGCGGTCGGAACGCGCAGGACCATCTTGTCCTTGTCGAACGACACCACGAAGAGTTCGAGCTTGAAGCCGGCGATCTCCTGCTCCTCGATGGCAGTGATGCGGCCGACACCATGCGCCGGATACACGACCGCCTCACCGGTCTTGAAACCCTGGCGCGTAGCGGTCTTCTTCGGGGTCGTCATGCGGGACAAGCCTCCTGTTGCGCTCGGCCGTCAGCCGAGCGATATGCTGATCCGGTCGGAGATCGAGATGATCCGTCGCGAAGACGTCTCATTGCAGTCCCCGCGGATTGGTGCACGGACATCCATCGCGAATTGGCCAAGGAAGCGCCCGGCCAGAGAGCCGAACTTCCCTTCGATGGATGATGACCTGGGACACCGCCGACAAGGTCGGCGTGACGTCTCTTGAATACCACATTTGGGCCGAAAATCAAAGGGAATCGCCCTGAGTCCCGCTTCCGCCGATTCTGCGACTCACAGCGCAATCGAGGCGTGCGGCGGGTGCATCCCCGATCGCCTTCCGCTATTACGCGCCCCAGAGGCGGACCGGTGGAAAAGGCCGCGCGACTGATACGAGGAGATGCAAGATGAGTCAGGCTCTGAAGAGCGACGCGGCAGCGAAGAGCCCCTCGTCCGGATTCCAGTGGGAGGACCCCTTCCTCCTCGACGACCAGCTGACCGACGACGAGCGCCTCATCCGCGACACCGCGCGGCAATTCGCGCAGGAGCGGCTCCTGCCCGGCATCGTCGAGGCCTACCAGAACGAGGTCACCGACCGCTCCATCTTCAACGCGATGGGCGAGCTCGGCCTCCTCGGCGTCACCCTGCCTGAGGAATATGGCTGCGCCGGCGCGAGCTACGTCGCCTATGGCCTCGTGGCGCGTGAGGTCGAGCGCATCGACAGCGGCTACCGCTCGATGATGAGCGTGCAATCCTCGCTCGTCATGTATCCGATCTACGCCTATGGCGACGAGAACCAGCGCAAGAAGTACCTGCCGAAGCTCGCCTCGGGCGAGTGGGTCGGCTGTTTCGGCCTGACCGAGCCCGATGCCGGCTCCGATCCTGCCGGCATGAAGACCCGCGCCGTGAAGACGGCCAACGGCTATAAGATCTCCGGCGCCAAGACCTGGATCTCGAACGCGCCGATCGCCGACGTGTTCGTCGTCTGGGCGAAGTCGGCCGCGCATGGCGACCAGATCCGCGGCTTCGTGCTCGAGAAGGGCATGAAGGGCCTGTCCGCGCCGAAGATCCAGGGCAAGCTGAGCCTGCGCGCCTCGGTCACGGGCGAGATCGTCATGGATGAGGTCGAGGTGGGCGAGGACGCGCTCCTGCCGAACGTCTCGGGCCTGAAGGGGCCGTTCGGCTGCCTCAACCGCGCCCGCTACGGCATCTCCTGGGGCGCCATGGGCGCGGCCGAGGATTGCTGGCACCGGGCGCGCCAGTACACGCTGGATCGCAAGCAGTTCAACCGGCCGCTCGCCCAGACGCAGCTCGTCCAGAAGAAGCTCGCGGACATGCAGACGGAGATCGAGCTCGGGCTGCAGGGCTCGCTGCGGGTCGGCCGCCTCTTCGACGAGGGCCGGATGGCGCCGGAGATGATCTCGCTCGTGAAGCGCAACAATTGCGGCAAGGCGCTCGACATCGCCCGCATTGCCCGCGACATGCACGGCGGCAACGGCATCATGGGCGAGTACCATGTGATGCGGCACGCCCAGAACCTCGAGACGGTGAACACCTACGAGGGCACGCATGACGTGCATGCGCTCATCCTCGGTCGCGCCCAGACCGGCCTGCAGGCGTTCTTCTAGGAACCCGGAACCGCGCGGGCGCGCCCGCGCCCGTCATCTGGCCGGGCTCTGCCCGGCCATCCTCCCCCTTCCGGGGGAAAAGCGCTGATTGATCCCATGACCTCGCTCAAACCCCTCGCCGGTATCCGCGTCCTCGAACTTGCCCGCATCCTGGCCGGGCCATGGGCGGGGCAGCTTCTCGCCGATCTCGGCGCCGATGTGGTGAAGGTGGAGCGGCCCGGGGCAGGGGACGATACCCGTAGCTGGGGCCCCCCGTGGGTGGACCGTCCGGACGGCAGCCATCTCGCCGCCGGTTATTTCAACGCCACCAATCGCGGCAAGCGCTCGATCGAAGTGGATCTTGAGAGCCCCGACGGGCAGGCCACGATCCGCAAGCTGGCCGCGAATGCCGACGTCGTGATCGAGAACTTCAAGGTCGGCGGGCTGAAGAAGTACGGGCTCGATTACGCGAGCCTCTCGGCCCTCAATCCGCGGCTGATCTATTGCTCCGTCACCGGCTTCGGCCAGGACGGCCCCTACGCGCACCGCCCGGGCTACGACTTCATGATCCAGGGTATGAGCGGGATCATGTCGCTGACCGGCGAGCCTCATGGCGAGCCGCTGAAGACCGCGGTCGCCTATGCGGACGTCTTCACCGGGCTGTACTCGTCCAACGCGATCCTGGCGGCCCTGCAGGGGCGCACGCTCACCGGCCGGGGCTGCCACATCGATATGGCGCTGCTCGACACCCAGGTTTCCGTGATGGGCAACCAGGCGATGGTCTATCTGCTGACCGGGCGTCCGCCGCCGCGCACCGGCAATGCCCATACCTCGATCGTCCCCTACGAGGTGTTCCCTGCGAGCGACGGCTACATCATCATCGCCTGCGGGAACGACAGCCAGTTCCGGAAGCTCTGCGGCCTGCTCGGGACCGACTGGGCGGACAATCCGGATTACTCGACCAACCCGGCGCGCGTCGCCAATCGCGAGATGCTGGTGCCGCTCCTCGCCTCGGTGACCCGCACCTGGACCAAGGCCGATCTGCTCGCGGGTTTCGAGCGGGTCGGGGTTCCAGCGGGCCCGATCAACACGCTCGACGAGGTCTTCGCCGACCCCCAGATCGTCCACCGGGGCATGGTGCTGGATCTGCCCGAGACGGAGGCGAAGGGCGGGACCGTGCCGATGCTCCGCACGCCCATTGTCATCAACGGCGAGCCGCAGGTCGCTCCCACGGCTCCGCCCAGGCTCGGCCAGCACAGCGCCGAGGTGCTCTCGGACCCGGCCTGGGGCTTCGGGCAGAGCTGAGGCCGGCTATTCCGTCAGCGGGCGAGCCTCTTCCGGCAGCATGATGGGAATGCCGTCCCGGATCGGATAGGCGAGCTTCGCCCCCTTGCTGATCAATTCCTGCGCCTCGGCGTCGTAGTCGAGGCGGCACTTGGTCAAGGGGCAGACCAGGAGTTCCAGAAGGCGCGGGTCGATGCGCGTCGGCTCGATCCCGCCGGTTTCGTCGGCCATGGCGGGCTCCTATTGCAGGGTGGATTGCGTCGTCGAGCCGGTCTTGGCCAGCTCGATCTCCGTCAGGGCAACGAGCATCTCGGCGCGGCTCTTCAGGTCGGGAGCCTCCAGGAGGGCCTGTTTCTCGCGCCCGCCGAAGGGCGCCAGCATCGAGAGCGCGTTCACGAGCGCCTCGTTCGGCGTCCGCTCGATGCCTTCCCAGTCCATCTTGAGGCCTGTCGCCTCGGTGAATGATCTCAGGGCCGCGAGCACTGCCGCGCGATCGACCGACTCTTCGCCGGCGCGCGCCCGAAAATCCCCCACGAAGCGTTCGAAGGACACCCGGCACTGCCTGAAGGGTTCTCGCGTATTGATCTCGCCGAGGATCTCGAACCGTGCGACCCCGGTCAGCGAGATCAGGTAGCGGCCGTCACCCGTCTCGGCGAACTGCACAAGGCGACCGACGCAGCCGACATCGTAGAGTTCCGGCGCCGAGCCCGCCTCGTCAGGGTCGCGCGGCTGGATCATTCCGATCAGCCGCGAGCCGGCCAGCACCGCGTCCACCATTGCGAGGTAGCGGGGCTCGAAGATGTTGAGCGGCATCTGCCCACGCGGAAGAAGCAGCGCGCCCGCGAGCGGAAAGACCGGGATGGTGTCCGGCAGATCCTGTGGGCCCTCGTAGGTCACGTTCATGGAGCGCCCCGGCAATGAGTGGTCAGGAGAACAGCATCGAGGAGAGCTTCCGTCGACCGGCGATCGAGGCCGGGTCCAGGGGACCCCAGGCTTCGAAGAACTGGACCAACTGCTTGCGGGCGGCATCGTCGTTCCAGCCGCGCTCGCGTTTGAAGATGGCGAGGAGCTGATCGACCGCCGCATCGCGACGGTTGCGGGCGTTGAGCCCGAGCGCGAGGTCGAAGCGGGCCTGGTGATCGTCCGGGTTGGCCGCGATCCGCCGCTCGAGCTCGCCGAGATCGCCGAGCGACTCGGCCTGCTCCGCGAGCTCCAGCGCCGCCCGTGCGGCTGCCACATCCGCGTGCCCGGCCTTCCCGCCCGGCACCATGTCGAGGAAGCGACGGGCACCCTCGAAATCCTTCAGGTCCACATGGAGCTTGGCGAGGGCCGCGATCGCGGTGACATTCTCGGGATCCTCGGCGAGGACTGCCGCGTACAGCTCGGCCGCAACGGTCACGTCCCCGGCCTTCACCCGCTCGGCCGCCTCCGCCAGCAGTTCGTCCGCGCCCGCGCTCCCCGGGCCCACGAGGCGCTCGATGAAGGCCTTCACCTGGCTCTCGGGCAGCGCGCCCATGAACCCGTCGACCGGCTGGCCGCGGTCGAACGCGTAGACGGCCGGGATCGACTGGATGCCGAGTTGCCCGGCGATCTGCGGATGCTCGTCGATGTTCATCTTGACGAGCTTCACCTTCCCGCCGGCTGCCTTCACGGCCTTTTCGATGATCGGCGTCAGCTGCTTGCAAGGCCCGCACCACGGGGCCCAGAAATCGACGAGCACGGGCTGGTTCATCGATTCCGCGATCACGTCCTGGCGGAAGCCGTTCGTGGTCGTGTCCTTGATGAGGTTGTCCGGGGGTTGGGGGCCTTCGGCGAGCATCGATGCCTCGACTGGTCTGTCTCAGGAAAATGGGAGCGCTGCGTCGGTCGTGCAAACCTTGGCCGGCGCCGGAAGCTTGCGGATCACAGGGTCATGCCCTGTCGAACGGAGGAAGGCCAGCAGGTCGGCGGGGGACAGTCCCGTCGTCATGGTGTTCACGAGCGGGTGGAAGTTCACGCGGTCGGCTCCGACGAGGGTCTCGTCGATGATCACCGTCACCCGGCCCGCCCGGTCATGCACCACGGAAAATGGCGTCACGGAGCCGGGCTCGACGCCCAGCACCTCGCGCAGCAGTTCTGCTGATCCAAAGGACAAGCGGCCGGAAGCCCCGATGGTCTCATGAAGGCGCTTGAGGTCGATCTCGGTCTCGTGCTGCGCGACGACCAGGAACAAGCGGCCCTTACGGTCCTTGAGGAACAGGTTCTTCGAGTGCGCGCCGGGGATCGCCTGCTTCAACGGACGGGACTCGGCCACCGTGAAGACAGCCGGGTGTTCGTGGGTCTCGGCCGCGATACCTTGCTGGTGTAGCCGGTCGAGAAGCTCGCTCGGGGTCAGGCGCATGAGGGGTACTTGGATTGAGTTCTGGTCAAGAGCGCGCAGGTGCCGTTTACCGGTTCCCTGATGAACCCTCACACCGGAGCTTGCCCTATCCTATATAGAGAGCAGTTCTCAACGGGACCGTTATGGCAGGAATTTCCGTCACGCTCGAAGGCGACAACATCCAACTCGCGTTCGAGAAGAACGACAACACGACGGCTGTGGTTATGGACGCGGGCACGGCGCAATCCCTGATCCTTGCGCTCGGGCAGATGCTGTTGCGGATCGACCCGGATGACGACGGCGAGGCTTACGGCGAGGACGACTTCCTGGAGCTGGAGAGCCCGACCGTGGACGTCGGCACCGACGAGCGGGGCGAGCCGGTGGTGGCGCTGCAATCGGGTCCGCTGCCGCCGTTCGTGCTGCGACTGTCCGACGAGGAGGCCCGCCATATCGCCAACTCGCTTCTCGAGATCCTGAATTCGCCCCGGGACGTGAGATCGTCCCAGGGCGATCACTGACGTTCAGCCGACTACACCTGCATCGGGCTCGTCGGCCGGCCGGGCAGATAATCCGGCTCCGAGCCCGGCCCGAGCGGGTCGGTGATCCCCGGGTCGTTCACGGGGTAGGGGCTGCGCGGTCCTGTCGGCCCGATATCGGGCATCTCGTCCGGCTCCGTCGGCGGAACTTCGGTCGGAATGTTGCCGCCCGGGATGGGTTCATGGCCCGGGTTCGGCGGGCGTGGTGCCGGACTTCCCGATCGGGGGAAATCTTGAACGACCTCCATTCGTCGTCCTCCTGCGTGTGGTTGTGGAGGGTGAACCGGGGGCCGGCGGTCGAGTTCCGCTGTTGTTGAGCCTGTGGTCATTCTGCCACGCTTGCGCCGGCCCAGGCGGATCCCTGGAAATTTATGCACCGCTGCAAGCGGTCGGCCCTTGCAACGTCAGGGAGGCTGACCTATCTTGTGCATCGCAACAGAGCGGCCCTGCCGCGATGTTGTATGCCCTCCTTGGGCGTTTCCTCCCTAGACTTGGGCCGCTCGCAAGGGCGGCCTTTTTCTTTGCCTGCAGTCTAGGCGCGGATGCAAAAAAACCGGCGCCGCGAAGCGCCGGTCCTGGTTCAGTCGCCCGACGAACGGCCGGTCAGGCCGTTTGCTGGATTGCCGACAACAGCCACTTGCCGCCGTTCTCGCGCTGGAACGTCCAAAGCTCGGTCGATTCCTGCGGTGTCCGCGGGTCTCCCGAGACGATCCGCCCACTGTTCCGATCCACCGTCGTGTCGATCAGCGAGAACCGCATCGCCACGGTGGCATACTCGGTCGAGCCTTCGCGCCACGCCTCGGCAAGGTCGCCCTGGAGCAGCTTCGGATCGGAGATCGCGTTGCGCACGCCCTGCGAGCGGTTCGCCTCGAGATCGGACCCGAAGTACCGGACCATCTCTGGCGTCGCCATGTAGCTGAGCGCCTGCATATCCTCACGGCCATAGGCCGTCTGGATGTCGTGCAGCGCCCGCTCGAAGGCCTGGTAGTCGTTCTGGCCGATCTGCACCGGGCCGGCTGCGGGGCGCGAGCTCCCACCGCCGGAGGCTGCGCCTGGCATGGCGCCGCCAAGCGCCGAGCGGGCATAGGGTGCTGCGCCCGCCCCGGCCATCGCAGGCTCGCTGCGCCGCCGGAAGAAGCGCATGGCCAGCCAGATGAGCCCGCCGATCAGCGCGACCTGCATGAGGAGGCCGAAGATCGATGCGAGGCCGGCGAGGCCGCTGAAGAAACCGCCGCCGAACAGCATGCCGAACAGGCCAGCTCCCAGCAGCCCCGCCATCAGGCCGGTGCCAAGGCCACCGAAGCGGCGTCCCTGGTTGGCGGCTGCGGCGCCCATCCCGGGCCGCTGCTGGGCGCCGACATTGGGTGTCTCCGTCCGCTGCATGGGCTGCCCGGCGCGGGGCGCCGTCGCGGTCGAGGGTGGAGCGCTCCAGGTGCGCGAGCCGCGCGAGCCGAAGCTCGAGCCGCCGCCCACCTTCGCCTCGGCGACCGGAGCGGCCAGCGCTGCCGCAAGCGCCGCGATTGCAGCGACGCGGGCGAGTGAGTTGAAGCGTTCCGTCATTCCCCTATCTCTTTCGTGCCGGACTGGGCCGCACATGACAGATATGGTGTGAGTTCAAGGCTGACTCAAGCGCGCTGCATAGCTTGCGGGAAAGATTGCTGAACGAAATGCCTCAGCGGCCGGTTTCGACCCGGAGCTGATCGATGCGCTTCGAGGCCTCCGCCTTGTCCAAATCCGGCTCGTACGCCTCGGTATCGTGAGCCTGTTCGGAGAGGGTCTTCAGGTAGGACGCCTGGGCGCCGGTCATCGGCTCGTGGCCCGTGACCCAGTCGTCCGGATCCTTGATTCGGTTCGAATCCCCGGCCTCAGCCGGGTCGATTTTCGGATTGCGGATTTCCGCCGGATCCGGGTGCCGGGCCGTCTTACGGGCAGTATCGCTCATGTGTCGCTCGTTCATGGATTGTTCTCGCCATGAACGCCGCGCGAAGGTGATCCGTTCCCCTCCAGGGTATGATCCCGCCCGGGATGGCCGGGCGGGATCGGCTTCAGGCTGCCGCCAGCTTCGGCTGCACTTCGGCCGCGTAATCCTCGACCAGGGTGCGGGAGATGTTGCCGGGCCGGAAGGTGTGGGGCCCGATCTCGGAAACCGGCGTTACCTCGGCTCCGGTGCCGCAGATGAAGCACTCGTTGAAGCTGGACAACTCCTCCGGCATGATCCGGCGCTCGATCACTTCAAGGCCTCGGCGCTTCGCAAGGTCGATCACCGTGCGCCGCGTGATGCCGTCGAGGAAGCAATCCGCGATCGGCGTATGCAGGGCGCCATCCCGCGTGAAGAAGATGTTCGCGCCGGTGCATTCGGCCACGCGGCCCTGCCAGTCGAGCATCATGGCGTCGGCATAGCCCTTCCGCTCGGCGGCATGCTTGGAGATCGTGCAGATCATGTAGAGCCCGGCCGCCTTGGAGGAGGACGGCGCGGTCTGCGGATCGGGGCGACGATACTCGGCGATGTCGAGGCGGATGCCCTTCATCTTCTCGTTGATGTCGAACATGCTGGGCCAGGGCCAGACGGCGATCGCGACGTTGACGGTGGCGTTCTGCGCGGCAACGGCCATCATCTCCGACCCGCGCCAAGCCAAGGGACGGACATAGACGTCGGGGTTGCCGTTCTTCTCGACCACGAGCGCCTTGGCGGCATCGAGCTCCTCGACGCTGTAGGGGATTTCGAAGTCGAGGATCTGCGCCGAACGGCGGAAACGCTCTGAATGCTCGCGCGACTTGAAGATCACGCCGCCATAGGCGCGCTCGCCCTCGAATACCGAGGATGCGTAGTGGAGGCCGTGTGACAATACGTGGAGCTTCGCGTCCTTCCAGGGCAGGAGCTGGCCGTTGAACCAGATCCATCCATCGCGCTGATCGAAGGGCAAACTCATCCTTGTCTCCTCCGAAATATCCGCTGTCCCGCGTTCTTATTTCGGTGAGTTGACGGCTAATCCTGCCCCTGGGATATGTCAACGAAGCTGACGTATCGAGGGTTAGATTTGGCCGAGGCCACTGTCTCGAGCGGCGCTGTCGCCAAGGCGGAGAAGGCGGAGGTCGACCCGGCCTACGCACTCATCGAGCTATTCTTCTTCGCCTATCGCGACTTCGTCAGCGATCCGGATCGCATTCTCGCCGAATACGGGTTCGGGCGGGCGCATCACCGCGTTCTCCATTTCGTCACGCGACGGCCCGGCATGACGATCGCGGAACTGCTGGACATCCTGAAGATCACGAAACAGAGCCTCAATCGCGTGCTCAAGGAGCTCATCGAGAAGGGTTACATCGTCCAGCGGGCGGGGCAGACCGACCGCCGGCAGCGCCTGCTGTGGGCGACGGAGGAGGGTCGGGAACTGGCGCTTCGGATGGCGCGACTCCAGACAAAGCGGATCGCCCGCGCGCTCGAAGGCGAGGAGGCCGAGGCGGTGGTCTCCCGTTTCCTGATCGGCATGCTGGACCCGGCCGAGCGGGCAAAGGTGCGAAAGCAGCTCTCGGGCGCTAAGCTTGGGGCATGAGCGCCCCGCGCAGCGAACCGCCGGACCACGCACCGCATATCCTCGTCGTCGACGACGACCGGCGACTTCGGGATCTCCTCTCGCGCTTCCTCGGCGAGAACGGCTACCGCGTCACCACCGCGGCGAGCGCGGCGGAGGCACGGGCGAAGTCCGGCAGCGTCGTGTTCGACGCGATGGTGCTCGACGTCATGATGCCGGGCGAGACAGGGTTCGAGTTCCTGCGCCGGGTTCGCGCAGACTCGCCCATCCCGACGCTGATGCTGACGGCGCGCTCCGACGCGAATGACCGCATCGAGGGCTTGGAGATCGGAGCCGACGATTACCTCGCGAAGCCCTTCGAGCCGCGCGAGCTTCTTCTTCGGATCGCCAACATGCTGCGGCGCGCGGGCCCGACTGCCGAACCAAGCTCGGCCGGTCCCGACCTCGTTCGCTTCGGGCCCTTCACCTTCCGACTCGACCGGGGCGAGTTGCGACGGCACGGCGAGCCGATCCGGATCACGGAACGGGAGCGGGAGATCCTCAGCATCCTCGGGCATCGGTTCGGAGGCGAGGTGGCGCGCGAGGAGCTCTCCGGGACGAACGGCAACGGGGCGAACGACCGGGCGGTCGACGTCCAGATCAATCGGCTGCGCCGCAAGATCGAGCTCGATCCGGCCAACCCGGTCTACCTGCAGACCGTGCGCGGCATCGGCTACCGGCTGGTGACGGACTGATCATGAGCGCGTCGGCCCTGCTCGAGCAGCCTCGTGCCGCCCTGCGGGAATTCGTCCGGCGGGTCGTGCGCTATTTCGCGCGGCAACTGCCGAAGGGGCTCTATGCCCGGTCCCTGATCATCATCATCACGCCGTTCGTGCTGCTCCAATCGGTCGTCGCCTACGTGTTCATGGAGCGGCACTGGCAGCTCGTGACGCAGCGCCTCTCGGCTGCCGTGACGGCCGACATCGCGGCCCTGATCGATGTTCACGAGAACTTTCCCCGGGCGATCACGGCCGATCAGCTGTCGCGCATCGCGGCGGAGCGGCTGAACCTCAACGTCGAGATCCTGGAGGGCGTGAACCTCCCCTCGCCGTTGCCCCCGCCATTCTTCTCGCTCCTGGACGAGGCCCTTTCGGACGAGATCAGGCGCCAGATCGGGCGACCGTTCTGGATCGACACCGTCGGCCGATCCTCGTTCATCGAGATCCGCATCCTCCTGAAGGAGGGAACGGTCCTGCGCGTCTTCGCGCGGCGGAGCCAGGCCTACGCGTCGAACTCGCACATCTTCCTCGTCTGGATGGTCGGGACCTCCCTGATCCTGCTCGCGGTCGCGATCCTGTTCCTGCGGAATCAGATCCGACCCATCCAGAAGCTCGCGATCGCGGCGGAGGATTTCGGGCGCGGGCGCGAGATCGAGTTCAGGCCACGCGGCGCGCGCGAGGTGCGCCAGGCGGGGCACGCCTTCCTGGAGATGAAGCGCCGCATCGAGAGGGCCATGGACCAGCGGACGACCATGCTGAATGGCGTCAGCCACGATCTGCGGACCATCCTGACGCGGTTTCGCCTATCGCTCGCGCTCCTCGACCAGACGCCGGAGGTGGAGGACCTTCGCCGGGACATCGACGAGATGGGCCGGATGCTCGAGGGATATCTTGCCTTCGCCCGGGGCGATTTCGGCGAGCAGGCGGCGACGGTGGATCTGACGCAGCTCCTGTCCGAGTTGCGAAGCGATGCGGAGCGTTCGGGACAGGAAACGAGCCTGGAGATCGTCGGCGACCCCCACGTGACGCTGCGGGTCGACGCGTTCAAGCGCCTCCTGTTCAACCTCCTGTCGAATGCTGCCCGCCATGGGGAGCACATCGCCATCACGGCGCATCACGAAGGGCGCTGGCTCACCGTCCACGTCGACGACGATGGCCCTGGCATTCCGCCCGAGGCTCGCGAGGAGGTCTTCAAGCCCTTCGTTCGCCTCGACGAGGCGCGCAACCAGGACGAGAGCGGGTCGGGGCTCGGCCTCGCGATCGCGCGCGACATCGCCCGCTCTCATGGGGGCGACGTCACGCTGAGCGATAGCCCGCTCGGTGGTCTGCGCGCCTCGGTGCGAATCCCGGCCTGAGCCTCAGAAGAGGCGGCCGCCGACCGGCACGTTCTGGTCGGGTGTGATCAGGACCACCTCGCCGTCCTCGTCCGGCACACCCAGCGTCAGCACCTCCGAGAGCATCGGGCCAATCTGCCGGGGCGGGAAGTTGACCACGCAGAGCACCTGCCGGCCGACCAGCTCCTCCGGCTGGTAGTGGCGCGTGATCTGGGCCGAGGATTTCCGCTCGCCGAATTCCGGCCCGAGATCGATGAGGAGCCTGATTGCGGGCTTCCGCGCCTCCGGAAAGGGCTCGGCCCGGATGATCCGGCCGACACGGATGTCGACCTTCAGGAAGTCCCCGAACGCGATCTGGCCCGGGCGCAGGTTCTCGCTCATGCTTTCGCGCATTCAGATCGCAGCGGCCGGATCGCGCGATTCGCCCTCGCCCTCCTCGCGGTCTGCCGATCGATCCCCCCGCCGGCGCACTCGGCGGCCGCCGTCGAACAACGCGTGCCCTATGGCCCGCAGAGGCGCGGTGAGCCTCCGGACATCGTCGGCGCGTTCCAGGATGCGCTCCCCGCGCGTCAGCTCACGGTCGAGCCGCGCCATGGTCTTCGCCTGGGTCGGATCGTCGTCGTCGAACCAGGTCTCCATCACGTTCGCGAGCGCGATCACGCTGCCCTGGAGCTTCACGAAGCCGAGCGAGCCCTCGGTCGGAACTCCGGCTGCCGCCAGCATGTAGCGCATGGAGTTCAGGGCGGAGCGGTTGAGCGCCGCCATCGAGAGCGGGTCCGAACGCATCGCGTAGCCGATCCGGCGCAGCGCGCGCTTGTGGGGCGCCATGGCGTCGAGCCGCCGCATGAACACGTCGAAGACACGTTCGCGCGCGGGCTCTCCGGCGAGATCCTGCGTGGTGCCGTCGATGACCTTCTTGTCGATCATCCGCGTGAACCCCTCGAGGATTGCGCCCTTCGAAGGGAAGAGGTCGCGCATCTCGGAAAGGGTCAGTCCGGCCTCGCGCGCGACATCGGCCAGTTCGATGTCGTCCCAGGGCTGTTCTGCGGCGAGCCGCATCAGCGCCTCGACGACCTGCTCGCGCTTGTTGCCGCCTGGCACCGGTGCCTGGGATGCCTGCTCCTTGGCGCTGCTCGCGGCCGCGGCAGCCGTCGCGAAGGCGGAGCCGGAGGCGCCTGGCTGCATCGTGTCGGACATCTTCAACATGCTCCCTTGCGATTGCTGCCTATTGTAGTGCCCGGACCGCCTCCGCTTAAGGGGTGCTCAGCCCGAGAGTTCGCCCGCGCGCCGCTTCGCAGCCTGAACGGCGCGCCGCATGAGGAATCCCATTCCGTCCGCAGCCATCAGGACGTCGAGCGCGGCGGCGGTCGTGCCTCCGGGCGAGGTCACGTTCTGCCGCAGGACCGCGGGATCCAAGCCCGACCCGGACAGGAGTTCGGCCGCGCCGATGATCGTCTCGCGCGCCAGGCGCTCTGCGACGCCGGCCTCGAGGCCCGCCTCGCGGCCCGCCTCGGCCAGGCACTCCGCAAGGTGGAAGACATAGGCCGGCCCGGAGCCCGACACGGCCGTTACGGCGTCGATGCACTCCTCGCGGTCGATCCATTCGACCACGCCGACCGCGGACAGCAGGGCCTGGGTGAGGCTGCGCTGGCGATCGGTGGCGGAAGAGCTCGCAAAGGCGCCCGTCGCTCCGCGCCCGATCGACGCGGGCAGATTCGGCATCGCCCGCACGATAGCGGCGGCATTCGGCAGGGCTCGGGTGAGGTCGGCAACGGTCTTGCCGGCCAGTATCGAGATGACGAGCGTCGCGGGGCCGGCGAAGCGCGAGATGCCGGGCGCCGCCTCGGTGAGTGCCTGCGGCTTGATGCCGAGGACCAGCACCTCGGGCTCGCTGATGCGGGCGGGGTCGGGATTGAGGCGGAGCCCGGTCGTTCCCGCGAAGTCGAGAAGCGACGGAGAGGGATGGAGGTCGAGGACGGTCAGGCGCGCCGGATCGAGGCCCTTGGCGAGCCATCCTTCGAGCATGGCGCCCCCCATTTTGCCTGCGCCCACGAGCAGCAGGGATTTAGGGAGCTCGGATTGGTTGTCGGTCCCGTTGCTCATCCTCTCCGGTTGGCACCAAGCGCCAGCCGGATCAAGCCACGATCCGCTCAGGCCTCGCCTTCGGTCACGAAGAGCACGCCCTCGATCGCTTCCTTCGCGCTCTTGCCGGCCCAGAGCACGAACTGGAAGGCTTGATAATAGCGCTCGCACGCGTCCACGGCGGCCTTCAGCAGGATCTCGCACTGACCGTGCGTAGGTTCCGCCCCGCCCGACAGCAGCAGGGCATGCCGGAACATGACGACGTTCTCCGACGTCCAGAGATCGAAATGCCCGACCCAGAGCTGCTCGTTGGCGAAGGAGATCAGCTGCAGGATCTCGCTTCGCCGACGGTCAGGAACCTTGAGATCGAACGCGCAGGCGACATGAAGCGCCTCGACGTTCTCGATCCAGGTGTAGGCGACGTGGTACTCGGCCCACCGCCCGGATACCGAGACCGACATCTCGTCCATCTCGGCGCGATCGAAGCTCCACTCCTTCATCGAGGCGAGGCGCTCGACGACGTCCAGTGGATGTTCGGACCGGGCAGGATCGTAGATCAAATTGGGCATATCGTCCGAGTTCCGGGTGTCTGAAACAGGCCGAGCGCCGCGGGCAGGCGCCCCCGAGGTTCGATGCGAATCACCCTGCGGTCACTATATCCCGGGCGAGTCTTAGGGTTCAAAGCGAGGCGCCCGCCGTCCACAGACCGCTTGGAACACGGCTAACGCGATGGTGAGGAAGTCCGCTCTACCCTGCCGGACGTGACAGGTCTTTCGCACTTCATCAGAGATCTCGAAGGCACGATCGCGCAGCGCTCGGCGCCCGCGTGCGAACGCACGCTCGCGAAGATCGCGGACCTGTACGTCAGAGACGCCGAGCGCTTCGACGGCGAGCAGATCGAGCTTTTCGATGACGTGCTCGGCCGCTTCACGGCCGCCGTTCCGACGGCCGCCAAGGCCAGCCTCGCCGACCGCCTCGCCGGCCTCGCCAGATCCCCGCCGAATGTCACCCGTGCGCTGGCCTTGGACGCGCAGATCGTGGTCGCGCGCCCGATGCTCGCGCGCTCGAGGCAGCTCACCGACCAGGATCTCATCGAAGCGGCGGTGCTGCGCGGGCCGGAGCACATGGCGGCGATCTGCGAGCGCCCGATGGTGTCGGAACTCGTCACGGACGTTCTGGTCACGCAGGGGGACGGCGGCGTACGGCGGGCGATTGCGGCGAATGCCGGCGCCCGCTTCTCGCCGCTCGGCAAGGAGGAGCTCCTGGAGCGATCGCGCGGAGACGACGCCCTTCAGGATCTCCTCGGCGCCCGCAGCGACCTGAGTAACGACGAGGTCCGCCGCCTCGTGGCGCTCGCGAAGGAGGGCGCCAGGGCCCGCTTCGAGCTTCAGCTCGGCGGTCCGCCGGAACGCCCTGCTCCCGTCCCGCCTTTCGGGTTCGATTACGCGGCTGCGCAGGACCACCTGGGTCGGATCTCGGAGAAGCGCACCCTCTCCGAGGCGGATGTCGCCTCTCTGGCGCGGAAAGGCGCAGCCGCGGAGGCGATCTTTGCGGTCGCGCTTCTCGCGGGGCTTCCCGTCTCCCTGGTCGAAGGGGCTTTCCGAGAGCGCGACGATGCGCGGGTGGTGGTGATCGGCAAGGCGAACAACTGGTCGTGGCGCACCGTGCGGGCGCTGCTCGGCATGCGCCACCCGCTGCTTCCCGCCCCCAAGGAAGGTCCCCTCGACCCACCCTTCGATGCGATTTCCCGCTCGGCTGCCCGGCGGGCCTTGCTTGTGCTGAACGGCCCCGACAAGGGCGCGGCCGGACGCCGTGGCGTCAGAGCCGACGAAACGTGAGGTAGGCGGAGGACCGGCCTTCGCGTCGGGCCTTCTGCTCGTAGCGGGTGCTCGGCCAGCCCGGCCAGGAGCATCGCCAATCCGCCGGTGCCGTGGCTTCCCAGGCGAAATCCGGGGAGCGGGCAATGCGGGCAAGCACCCAGCCTGCGTAGTCGTCGATATCGGTGGCGAAGCGGAGTTCCGCACCCGGCCGCATGACCCGCGCGAGCGCGGCCAGGGTCTCGTCCGAGACGAAACGCCGCTTCCGCTGACGCCGCTTCGGCCATGGGTCCGGATAGAGGATGTAGACCCGGTCGAGGCTTGCCGGCATCAGGACCGGCAGCAACTGGGTCGCGTCATCGTCCCAGATGCGGATGTTGGAGAGCCTCTCTTCGGCGATCGCGCCGAGGAGCTTGGCGACCCCGTTCACGAACGGCTCCACCCCGATGAAACCGATATCCGGGTGGGACCGAGCTTGATGCGCGAGATGCTCGCCGCCTCCGAAGCCGCTCTCCAGCCAGATCTCTGCCGGAGGAACCGGAAATAGCTCGCGGGGATCGATGAGCGCGGTTTTCTCGCTCAGCCCGACCGACAGCGTCCCCAGGTGAGAGGCTGCCGAATGCGGCTCCATGCTGCGAGGCGGTACGGGCACGCGCAGCTGCGGCAGCATGTGCTCCACGCGCTCGGACTGTCCTGCCCTGAGCGCCTTGCCCTTGCGCCGCCCGAAGAAGGAGCCGGGCGCCTCCGGCCCGGCCGTCACGATCCCGGCCGGGTTACGACAGCGCCGAGCGCAGCTCGGCCGCGAGGTCGGTCCGCTCCCAGGAGAAGCCGCCATCCTCGTCCGGGGTGCGGCCGAAATGGCCATAGGCCGATGTGCGGGCGTAGATCGGCTTGTTCAGGTCGAGATGCGAGCGGATCCCGCGCGGAGACAGATCCATGATCTCCATCAGGGTCTTCTCGAGCTTGCCGGGATCGACCTGCGCGCCCGTCAGGTCGGCATAGATCGACAGCGGCTTGGCAACGCCGATCGCGTAGGAAAGCTGGATTGTGCAGCGATCCGCGAGGCCGGCCTCGACGACGTTCTTGGCGAGGTAGCGGGCCGCGTAGGCCGCCGAGCGGTCCACCTTCGTCGGATCCTTGCCGGAGAAGGCGCCGCCGCCGTGCGGGGCCGCACCGCCATAGGTGTCGACGATGATCTTGCGTCCGGTGAGGCCGCAATCGCCGTCGGGGCCGCCGATCACGAACTTGCCGGTCGGGTTCACGTGCCAGACGGTCGAGCCGGAGATCCAGCCTTCGGGCAGTGCCTTGCGAATGTAGGGCTCGACGATGCCCCGAACGTCCTCGGACGAGAGGTTCGGATCGAGGTGCTGGGTCGAGAGGACGATCTGGGTCACGCCGACCGGCTTGCCGTCGCGATACTCGACCGTGACCTGGCTCTTGGCGTCGGGGCCGAGCACCGCTGCGGGGCCCTGGCCCGACTTGCGGGCAGCCGTGAGGTCGCGAAGGATCTTGTGCGCGTAGAAGATCGGGGCCGGCATGAGCTCAGGCGTCTCGCGGCAGGCATAGCCGAACATGATGCCCTGGTCGCCCGCGCCCTCATCCTTGTTGCCGGCCGCGTCCACGCCCTGGGCGATGTCCGACGACTGCCCGTGCAGCAGGACTTCGATCTGGGCGTTCTCCCAGTGAAACCCGTCCTGCTCGTAGCCGATGTCCTTGATGGCCTTGCGGGTGAGGTCCGCGATCACGGCCTCGTCCACGCTCGCCGGGCCGCGGTATTCACCTGCGATGACAACGCGGTTGGTCGTCGCCAGCGTCTCGCAGGCGGCGCGGATGCTCCAGGGATCGAGCCCTTCCTTGGCCCCCGCGTGGAAGAATGCGTCGACGACCTCGTCCGAGATCCGGTCGCATACCTTGTCGGGATGGCCTTCGGAGACCGATTCGCTGGTGAAGAGGTAGTTGGCCCGCGTCACGTTCGCTCCGACCGGTTGTCAGCTGAACGCGGCTTCTCGCATCCGAGGCGGGCCCGGTCAAGCGAACGCGTTCGCTATGACGAACGATCGTCCTCGTCGCCGCCCCGCTCCGCCAGGGCCTGGGCCAACTCGACAAGGCGTCGCCGCACCTTCCGATCCTTGATCTCCCGGTACGCCCGCAGGAGCTTCAGCCCGTCGGAGGTCAGGAGGTCGGCGTCGTAATCCGCGCGGGGCGTCTCGGAAAAGCCCTGCGAAGAACCGGCGGAGGGCGCGTTCTCGTTCCCGTACAGGAACTCGATGGACACCCCGAGAACCTGCGAGATCTGCTGGAGCCGGCTCGCGCTGATCCGATTGGTGCCCTTCTCGTATTTCTGGACCTGCTGGAAAGTCAGCCCGAGAGCATCGCCGAGTTTTTCCTGGCTCATGCCGATGAGCATGCGCCGCATCCGAACGCGGCTGCCGACCTGCCTGTCAACATCGTTCGGCGCTTTGATCATGCCGGCGGCCTCCTTTACTCGCAGCCCAGCGCCCAGGAGCTTGTGGCATCGGCGCCACTAGCGTGGACGACGCCGCAAGCCAATCAGAGCGGCCAGGAGAAACACCGAACAGAGCCCGGCGAAGATGAGACTTCCGACATCGTCGAAAACTGTGACGTTTGCAACGGTTGGAAGCGTCGTATCGATGACGCCTTCGCGTCCGACCGGGAGATGGGCTGTTATCCGCCCATACGGATCGACCACGGCGGAGATGCCCGTATTGGCGGCCCGGATCAGGGGGATGCCCCGTTCCACGGCCCGTAGCCGCGCCTGGGCGAAGTGCTGGCGGGGGCCGGGCGTGTCTCCGAACCAGCCGTCGTTGGTGACGTTCAGGATCAGCCCAGGGCGAGGCCCCGGAGGCATCGTCTCTCCCGGAAAGATAGCCTCGTAGCAGACGCTTCCGGCGACAGCTGGCATGCCCGGCACGGAGAAGGCGGTGTGTCGCTCCCCGGCCGTGAAGCCGCCCGGTATCGCAACGAATTCCCTTATCCCGATCGCGCGTAGCGCCTGCTCCAGGAGTTCCGGGACGTATTCGCCGAAGGGCACCAGGTGCACCTTGTCGTAGCTCGCCAGCACCGCGCCCGTATCGCCGACGACCTGGATGGCATTGAAGTAGCGGGTCGCGCCTCCCTCGCCGCTGCTGCGGGCCGCCCCGGTGATCAGGACGGCGCCGCGCGGCAGCGCGTCGGCGATCATGCCGAGCGCGGCGGGCTCGCGGTGGAGCAGGAACGGAAAGGCGGATTCCGGCCAGACGATGTGGGTGGGGGGCGCTGTGTCAGGTGCGGACGGACGCCCGCTGAGTTCGAGATAGTGGCGCAGGATCTCGGGCCCGCGGCCGGCGTGAAACTTGGCGTCCTGCGCGAGGTTCGGCTGCACAATCCGCAGCCGCACGCCAGCGACGTCGGCAGGAGGTGGCTCGGAGAGGCGCCAAGCTCCCCATCCGGCCAGCGCCAGAAGGACCAGGGCGGCACAGGACAGCGGGCCGATCCGCTCCGCCCTCGTCTCTCCCGTCCAGAGCGTCGCCGGGGCGGCGAGGAGGAGCGTGGCAAGCGCGGTCAGGCCATACAGGCCGAGGATCGAGGCGGATTGCATGAGCCAGGGGTTCTGGCCCAGCGCCATGCCGAGCGTGTTCCAGGGAAAGCCCGTCAGAGCGTGGCCGCGCAGCCATTCGGCGACCGTCATCCCGAACGCGAAGGCGAAGATGCGCCAGCCGGAGGGTGACCAGAGGAGGCGCGCAAGCCCGAACCCGACGGCCATGAAGATCGCCAGCAGGGCCGGCAGCCCGAGCACGCCGAACGGCATCAGCCAGGCGAAGACGTCCGCCTGGACCAGGAAGGCGGAGCCGATCCACCAAAGCCCTGCAAGGAAGTAGCCGAAGCCCCAGACCCACCCGATGCCGGCGGCCCGCCGGACGGCTGCCCAACGGGTCGCGCCGCCTGAGCCGTCGATGAGCCAGACCGCCACGACCAGCGAAACGGACAGCGTCGGCCACAACCCGAAGGGCGGCATCGCGAGGGCGCCGAGCGCTCCGGCCGCGAGGGCGACGCCCGCCCGACTCCACCCTTCGGCCAGGATCACGCGGTCGGCGATGTTCCGCATCAGCCGTGAGCGCTGCGACTGTCGGAGGACCAGCTTTCGTGTTCGTTCCCGACCGACGCGGAAACGGCCATGCGGATCCGGATCCGCTTCAGCCTGCGCGGGTCGGCATCCAGGACCTCGAACTCGTATCCGTCCGGACCGGAGATCACCTCGCCGCGCCGCGGCACCCTGCCTGCGCGCGTCACGACCAGCCCGCCGATCGTGTGCACGTCGTCGACGTCTTCGGCGGCCGACAGGTCGGCGCCGAGGGCCGCGGAGACCTCGTCGAGCGAGGCCCGGGCGTCCACGACGAAGTCGCCGCGCTCGTCCCTGACGATCAGGTCCCGCGCGACGTCGTGCTCGTCCTCGATCTCGCCGACCACGGTTTCGAGCAGGTCCTCAATCGTGACGAGTCCGTCCGTCCCCCCATACTCGTCGATCACGAGCGCCATGTGGGTCCGGGAGGCCTGCATGCGGGCCAGGAGGTCGATCGCGTGCATCGAGCCCGGCACGAAGAGCACGGGCCGGGTCAGCTGCGTCCGCTCGACCGTCATCGACAGGTCGACGCTCGCCAGGCTCGCCACCTTCGGGGCCGTTTCCGGGCCGGCCGGCTCGGTCTCACTGTGGGCCGCGATGAAGTCGAGGAGATCGCGGATGTGGATCATGCCGACCGGCTCGTCGAGCGATGCGCCGTAGATCGGCAGGCGCGAATGGCCGGCCAGCCTGAACTGCGCCAGGATCTCTCCGATGGTCGCAGCCGCCGGGACGGCCATGATGTCAGAGCGCGGCACCATCACGTCGGCGACGCGAACCTTGTGGAAGGCGAGCGCGTTCGTCAGGAGCGTCCGCTCCTGCGGGGTCAGTTCGGCCTCCTCGGTGGCCTCGGCGAGAACCTCCTCCAACTCGTCGCGGACCGATTCACGTGGCCGCAGGTTGAACCGCTGCATCAGGCGCTCGAGCCAGCTTTCCCGCGGCTCGAAATCGGGACCCGGTCTTTCGTCCCTGCGTTCGTCGCTCATGTCTTCGTCAGTATCCGATCAGCCGGAGATCTCGCGATAGGGATCTGCGATCCCCAGCGCGGCAAGAGCGGCGATCTCAGCGCGCTCCATGTCCTCGGCTTCCGCGTCGTCTTCGTGATCATGCCCGAGCAGGTGGAGCACGCCATGGACGACAAGGTGGGCCATGTGGTTGGGGAGGCTCTTCCCTTCCGTCTCCGCTTCCCGTGCCAGGGTTTCGTAGGCAAGCGCGATGTCGCCGAGTGCCCGCGGCTCACCCGGAGGCGTGGCCATGTCGGCCGGGAAAGACAGGACATTGGTCGGCTTGTCCTGACCTCTCCAACGCCGATTGAGTTCCTGGACGGAGGCATCGTCCGTAAGGAGAAGCGTTGCCTCGAGATCCTCTTCCGCTGGACGGCCGGCTGCCGCGAGTGCCGCCTCCGCGGCTCTCCTTGCGAGCCACTCGACCCCGGTAATCCCGGACCAGTCGCCCGCCTCGATCTCGATATCGAGCGAAATCACCGCGGCCGCTCCTCCGGGGCATGGGTCCGGGTGAAGTGCCGATCGTAGGCGGACACGATGCGCCGGACGAGGTCGTGGCGCACGACGTCTCCCTCCTTGAACACGATGCGGGAGATACCCTCGACGCCCTCGAGGATGCGGACCGCTTCGACGAGGCCCGAACGCTGGCCAGGCGGCAGGTCGATCTGGCTCGGGTCGCCGTTGATGATCATGCGCGATCCCTCGCCGAGGCGCGTTAGGAACATCTTCATCTGCATGGACGTGGTGTTCTGCGCCTCGTCCAGGAGCACGACCGAGTTGGTCAGCGTGCGGCCGCGCATGAAGGCGAGCGGGGCCACCTCGATGATGCCCGTCTGGAGCGCCCGCTCGACATGCCGGGTCTCCATGAAGTCGTAGAGGGCGTCGTAGATCGGGCGCAGGTAGGGATCGACCTTGTCCCGCATGTCGCCCGGCAGGAAGCCCAAGCGCTCTCCGGCCTCGACGGCGGGACGCGACAGGACGAGCTTGTCGGCCTTGCCGCTCTCCAGGAGAGAAACGGCATGGCCGACGGCAAGCCAGGTCTTGCCCGTCCCGGCCGGCCCCTCCGCGAAAACGAGCTCGTGCTCACGCAAGGCGCGCAGGTAGGCGTCCTGCGCGGCGTTGCGGGCCCGCACCGGCCCGCGCTTGCGGGTTGCGATCTGCTCGAAGGCGGGATGCCCGCCCGAGGCGGTATCCGCAGCCGGGAAGAGGCTCCCTTGAAGGGCGCTTTCCTGGACGAGGCCGTCGACGTCGCCCAGCGTCAGCGCTCCCTCCCGCCGGACGCGGTCGTAGAGCCGCTCGAGAACGATCCGGGCCCGTGACGCCGAGTCCGGCGGTCCCTTGATCACCACGCGGTTGCCGAGCGCGTTCAGCACGACCCCGAGCCGCTTCTCCATATGGGCGAGGTTCTGGTCGTAGTGTCCGAAGACGAGGCCGGCGAGCCGGTTCTCGTCGAAGGTGAGCGCGATCTCCGCATCCTCGGTCATGCCCGGAAGCGGGTTCAACGTCGGTTCGATGCGCTCCAAGCTTCGATCCCTGCCCTGGTTGCCGTTGGACGGCACGAAATGGGACGCCTGCGCCGGTCAGGCGGCCGCGACGAGCGGCGAACCCGCGCGCATCGGCTCGACAGCTTCGGCAAAGAGGCTGTTCGGTGCGGTACCGGTCACCCGGACGGTGACGAGCTCGCCCGGCTGGGCGGCCGCCCCGGTGACTTGGACCTGCTGGAGATATGGCGTCTTCCCGTTCAACTGCCCAGGATGCCGGCCCTCCTTTTCGACGAGAACCTCCAGAACCTGACCGACCGTCGCGCGGTTAAACGCCTGGCGGTCATGTTCGAGCTGGGCCTGAAGCCGCTGCAGCCGCTCGCTCTTCAGCGTCTCCGGGACCTGGTCCCCGATATCCGCCGCCGGCGTGCCGGGCCGGGGGCTGTACTTGAACGAGAAGGACGAGGCGAAGCCGATCTCGGCCGCAATCCGGAGAGTGTCCTCGAACTCCGCATCCGTCTCGCCCGGGAAGCCGACGATGAAGTCGGACGAGAGGGCGATGTCCGGGCGGGCGGCCCGGATGCGGTCTATCAGACGGCGGTACTCGTCCGCGGTGTGACGCCTGTTCATCGCCTTCAGGACGCGGTCCGCGCCTGCCTGGACCGGCAGATGCAGGTAGGGCATCAGGGCCGGGATCTCTGCGTGCGCGGCGACGAGGTCGTCGGACATGTCCCGCGGATGGCTTGTCGTGTAGCGGATCCGAGCGACGCCCGGCAGGTCGGCAACCGCCCTGATCAGCTCTCCCAGCGACCAGGTGCGGCCATCCGCACCTTCGCCGTGATACGCGTTCACGTTCTGCCCGATCAGCGTGATCTCGCGGACGCCTGCTTCCAGGACGGCCCGGGCCTCGTCCAGGATCGCTTCCGCGGGCCGCGAGAGCTCGCCGCCACGCGTGTAAGGGACCACGCAGAAGGAGCAGAACTTGTCGCAGCCTTCCTGCACCGTCACGAAGGCGGAAACGCCCCGGCTCCGGATGCGTGAGGCATCCGGCCGCGGCAGGGCGGCGAATTTTTCGACCTGATCGAACTCCGCATCGACGCCCTTCCGGCGAGCCTGGGCCTGCTCGATGAGATCGGGCAGCCGGTGGTAGCTGCCCGGGCCGACGACTGCATCCACCACCGGGGCGCGCCGGATGATCTCCCGTCCCTCTGCCTGCGCGACGCAGCCGGCCACCACGATCGTGGTCTCACTGCCGGCCTCGGCCCGGTCGCGCTTGAGCGTGCGCAGGCGGCCGAGTTCCGAATAGACCTTCTCGGCGGCCTTCTCGCGGATGTGGCAGGTATTGAGGATGATCAGGTCCGCATCCTCGGCGGTGGCCGCCTCGGAATACCCTTGCTCCGCCACGACGTCGGCCATGCGGCCCGAATCGTAGACGTTCATCTGGCAGCCATACGACTTGATGTAGGCCTTTTTCACTGCGGCAAGGCTTCCTGACACGCGCGAGGGAACTGGCCCTTAATAGGATGTCTGGAGCCGCAAGAGAATAGCCGTGGGGCCGAGTGTCCTATGGCCGTCCGAGGCGCCGCCGCGCCACGATCCCGATCAGGACGAGGCCAAGCCCGACCAGGCAGAGCCCGACCGCAACGGGCGCCATGGCCTTGGCTGCGGGCGGGTAGGAGACGAGGGCCGCCGCCGTGAAGGCGAGAGCCGGAAGAGCCAGGGCGAGGCCGGACAGGATCAGCTCCGGGATCCAGCCAGCCCCTCTACTCTGCGCGCCGGTGGCCGGTTCCGCCCCATCCTGGGGGAAGCGGTCAGGCTCTGAATGTTGTCGTGGATTGTGCATCCCGAATTCCTCCGGGACATGTCTAGGCCTGCTGTGGCCCCTCTTGAGTGCGGGCGAGCACATTGGGCGTCGTGCCGCTCCGCTGCGAAGCGGCGTTCAGCGCCCGCCGCACCTCCGTCTCCGCCTGGATGGTCGCACGTTTCCGGTCTGTCTCGCGCCCGAACGGGATCGGCCGTCCCCATGAGACGACGACGTCCAGCGGGCCACCTCGCGCCCAGGCCAGGAAATGAGGCGGCAGCTCCATGTCGCCGTACCAGGCGATGTCCGGCATCTCGCGCCGTGTGACCGGCAGCCCGTTCCGGCGAGCATAGGAGAGCGACATCGGCTGGAGCACGACCTCCTCGTGCGTGGAAGCCGCGAGGGCTGCCGTCGCGGCGCCCACGATGGAGGAGCGGAATGGGAGGAGGCGGTTGCCGTCGCCCGTCGTTCCTTCCGGAAACAGCACGATCGCGTCGCCGCCAGCGAGGCGCTCGGCCACCTCGGCGTTCACCTCGGCGGTGGCGGACCTTCGCGTGCGGTCGAGAAAGACGCAGCGCTGCAAACGGGCGCAGAAGCCGAAAACAGGCCAACTCGCGATCTCCTGCTTGGCCACGAAGGAGAGCGGGACGAGGCTGCCCATCACGGGGATGTCCAGCCACGAGACGTGGTTGGCGAGGACCAGCACCGGGTGGCCCGTGCTCGGGGGAGTACCCTCGACCCTGACCCGGACCGCGAACAGCCGAAGAAAGAGGCGGTGAAACATCACCGGTATCCGGTGCGCGATTCGAGCGCCCCGCCGGCTCGCGACGAGTTGCACCGGCGCGAGCACGGCGAAGAGCGCCGCCAGCACGCCGATCCGAGCCGCGATGCCGACCGAGGTCATGCGGCGGCGTCGGGTTCCGGCGATCCAAGCCGCAGCGACATGGACACGGCGGCCGCCCGGGTGCCATCCGGCCGAGCGTAATATCCAGGGCGGTGGCCGACGGTCTCGAAGCCCAGGCGACGGTACAGGGCGAGTGCGGGGGCGTTCCCCTCCTCGACCTCGAGGTGGACGATCCTGACGCCGGCATGCGCCAGCGTCTGCAGGTGCTGCAGCATCAGCCGCCGCGCGTCCCCGCGGCCTCGGGCCGGGCGGGCGAGCGCGAGGCTGAGTATCTCGGCCTCGTCGAGGGTCGCGCGAGACAGCACGAAGCCGGAGGGCTGGGTGTCACGGCCAAGAAACAAGCCGTCGATGCGGATCCCCTTCTCCAGCAGAAATGCCTCGAATTCCTCCGGCGCCCAAGGCCGGGCGAAGGCCGAGGCATGGATGGCGGCAAGGCGCTCGGCGTGATGCGCCGCGACCGGGGCGATGCGCGCCGGATGGCGCGCCAGGCCCAGACGGTCGAAGAGGCTCACTGGTGCGGAAGCCGCGCCCCGTCCTGTGGACGCGCATCGGGCGGGGCGAGGTAGAGCGGCTTCGCCATCGCGTGTTCCGGACGGGCAACGGCGCCGAGGCGCGCCACCCAGGCGATCTCCGGCACCGGGGGCGCGTCGTGCACGCGGACATCCAGGCCCACCGCCCAGGCCTCGGCCGCAATGGGGGACGCACCGGATCCCACGAGAAGAACGCCGCTGGAGCCCAGCGAGCGGACGATCTCGCGCACGGTCAGGATCGAGGGCGGGATGATGGTCCGCCCGTTCGGGGCGATCGCCTGAGCATAGACCCGCCCGCCGCGCGCATCGATCGCGGCCACGACGAGCCGCGATCGCGGATAGGCGATCAGCGGCGCCATCAGGGCCGAGAGCGTCGTCACCCCGACGACCGGAATGCCTGACGCGAGCCCGACAGCACGGGCCGCCGAGATCCCGATCCTGAGCCCCGTGAAGCTGCCTGGCCCGACGGTGACGGCCACCTTGTTGAGGGTGGGAAACCCACCCTCAACGCGCGACATCACGCGATCGAGCATGGGGAGGAGCGCCTCCGCATGGCCGCGCTCCATGGCGATGGTCTCGGAGGCAAGCGGCGCGACCGCGCCCCTGTCCAGAACGCCCACGGCGCACTGGCCGAGGGCGGTATCGATTGCGAGAATGCGCACTCTTGAAACGTCAGGCCTGGACCGCCTCGACCTCACGGATTTCCGGGAGGAAATGCCGGAGCAGGTTCTGGATGCCGTGCTTGAGGGTGGCCGTCGAGGACGGGCATCCGGAGCAGGCGCCGCGCATGTTGAGATAGACGACGCCGTCCTTGTAGCCGCGGAACGTGATGTCGCCGCCGTCCCCAGCCACCGCCGGACGGACGCGCGTCTCGATGAGCTCCTTGATGTTCTCGACCGTCTCGGCATCGGCCGGGTCGAAGAACTCCTCGTCCGGATCCTCCCCGAGGAGCGCCCCTGCCGTCACGGTCGGGGCGCCCGACAGGAAGTGCTCCATGATGGCGCCGAGCACGGCCGGCTTCAGGTGCTGCCACTCGCCTTCGCGCTTGGTGACGCTGATGAAGTCGTGGCCGAGATAGACGCCCGAGATCTCGGGCATGGATATCAGGCGCGCAGCCAGCGGGGACGCCGCAGCACTGGCCTCGTCCTGCGCATCGAAGGTGCCTTCGGGCATCACCACGCGGCCCGGGAGGAACTTAAGGGTCGCCGGATTCGGCGTCGCCTCGGTCTGGATGAACATCGTCGCCTCGGATCGGATTTCGTGCGGTTGCCCGCTCTCTAGCACATCGCTGGCCGAGATGTGGATCTTCGCAGGCAGGGCCGCAATGCACCGCCGTCACCCCGCGAGCGCGTCGATCGCCTCGTCCGCGAGATCGCCCGGCACGATCACGATCGGCACCGGGAACGTCCCCGACATGCGACCCGCGATCATGGAAACCAGCGGACCCGGCCCTGAGCTTCCGACGCCTGATGCGAGAACCAGGAAGGAGATGTCCTGGTCCTCCTCGATGAGCTGGCGGATGGCCTCGTCCTTGTCGGCGAGCTTGATCACCCGCTCCGGCTCAAGCCCGGGGGAAGCCTCCTTGGCCGTCCTGACGGCTTCGTCCAGCCGGATGCCGGCTTCCTCCTCGGCCTCCTCCCGCAACGCTTCGCCGACGCCGAGCCACTCGAAATTGTCGGGCGGGTCGACGATGGCGAGCATGACCAGATTGGCGCCGGTCCGCGCGCAGCGCCGCGCGCCGAACCGGATGGCCCGACTGCATTCGGGCGTGTCATCGATCACCACGAGGAACTTGGGCCGATGGCCCGCCTCGTAAGATCGCCTCGTGGCGCCGATCATTGTGTCGGGTCAGCTCCGCCGGACGCTGGAAGATGCCGAAGCTGCGGCCGGGCGACAAGTCGGGCCGGCCGTCACCCCCGCACGAAGCCGACGATATCCTTCACGGCATCCATCGTTTTGTCCGCGATGGCACGGGCGCGATCGGAGCCGTCCTTCAGCACCGAATCGATGTAGGCGGCGTCGTCCTTCAGGCGCTTCATCTCGGAGCCGATCGGACCGAGCTTGTCGACCGAGAGGTCGACGAGCGCCGACTTGAAGGCCGAGAACTGGGCATTGCCGAACTCGCTCAGCACCTCCGCCTTGGTGCGGTCCGAGAGGGCGGCGTAGATCCCGACGAGGTTTTCCGCCTCAGGCCGGCCGGCGAGGCCCGCCTCCTCGGACGGTAGCGGCTCGGGATCGGTCTTCGCCTTGCGGATCTTCTGGGCGATGGCATCGGCATCGTCGGTCAGGTTGATGCGCGAGAAATCGGAGGGATCCGACTTCGACATCTTCTTCGATCCGTCGCGGAGCGACATCACGCGGGCCGCCGGCCCGCCGATGAGCGGTTCCGTCAGCGGGAAGAAGGCCTCGCCATGCCCGCGCTCCGCAATGGGAGCCGCGAAGTCGTTGTTGAACTTCTGCGCGACGTCGCGGGTCAGTTCGAGGTGCTGCTTCTGGTCCTCGCCGACCGGCACGTGGGTCGCGCGATAGAGCAGAATGTCGGCTGCCATCAGGGATGGGTAGGCATAGAGCCCGAGGGAGGCGTTCTCGCGGTCCTTGCCGGCCTTCTCCTTGAACTGCGTCATGCGGTTCATCCAGCCGATCCGGGCGACGCAGTTGAAGATCCAGGCCAGCTCCGCGTGACCCGAGACCTGGCTCTGGTTGAAGACGATCTGCTTCTTCGGGTCGATCCCGGCCGCCAGGAAGGCTGCCGTGACCTCGCGGATCTGGCTCTTCAGCTCGGGCTGGTAGAGTTCGGCCGTGATCGCGTGCATGTCGACGACGCAGTAGATGCAGTCGTACTGCTCCTGCAGGGCGACGAAGCGCCGGACCGCGCCGAGATAGTTTCCGAGGTGCAGATTTCCGGTCGGCTGAACGCCGGAGAACACCAATTCCTTGAAAGCCGACATCCTGGACCGCGCGCCTCGATAAGGCGCGGCCTTTAGGGGAAGCCGGGCCCTCCTTGCAAGTGCGACGACCTGTGGGGAACGGGAGCGCTGCTGCCGCCGTTCGTCGCTTGCCCCGCCTGTCCTGTCGGAGATCACATGCCGAGTCGTGCCGCGCTTGCCTTCGCGATCCTCCTCGCTGCCGCTGCGCCGATCCGCGCGGCCGAGACGCCCGAGCCGATCGGCATCGCGCTCGAAGGCTTCGCGTACCCGTACCCCGTGGCCTACATGCCCGTGACGCTGAACGGCGAGGCGCTGCGCATGGCCTATATGGACGTGCCGCCGAGCGGGGCTGCGAATGGCCGGGCGGTCGTCCTCCTGCACGGGCGCAACTTTCCGGCGAGCTATTGGGAGCCGGTCGCGAAAGCGCTGGCCGGGGCGGGCTACCGGGTCGTGATCCCGGACCAGATCGGCTTCGGCAAGTCGTCAAAGCCGATTCAGGCCACGTCATTCGACGATCTCGGCCGCTGGACGGCTGCGCTTCTCGACCGGTTGAACATCCCCCAGGCGGATGTCGTCGCGCACTCGATGGGCGGCATGCTGGCCGTGCGCCTCGCCCGGGCCTATCCCGGCAAGGTTGCGCGCCTCGTGCTGCAGGCGCCGATCGGGTTGGAGGATTACCGGCTCTATGTGCCGCCCGTGGAGACCCGGCGGCTGCTCGAGCAGGAACGCGGCCTCTCGGCGGAGGCCTACAAGCGCCAGCTCGTCTCGAACTACGCGCTGACGCGTCCCGAGGACGCGGACCCGTACGTGGAGCTGCGCGAGCGCATCAAGGGCTCCGGGGAATATGAGCGCTGGCTGCGCTCATTCGTGAACTCCTACCAGATGATCTATCGCGAGCCCGTGGCCCACGAGATCCCGCTCGTCACGCAGCCGACGCTGTTCGTCATGGGTGCCCGCGACCACAATGCGCCGGGGCGCCCCTTCGCGCCCCCGGAGTTGCGTCCGAAGATGGGCGAGAACGCCAAGCTCGCCGAGGCGCTCGCCGGCAGGATGCCGAAGGGGCGCGCGGTGGTGTTCGAGGAGGCGGGCCACATGGTCCACCTCGATGCCGGACCCCGGTTCAACGAGACGGTGTTGCAGTTCCTGGCCGAGTGACGGTCAGCCTTCCGTCGTGCCGGCCGCCTCCTGCGCCTTCAGCACGTCCGGCCGCGGCATGGAGATGATGTTGTAGCCGGAATCGACGTAGTGGATCTCGCCGGTCACGCCGCCCGAGAGCTCCGAGAGGAGGTAGAGCGCCGAGCCGCCGATCTCGTCGATCGTGACGGTGCGGCGCAGCGGGGAGTTCGCCCGCTGGAAATTGTACATGAACCGGGCATCGGCGATGCCGGCGCCGGCGAGCGTGCGGACCGGGCCCGCCGAAATGGCGTTGACGCGCACTCCCTGCGGCCCGAAATCGCCGGCGAGATAACGAACCGATGCTTCGAGAGCGGCCTTCGCCACGCCCATCACGTTGTAGTTCGGCATCAGGCGGGTCGAGCCGCCATAGGTGAGCGTCACCATGGCGCCGCCGTTCTTCATGCGCTCGGCCGCACGCTTGGCGATCTCCGTGAAGGAAAAGCAGGAGATCAGCATCGTGCGCGAAAAGTTGTCGCGCGTCGTGTCGGCGTAGCGGCCCTTGAGCTCGTTCTTGTCGGAAAACGCGATGGCGTGGACCAGGAAATCGAGCCCACCCCAGGCCTCGTCGACGGCCGCGAATACGCCATCGACGGAAGCCAGGTCCTCCACGTCGCATGGCAGAACCAGCTCGGAGCCGACCGACTTCGCCAGCGGCGAGACGCGCCTGCCCAGCGCGTCGCCCTGGTACGTGAAGGCGAGTTCCGCCCCATGCGCGGCCAGGACCTTCGCAATGCCCCAGGCGATCGAGTGATCGTTCGCCACGCCCATCACGAGGCCGCGCTTCCCTTTGAGCAGGGTTGATGTCGTCGTGCTGGGTGCGGTGGTGCTCATCGGGCCTGTCGCTTGTAGGAGCCGCTGAACTCGCAGGCCGTCCCATGAAAGGTCAGGCACGCGTCTTCAGCGACATCAAGAACTCCTGCGGCGGTCGGGCGCAACGTCAGCTGGCACTCGAAGGTGTCCTGTCGCCCGCGAAGCACGAGGGCCCCGCGCTGCGGGCGCGCGGTGCCGACGAACTCGCCGACACACCCCTTCGTGGCGACGTAAACCTTGCCGCGGAAGCCGGTTCTGGTTTTGGTGAGGACGAGGCTTTGCTCATAGCCGGCTCCCCCTGCCGTGTATCGGCCTTCGAAGGCCGCGGCAGGGTAGGCCGCCAACGCGCCAAACCCCGTTAGAACTATGCCGGCCGCACGCGTGCGGGAGCGGCCCATCACGCGTCGACGTGCTTTAGCACGATGGTGGCGTTCGTGCCGCCGAACCCGAAGGAGTTCGACATCACGCAGCCGAGCTTCGCATCGTCCACGCGCCTGCGCACGATGGGCATGTCCGCAAAGGCCGGATCGATCTCCTCGATATGCGCGCTCTCGGCGATGAAGCCGTTGTTCATCATGAGGAGCGAGTAGATCGCCTCCTGCACGCCCGTGGCGCCGAGTGAGTGACCGGTCAGCGACTTGGTGGCGGAGATCGGCGGGCACTTGTCACCCGACCCGAACACCTCGCGGATCGCCTCGATCTCCTTCTCGTCGCCCACGGGCGTCGAGGTGGCGTGCGGGTTGATGTAGTCGACCTTCGGGCCGACCCCCTGCAGGGCCATCCGCATGCAGCGCACTGCACCTTCGCCGGAGGGCGCCACCATGTCGTAGCCGTCCGAGGTCGCGCCGTAGCCTGCGATCTCCCCATAGATGCGGGCGCCGCGCGCCTTCGCATGCTCGAGCTCCTCCAGGACGAGCACGCCGGCGCCGCCCGCGATCACGAAGCCGTCGCGATTCCTGTCATAGGCCCGCGAGGCCCGCTCCGGGGTTTCGTTGTACTTCGTCGACATGGCGCCCATCGCGTCGAAGAGGACCGAGAGGGTCCAGTCGAGCTCCTCCGATCCACCGGCGAAGATGATGTCCTGCTTGCCGGCCTGGATGGTCTCGTAGGCGTTGCCGATGCAATGGTTCGACGTCGCGCAGGCGGACGAGATCGAATAATTCACGCCGCGGATCTTGAACCAGGTGGCGAGCGTCGCCGAAGAGGTCGAGGACATCGCCTTCGGCACCGCGAAGGGGCCGATTCGCTTCGGCCCCTTGGACCGGGCGATATCGGCGGCTTCGACGACCGTCCGGGTCGACGGGCCGCCCGAACCCATGATGATCCCGGTGCGGTCGTTGGAGACGTCGTTCCCCTCCAAGCCCGCATCGCGGATCGCCTGGTCCATGGCGACGTGGTTCCACGCCGTGCCGCCGCCGTGGAACCGCATCGCGCGGCGATCCACCACCTCCTCGGCCTTCAGGCTCGGCGCGCCGTGCACCTGACACCGAAAGCCGAGTTGGCCGTATTCCTCAGCCCGGCTGATGCCCGAGCGGGCCTCCCGCAGCGAGGCCAGAACTTCCTGCGTGTTGTTGCCGATGGACGAGACGATGCCCATCCCGGTGACCACGACGCGCCGCATTGCGCACTCCTCAGGCCCGACTCGGCCGGGCGTTCACGTAAGGCTGTCGGCCTAGCTTCTCAACCGCCGTCAGCCGCCGGCGGGCGCCACGTCCGGTTTGAAGAGCCCGACCCGGAGATCCTTCGCCTCGTAGATCCGGCGGCCATCGGCTTCCAGCCAGCCATCGGCGATGCCGAGGACCAGCTTCGACTTGAACACACGCTTGAGGTCGACGCCGTAGACGACCTTCTTCACGCTCGGCAGGACCTGGTCGGCGAACTTGACCTCGCCGACACCGAGGGCCCGTCCCCGCCCGGGCAACTCCAGCCAGCCCAGGAAAAAGCCGACGAGCTGCCACAGGGCATCCAGCCCAAGGCAGCCCGGCATCACGGGATCGCCCTTGAAGTGGCAGGGGAAAAACCAGAGGTCGGGGCGTACGTCGAGCTCGGCCCGGACGAATCCCTTACCGTTCGCGCCGCCCGTTTCGGCAATCTCCGGGATGCGATCGAACATCAGCATCGGGGGAAGCGGAAGCTGGGCGTTGCCGGGCCCGAACAGCTCGCCTCGCCCACAGGCGAGAAGCTCTTCGTAGCTGAAGCTCGATTGACCGGCCATGCAGTCCGTGCACTCCCAATGTGAGGCGCCCCGGGCGCCTGCCGCGGGTGGTTAGCACAAGGTCCCGGGTCATCAAAGGCGGGGTCGAAGGCGCCCCGCAGGGCTAAGAGCCCAGGAATGTTGCGATAACGTCTGTCGGCTTATATAGATCGGACGGACCTTCCGAGATCGCCCCCGAGTATGATCGAACCCCGCACGAACGCGCCCCATGACCACGCGGCCCATGAGACGCTTGCTCGTCGCGGCTGCCCGGTCTCCGCGCTGAAGGAACGCCTGCGCGATGTCGGGCTGCGCCCGACGCGCCAGCGAATCTCCCTCGGCTGGCTCCTGTTCGCCAAAGGCGACCGGCACATCACCGCCGAGATGCTCTACGAGGAGGCCATGCGGGCGCGCGTGCCGGTCTCGCTCGCCACGGTCTACAACACCCTTCACCAGTTCACCGAGGTGGGGCTGCTGCGGCAACTCGCCGTCGATGGCTCGAAGTCGTATTTCGACACCAACACCACCGAGCATCATCACTTCTTCGTCGAGGGCGACGAGGAACTCATCGACGTTCCGGTCGATATCGCGGTGGGCGATCTGCCGGACGCTCCGCACGGGATGGAGATCGCCCGCGTGGACGTGATCGTTAGGCTTCGTCGCAAAGCCAAGTAGCCCGGCCAGAGCGCAACTTCGGCCGCAGGCTGGAGGGCGTTCATGCTGTATCCCCTTCGCCGCACGGCGCTCGCCGCCCTCCTCTCGCTGTTCGGCGGTCTCGCCCAGGCCCAGCCGCAGCCGGCGCTCGATCCCGCGCAGGGCGCCGTCCTGTCTCCGTTCTATGTGCCTCCGGCCGAACTCCCGGCGGAGCCTGGCCGCCTGATCCGGCGCGAGGACCTGCCGCCCGCGCTCGCGCTCGCATCCGCCGAGAACTCCTCCCGGATTCTCTACAGTTCCACGAACGGCGTCGGCGGCCGGCAGCGTATCGTGGTCTCCGGGGCGCTGTACCTGCCGAAGGGCACGCCACCGGCCGGCGGCTGGCCGATTCTCGCCTGGGCGCACGGGACGGTCGGCGTGGCTGATGTCTGCGCGCCGTCCTGGGCCGTCCGGTCGGCGCGGGATGCCGCGTACCTGAACCGCTGGCTGGACGAGGGGTTCGCGATCGTCGCGTCGGACTACCAGGGCCTCGGCGTGGCGGGCCTGCATCCGTATCTCTTCACTCGGCCCGAAGCCTACAGCGTGCTGGATTCCATCCGGGCAGCCATCTCGGGGGTACCGGGGCTGAACGCCGACAAGATCGTGGTGGTCGGGCAGTCGCAAGGCGGCGGCGCGGCCTACGCGACCGCAGCTTTCTGGCCGGATTATGCGCCCGACCTGCGCCTGCGAGGGGTCGTGGCGACCGGCGTTCCCTATCTGTCGCTCGACCTTGCGGCCAGCGCCGCCCAGCAGGATCTCGATCGCGTCGATCCGACGATCGCCTATGCGTTCTACATCGCGGTCGCAGCCCAGGAATTCCTGTCGCCACCGCCCGCGTCGTCGAGCCTCTTCACCGAAGCGGCGCTTCCGCTCTTCGCGACGGCCCCGACAACCTGTGTCGGCCCGTTATTTCGCGCCGTGGAGAATGCGCGGCTCACGCGGCGGACTGCCCTGAAGCCGGACTTCATCCAGGTGCTCGCGAAACTCAGCCCGCAACTCAGCTATCCCACGCTGAAGGTCGCGGTCCCGGTGTTCATCGGGACGGGGGCGGAGGACCGCGACGTCAGCGCGGTCAACCAGCTCGCGCTGGTGAGGGATTCCTGCGCGGCCGGCACTCCGGTTCAGGCGCATCTCTACGCTGGCCTCGACCATGGCGGCGCCGTGAACGGGTCCCTGAAGGATTCGCTCCCCTTCATTCGTAAGGTGATGGCGGGCGAGAGGGTGGAGCCGCGCTGCAATCCGGTCCCCGAATAGGCGTGCTAGTCGATCGTTTCGTTCGGGTAGACGCCCCAGAGACGGTCCTGCCTGATGAAGCCGGAGATGTCGCGGCCCGGCTGGGCGATCGTCACCCGGCACCAGCCCTCGCGGCAGGCCCGTACGCTCGTGATCACGTTCGGCTGAAGCTGCGCGACGACATTGCTCTTCTCGTCCTGCCGCTCGAACAGCGGCAGAGCCTCCGTGCCGGCTTTCGCCCACGGCATGACGAGCGCCGTGCGCCGCCCGGACAGGAGGGAGTGGAGGACCCAACCTTCGGTCCCGGCCGCATCGCGGATGCGACGCCACACCTCGAATTCCGCCGTGATCTCGACGGGGAGCCCGGCGCGCTGAAACACCCAGGCGGTCCTGTGGTCCTTCGAGGGTCCTTCCCGCAGGTTCACGCGATCGGTCTTGAGACTGACGTAGCGCGGTACCGGGAGGCCGGAGACCTTCCCGACCGGACCTTCGGCGGCCGCCCTGACGGGCGCCATGGATGCGGGCAGGGTGGTGAGAAGAAGAGCAAAAAGCGCAGCGTGGCCGACAGACCTGTATCGCGCCATGGGAACGCCTCTTATGGGTTGATTGTCTTCGCCCGGACCTCTGCTAGACAGCCGGCACTAGCGAAGACCGGTGCGGACCGCCAGCGGGCGGCTTGTCGCCCTGGATCGCCGGATTAGGGTTAAGGTCGCGTAAGCGGCGCGTGAGGGAAGCGCAGATCGATGATGGCGTCGCGGAAAAGGCCTGTGGTCGTGGTCACGAGGCGGCTCCCCAATGCGGTCGAGACCCGCATGCGGGAGCTCTTCGATACGCGGCTGAACATCGACGACAAGCCGATGACCTCGGCCGAGCTGATCGAGGCGATGCAGACGGCCGATGTCCTCGTCCCGACCGTCACGGACCAGATCAACGCCTCGGTCCTGGCGCAGGCCGGACCCAACCTCAGGCTGATCGCCAATTTCGGCACCGGCGTCGATCACATCGACGTGCAGGCGGCGCTCGCCCGCGGCATCACGGTCACCAACACGCCGGGCGTGCTGACCGAGGACACGGCGGACATGACGATGGCGCTCATCCTGTCCGTCGCGCGGCGCCTGCCCGAAGGCACCCGCATCATTCCGGAGGACGAGTGGGCCGGCTGGTCGCCGACCTGGATGCTCGGCCGCCGCATCACGGGGAAGCGACTCGGCATTGTCGGGATGGGCCGCATCGGCCAGGCGCTCGCCCGGCGGGCCAAGGCGTTCGGCCTGTCGATCCACTACCACAACCGCCGCAAGGTCGCCGCGCAGATCGAGGAGGAGCTCGAGGCGACCTACTGGGATTCGCTCGACCAGATGCTGGCCCGCATGGACATCGTGTCCGTGAACTGCCCGCACACGCCGGCGACCTACCACCTCCTGTCCGCCCGGCGCCTGAAGCTCATGCGGCCGCACGCCATCATCGTGAACACGGCGCGCGGCGAGATCATCGACGAGACGGCGCTCGCCCGGATGATCGAGGGGGGCGAACTCGCAGGGGCGGGGCTCGACGTGTTCGAGCACGAGCCGACCGTCAATCCGCGGCTCGTGAAGCTCGCCCGGCAGGGCCGGATCGTGCTCCTGCCTCACATGGGGTCGGCCACGGAGGAGGGCCGGATGGACATGGGCGAGAAGGTCATCGTCAACATCCGGACCTTCATGGACGGACACCGTCCGCCGGACCGGGTGCTGCCGAGCATGCTCTGAGAAGCGGTGGCCGGGACCTCTCCCGGCCCGCCTATTCCGCGGGCTGCAGGGCCGTGTGGCCGTGGCCCGAGGCGTCCTCGTGCTGGTCCTGGCGCTTCCGCGCCAGATACGTGTAGGCGACCGGCACGACGAAGAGCGTCAGCAGCGTGCCGAAGGTCATGCCGCCGACGATCACCCAGCCGATCTGCGCCCGGCTCTCCGCGCCCGCTCCCGTCGCGAGCGCCAGCGGAACGGCGCCCAGGACCATGGCGCCCGTCGTCATCAGGATCGGCCGCAGCCGTAGGGCGGCGGCTTCGACCAGCGCCTCGCGCAGCGGCCGGCCTTCCTCGCGCAGCTGGTTGGTGAACTCGATGATCAGGATGCCGTGCTTGGTGATCAGGCCGATGAGGGTCACGAGCCCGATCTGGCTGTAGACGCTCAGCGTCCCGCCCGACCAGTACAGGGCAGCGAGCGCGCCCGTGATGGAGAGCGGCACCGAGAACATGATCACGAGCGGATCGATGAAGCTCTCGAACTGCGCCGCGAGCACCAGGTAGATGAAGCCGAGCGCCAGGATGAAGACGAAGACGATGCTGGCGCCGGACTTCTTGAACTCGCGGCTCTGGCCCGCATAGTCGAGCTGCACGGTGTTGGGCAGGACCCGCGCCGCGGCCTGCTCGATCGCCGTGAGCGCATCGCCGAGCGAGTAGCCGGGTGCTGGCACCGCCGTGATGGTGGCCGAGCGCATCTGGTTGAAGCGGTTCAGCTCCTTCGGGGCGACGGTCTCCTCGATCTTCACGACCGCCGAGAGCTGGATCATCTCGCCGTTGCGGCCGCGGGTATAGATCGACTGGAGGTCCTCCGTCGTGTCGCGGCCGTCCTCCGCGACCTGGACCACGACGTCATACTGCTCGCCGTTCATGTTGAAGCGCGTGACCTGGCGGCCGCCGAGCAGCGTCTCGAGGGTGCGGCCGATGACATCCACCGAGAGGCCGAGATCGGCCACGCGCTGGCGGTCGAGCTCGACCTTCACCTGCGGCTTGTCGAGGATGAGATCGGTCTCGAGATTCGTCAGGGCAGGAGACTTCGAGGCCTCCTGCAGCACGAGATCCACGTATTTCCGGAGCTGGACGTAGCTCTCGGAGCTGCGCAGCACGAAGTTCACCGGGCGGCTGCTCGCGCCGCCCTGGCCGAGCGAGGGCGGGTTCGTGGCGAAGAGCCGGATGCCCGGGATCTTGGCGAGCTTGGTGTTCAGCTCCGCGACCATCTCCTGCTGGGTCCGGGTGCGGTCCTCCCAGGGCTTCAGCCGGGCGAAGGCGATCGCGCGCGTCACGTCCGGGAAGCCCACGATGACGAGGTAGTTCTGCACCTCGGGCTGGGCGGCGAAGAACTCCTCGACCTTGCGGGCGTGCTGGGCCGTGAAGGCGAGCGTGGCGCCTTCGGGCGCGACGCCGATCGACGTGATCGTGCCACGGTCCTCGACGGGGGCGAGCTCGGACCGGAGATTCATGAAGAAGAAATAGCTCGATCCCGCGACCGCGAGGGCCAGGACGACGATGACGAGACGCATCGACAAAGCCGCCTCGAGCGCGCGCCGGTAGCCGTTCGTCATGCCCTCGAAGAAGCGTTCGAGCAGGTTGTACAGGCGGCCGTGGCTCTCATGGTGGCGCAGCAGCTTGGCGCACATCATGGGCGTGAGCGTCAGGGCGACGAAGCCCGAGACCAGCACCGCGCCCGCGAGCGTCAGGGCGAATTCGACGAAGAGCTTGCCGGTCCGGCCGGTCGCGAAGGCCATCGGGGCATACACGGCCACCAGGGTCAGCGTCATCGCGATGACCGCGAAGGCGATTTCCTTGATGCCGCGAATCGCCGCCGGCACGGGCCGCATCCCGTCCTCGATATGCCGGTGAACGTTCTCGAGCACCACGATGGCATCGTCGACCACGAGCCCGATGGCGAGCACCATCGACAGGAGGGTCAGCGTGTTCACCGTGAACCCGAGCGCCGCCATGAGGGCGAATGCGCCGATCAGCGAGACCGGGATGGTGACAAGCGGGATGAGGGTCGCCCGCACGGACCGCAGGAAGATGAAGATGATGAGGACGACGAGCGCGATTGCCTCGGCGACCGTGTGGTAGACGGCCTTGATCGAGCGGTCGATGAAGATGGAGGTGTCGTAGGAGACCGCGATGCTCATCCCGTCCGGCAGGTCGGACGTGATCTCGGGAAGCGCGGCGCGCACGCCGGCGGAGACGTCGAGCGGATTTGCCGTCGCCTGCTTGACGATGCCGATGGTGACCGAGGGCCGGCCCGTGAACCAAGCCGCGTTCCGCTCCTGCAGCGGGCCGATCTCGACGCGTGCCACGTCGCGGATGCGGATCGGGAAGCCCTGCACGTCCTTGACGATGATGTTGCCGAACTGCTCGGGCGTGACGAGGCCGGTCTGCGAGAGCACCGTGAACTCGCGGTCCTGGCTCTCGATCCGACCTGACGGGATCTCGACATTCTGCTGGCGGAGCGCCGCCTCGACATCCTGCACGGTGAGGTTCTGCGCGGCGAGCCGTGTCTGGTCGAGCCAGATGCGCATGGAGATGCGCCGCTCGCCCTGGATGCGAACCTCGGCGACGCCCGTGACGTTCTGCACCCGGTCGGTGATGAAGCGGTCGGCGAAGTCGGTGAGTTCGAGCGGATTGTGCCGCGAACTCATCAGCGACAGGTAGAGGATCGGCTGGGCGTCTGCCTCGACCTTCGCGATGATCGGCTCATCGATCTCGGTCGGCAGACGGCCGCGGACGCGGCCCACGCGGTCGCGCACGTCGGAGGCCGCGACGTCCGGATCGACCTCCGGACGGAAGGTCACGGAGATGTTCGAGCTTTCCTGACGGCTGATCGACGTGATGGTCTCGATGCCCTCGATGCCGGCGATCGAGTTCTCGAGAATCTGCGTGACCTGCGTCTCGATGATCTCCGCGCTCGCGCCGGGATAGTTCGTTCGCACCGAAACGATCGGCTCGTCGATGTTCGGGTACTCGCGCACCGGCAGGCGCGTATAGGACACCGCGCCGATCAGGATCACGAGCAGGCTGAGGACGGTCGAGAGGACCGGCCGCCTGACGAAAAGCTCGAAGAGGCTCATTGGGTGACCGTGTTGCCCGCCTTGGCCTGGGGCTGTGGTGTCTCCACTACGGCGCCATCGCGAAGCCTGATCTGGCCCGTGGTGACGATGCGCTGGCCGGGTGCGAGCCCTTCCGCAACCTCCACGCGGCCCGGCAGGCGCTTGCCCAGCTTCACGCGGGAGAGCTTCGCCTTCCCGTTCTCGACGACATAGACGGCCTTGGCGTTGCCGTCGGGAACGACGGCCGATTCCGGGATCACGAGCGCGTCCTGCCGCACGTCCGTCACGATGTTGACGCGCACGAAAAGGCCGGGCTTCAGCAGCAGGTCGGGATTGGGGATGCGGGCGCGCAGGCGAATGGCTCGCCCATTCACGTCGACGACCGGGTCGATCGCGTAGACGCTGCCCTCGAATTGCCGGTTCGGCAGGGCGTCCACCTGGACGCGGATCTTCTGGCCGACCGCCACCCGCTCGAGCAGCAGCTCCGGCACGCGGAAATCGACCTTGATCGGATCGATCTTGGCGAGGGTGACGACCGTCTGGCCGGGAGTGAGGTAGCTGCCCACGCTGACGGTGCGCAGCCCGACGATCCCGTCGATGGGCGCCGTGATGGTGGCCTTCTCGAGCCGCGAGCGGGCGAGCGCGACCCGGACCTCGGCGGCGGCGAGCTGTGCCTGCGACTGCTCCTGCGCGACCCGGGTGCCGCTGCCGCGCTGGACGAGCGCGTTCGCACGCTCGAAGGTGTCGCGCGCAAGTCCGAGATCGACCTCGGCCTGCTTGAGCTCCTGCGCCAGGATGGCGGTGTCGAGCTCGACCAGGACCTGGCCGGCCTTCACCTTGTCGCCCTCCCGGAAACCGAGCGCCGTCAGCCGTCCGGCGATTTCAGGCGCGATCGCGACGCTCTCGTCCGGCATGAGCGTGCCGAGCGCCTCGACCTCGTCCGTCACGGCCGCGACCTGGACGGGCGCGGTCTCGACCGGCACGGGCCGTACGACCGCCGGGGTCGATACGGCGGCCTTCGGGGACGAGAGCTGGAGCCGCATTCCGAAGCGCTCGAGCGCCCCGAACCAGGCCGCGCCCGCCACGCCGACGGCGAGCAGGAGAGCCAGCAGAAGGGCCTTGCGCATCATGAGGCGTCTCCAAGGACAAGCACGCCATTCAGCCGCGGCGCAGGTTGAGGCAGGGTCGTGCGGCGGGCAAGGCCGCCGAGAAGGAGGTCGCTGAGTCGACGGGCCGATCCCGCCGTGCCGTTCCCGACAATGGCGGTCATCCGGATCGCCCCGACGATCGCGATGGCGGCGAGTTCGCAATCGGCAACCTCGAACTCGCCAAGTTCGACCCCTTCGCGGATCAGGCTGGCAAGTTCGTCCCGGATGTCGCGCATGCCCTTGCGAAGGGCCTTGCGGCTCGTCTCCCCGGGGCCGCTCCCCTCGCCCTCGATGGCCCGCAGGGCAGGCGCAAGGGCGCCGACCTGATCATGGACGAGGGCCACGGTCTTGCGCAGCCGCGCCTCGGCCGGCCCCCGCTCGGCCCGGATGGCAGCCGCATCGGCGCGCAGCTCCTGGAGCGTCTGCTCCAGCGCCGCCATGAACAGAGCTTCCTTGGTGGAGAAGTAGCGATAGAGCGTCGGCTTGGCGATGTCGGCCGCCAACGCGACATCGTCCATGTGGACGCGGCCGTATTCTTCGGTCGCGAAGAGGCGCGCGGCCGCAGCGAGGACTTTTCCCCGCCGCCGCTCCAATGTCTCGGGACGCATGCAGGTGAAACTCGTGGGTTACAAACTTTGCCCGCGAGTTAGGATATGGCCGGTTCGGTCTGCCTGCAAGGGCGGCACGAGCCGGATTGCTCGCTTTTTGTGCGACGAAAGACGTAAAGTACCTCGCAATTTCAGTGCCGCTGGCCGTTGAGGCCGCGCGGTTCTCAGCCCCGACCGGGCGTGAGATCCGCAATGTCGACCGTGAGCCGTTCCGTCTGCCCGTCCCGCAGCACGTCGACCTGGATCGCCTTCCCCACGCCCGCCTTTTCCACTTCTGCCAGCAGGTCCGAGAGCCGGGACACTCTGCGCCCGTTCACGCCCACGATGATGTCGCCGAGCTCGCCCGTGCGTGGGTCGATTCCGCGCATCCCGGCGCGAGCGGCCGGAGAGCCCGGCATGGTGCGCACGACCACGACGCCCGGAACGCCGAGCCGCGCCGTCGCGGCCTCCGCGCCGGCGATGATGCCGATGCCCGGCTGGGGCATGCGGCCGTTCCGGATGAGCTCGGGCACCACCCGATTGACCACGTCCACCGGGATGGCGAAGCCGATCCCGGCCGAAGCGCCGGAGGGCGAGAAGATCGCCGTGTTCACGCCGATCACGCGCCCGGCGGAATCCAGCAGCGGTCCGCCCGAGTTGCCGGGGTTGATCGCGGCGTCCGTCTGGATCACGTCCGCGAGTTCGCGACCCTCGCCGGTGGGAAGCCGTCGCTGCAAGGCGCTGATCACGCCCGTCGTCAGCGTCTGGTCGAGGCCGAAGGGATTTCCGATCGCGAAGACCTGCTGTCCCACCTTCAGGTCGGCCGAGGACCCGAGGGCGATCGGGGGAGGGGGCTGGCGGACGCGGCCGAGTTGCAGCACGGCGAGGTCGTAGTTCGGGGCCGTTCCGACGATCGTCGCGGGAACGATCTCCCCCGAGGAGAGCCGGACGGCGATCGGGCCGGCATTCTGCACGACGTGATTGTTGGTCACGATATGGCCGGCTGCGTCCCAGGCGAAGCCGGTTCCGGTCTGCTGACCTTCCCCGTTCTCATCGCCGCTCAGGCGGTTTCGGCTGGCGCGGGAGACCGCGTAGACATGTACGACGGAGGGCGATGCGCGCTCGAATAGCTCGACCGTGCTGCGTTCATAAGGCGCGAGATCGCCTCTCGGCGTGACCGTTCGCGGGCCCTCCTCCGAGTAGAGGAAGCGGGCGATGTACGGCTCGGCCACGAAGGCTGCGAGAAGCAGCACGGCTACCGTGAGGGCGATCCGGCTCAGTCTGTCCCGCACGTTCTTTGTTCCCGATCGGCCCGAACAACCCGCAGAAGCGGCCCGGGTTCGCGATCATACCAAATCCGGCGGCTCGGGGAGGACCCGGAAGTATAGGGGTACGCCATCCCGTCCGTTTGCGGCCCCCTGCGATTGCGCCCTCCGGCCCGGAAGGCGGGGTCGGCCGCTGTGCGAGGCCGCACGGCAGGCGCGGCCACGAGGATGGAATGTACGTCGTCCCCGCACCGGCTTGGGCGCTCCCCGGATCGAGGCGCCGCGTTGCAGACGGTCGCCGGGGTCAGCAGGGCCATGAATTCGGAGCAATGATCGGCATCTGAGATCATCAACCAGGGAGGCGCACATGGCATTCGCGACGATAAACGCCGATTTCGACACGATGCTCGAGCATTATTATCTCTGGAATAAGCTCAACAAGCCCGTGAAGAACCTCCTGGATGGGCTGAACGAGGCGATCCGAAAGGAGAACGAGAAGCTCCCGGAGAAGAATGCCGAACGAGAGGCGAAAGGCCTGAAGGCGTTGAAGGCCGCGCCTAAGGCGACGCCGTGCTGCTTCCAGGTGAGCCACGCGATGAACGCCGCAGGCGTGAAGGTGCCGGAGGCGAGCGAGCAGCGAAAGCTTTTCAAGCCGGCCGACGGGAACGGCTACTATATCGGCAATGTCAGGGAGCTGGAGCAGATCCTGACCGACCGCTTCGGCAAGACCGAGGACATCAAGGCGGGCAAGAACTCCATCGACAAGATGAAGACGATCATCTTCGGCCGGCGCGGCATCCTCGCTTTTCGTGACGACGGATACGGCTACCATACGGAACTGTGGAACAAGCACGTCATCCGGCAGAACGAGAGCATATCGGGCAACATGTCCGAGACCGGCATCTTCGGCCAGAAGCGGGTGTTGTTCTGGGAAGTGACGAAGGCGCCCCGGGAGCCCACGATGCCGCCGTGGCTCGCGGGCTGGTGGAGCGTCGATGACGGCTCGCAGTACTACTATCACTTCCTTGGTCTCGACTACGTCTACTGGACGGAGAAGAAACCGAAGAACAAGGATGAGCTCGGACGGGCCCGGGAGAACTACGGCTCCGTCACGATGACGCCGGCGGGGTTCAAGATCCTGTGGGATCCCTCGGGCGGAGGTAGCACCGAGGAGACTTTCACCTGCTCGGCAGGCGCTACGGACGCGAAGGGAACGTCGAACCGGTTCGGCACGCTGAAGGCATCCAAGATGTTCTGAGCGCGCTCCGGTGACGGGGTCGCGGGAGCGCTCGCCTCCCTCTATGAGGCAGCGAGCGCCCCATCGGCGCCGACCGGAGGGCGAGTGGGTTCAAGGGGCAAGACAAGGGCATGCGTGGCGCCGCCATGCTGAACCGGCGCACGCAGCTCTCGCTCGCACTCGTGGCCGGACTGGCGCTCGCGGTCGCTGTCGCTGCCCATGCGGGGCTTCCGACCGTCATCGAGGTCCTGCGGCGCCTCGGGGTTGCGGAACTCGCCTGGCTGTCCGCCCTGCAGCTGGGCTCCGTGCTCCTCTGCGGGATCGCCTGGTGGATCTTCACGACCGGCGCGAGCCTGACGGCCTGTACGGCAGCCCGGTTCGTGCGGGACGGCGCATCGAGCGTCGTCGCGATCATTCCCGGCATGGGCGAGATCGCCGGCATGCGGGCGCTCACCTTGTTCGGGGCGCGGGCCGGCAATGCTGCCGGCAGCGGCGTCGTCGACCTCGCGACCGAGATCCTGGCGCAGATCATCTTCACGCTCGCGGGCGTGGTGGCGCTGCTGGCGGTGCTCGGCTGGGCCGAGCTGGACCATGCTGTCGGGATCGCGGCGGCCTCCGTCCTGCCGCTCGTCCTTGCCTATCTGGGCTTCCGCAGCCCGCGCGTCCGCAAGCCGGTCATGCGCTTCGTGACACGGGTGGAGCGCTATTTCGGGCTTGCCGAATGGGGCCTCGGCGTAGAGGCGGGCCGCACGGTTGCGGCGCTGTGGCAGGATCGGCCCCGGCTCGCGGCCGGGACATTGCTCCATTTCGCGGCATGGCTGCTCTCGGCCGTGCAGATCTGGTTCGCGGCCGGCGCCCTGGATGCGCCGCTCTCGCCGACGGCTTCGCTGGCGCTCGCCGCCCTTGTCCACGCGGCGCGCGGCGCGCTCTTCGTGGTGCCCTGGGGGGCGGGCGTGCAGGAGGCCGGTTTCCTGGTCGCGGGCGTGGTGCTGGGCCTCGACGAACCGACCGCGATCGCAATGTCGCTGGCACTTCGTGTTCGCGACACCCTGCTCGCCCTGCCGGCGCTGCTCCTGTGGGGCGCGGCCGAGCTCCGCGAGGCGTGGCTCGCGCGGCGGGCGTGAACCCGACCAGGCGCTACGCCGCGAAGGCGAAGTCGCGGCCGGGAGCCGCATCGAGCAGCGCCCGCGTATAGGGGTGGGCCGGCGAGGCGAAGACCTCTCCCGTCGGGCCCTCCTCCACCACCACGCCCTTCTCCATCACCATGATGCGGTCGCAGATCTGCGCCGCGACCCGCAGGTCGTGCGTGATGAAGAGGACGGCGAGCTGGAAGCGCTTCTGCACGTCGTCGAGCAGCTCCAGCACCTGCTTCTGCACCGAGACGTCGAGCGCCGAGACCGCCTCGTCCGCGATCAGCACGTCAGGCTCCATGGCGAGCGCCCGCGCGATGGCGATGCGCTGGCGCTGGCCGCCCGAGAACTGGTGCGGATAGCGCGAGAGCGCGTCCGGCTGCAGGCCGACGAGCTTCATGAGATCGCGTGCGCGCGCCATCGCGTCCGCCGTGGGCAGGCCGTAATTGACCGGCCCCTCGATGATGGAGGCGCCGACCGTGCGGCGCGGGTTCAGCGAGCGGTACGGGTCCTGGAAGACGACCTGGATGCGCCGGCGATAGGGCCGGAGCTGCCTCTCGCGCAGCTTCGCGATGTCCGTGTTCGAGACGAGGATCGAGCCCTCGCTCGGCTCGATCAGCCGCGCGATGCAGCGTGCGACGGTGGTCTTGCCGGAGCCGGATTCCCCCACGATCCCCAGCGTCTCGCCCCGGCGGACCTTCAGGTTCACGGCGTCGGCCGCCTTGACGATACGCGCCTTCGAGAAGAAGCGCCGCTCGCCATAGGTCTTGGCCAGTCCGATACCTTCCAGGGCGACGGGTCCGGTCGGCTCCGGGCGGCCCTTCGGCTTCAGGCTCGGGACGGAGCCGATCAGCATGCGGGTGTAGCTGTGCTTCGGCCGGGTGAGGATCTCCTCGGCCGGCCCTTCCTCCACCAGCCGGCCGCCCTCCATCACGACGACCCGGTCGGCGATCTCCGCCACGACCCCGAAATCATGCGTGATGAAGAGGACGCCCGTGCCGCGACGGCCCTGCAACTCCTTGATGAGCTTGAGGATCTGCGCCTGGGTGGTAACGTCGAGCGCGGTGGTCGGCTCGTCCGCGATCAGCAGCGCCGGGTCCAGCACGAGCGCGGCCGCGATCATGATGCGCTGGCGCTGCCCGCCCGAGAGCTGGTGCGGATAGGACGCGTAGATGCGCTCCGGGTCCGGCAGCCGCATCGCCTCCATGATGGCGAGCACCTTCGCCCGGCGCTCGGCCGCGCCGAGATCGGTATGGATGCGCAGCACCTCGTCAATCTGGTCGCCGATCGTCAGGACCGGATTCAGGGCCGTCATCGGCTCCTGGAAGATCATGGCCATGCGGGTGCCCCGCAGATCGCGCAGCCGTTGCGGCGAGGCCTTCAAGACGTTCTCGCCCTCCAGCAGGATCTCACCCCGGGAGGGGTTCAGCACCTTGGGCAGGAGGCCCATCACCGAGAAGGCGGTGACCGATTTGCCCGAGCCGGATTCCCCCACGATGCAGACGATCTCGCCCGGCTGGACAGTGAGCGAGATGCCGTCCACCGCGCTACGGCGGTCTGCGCCGGGGGGAAGCGTGACGGTGAGGTTCTTCACCTCGAGGACGGGAAGGGGGCTCTTCATCACCGGCCCGCCATCTTGGGATCGAGCGTGTCGCGCAGCCCGTCGCCCAGCATGTTCACGGCCAGCACCGTCAGGCCGAGGAAGACTGCCGGATAAAGGATGTTGTGCGGGTAGATGCGGAAGAGGTTGCGGCCCTCCGCCATGATGTTCCCCCAGGTCGGGATCTCGGGCGGAATGCCGATGCCGAGGAAGGACAGGATCGCCTCGACCAGCATCGCCGAGGCGCAGATGAAGGTGCCCTGCACGATCAGCGGCGCGATCGTGTTGGGCAGAATGTGGCGCACCATCAGCTTAGGCGTCGGCGTGCCGGCCATGATGGCCGCTTCCACATAGGGCTCTTCGCGCACCGACAGCACGATGGAGCGCACGAGGCGGACCACGCGCGGGATTTCGGGGACCGTGATCGCCACGATGACGGCCCCGATACCGGCCCGGAACAGCGACACGACCGCGATGGCGAGGAGGATGGCCGGGATGGCCATCAGCCCGTCCATCAGCCGCATGATGGCGCCGTCGAGCCAGCGGACATAGCCGGCCACCAGACCGAGCACGAGGCCGATCGCCAGCGAGATCGCCGCGACCGAGACGCCGATGATGAGCGAGACGCGGGCGCCGTACATCACCCGGCTGTAGATGTCGCGGCCGAGCGAGTCGGTGCCCATCCGATGCTTGAAGGTAGTGGAAGAGCCGTCCTCCTGGCGGATGGTCCGCTCGATGCCGGGCACGCGGTTGCGGAAGGCGGGATTGATGCCGGCGGGATCGATGGTGCCGAGCGCCGGGGCCAAGATCCCGATCAGCAGGATCACGAGAAGCACCCCGCCGCCGATCAGCACGGATGTCTGGCGCAGCAGCCTGCGCCAGATCGCGGCTCCGGGGGCGATGACCGGGGTCGGGGCCGTGGGCGCGAGGATGGTGGGCTCGACGCTCAATAGCGGATCCTCGGATCGAACAGCGTGTAGACGAGGTCCACGCAGAGATTGATGACTATGTAGACGAGCGAGAAGAGCAGGATCACGGCCTGGATGGTCGGGTAGTCGCGGGCCAGCACGGCGTCCACGGTGAGACGCCCGAGCCCCGGGATGGAGAAGACGCTCTCCGTCACGACCACGCCGCCGATCAGGAGCGCGACCCCGATGCCGATCACGGTGACGATCGGGACGGCCGCGTTCTTGAGCGCGTGCCGGAAGAGGATCTTGCGCTCGACCTGGCCCTTGGCGCGCGCCGTGCGGATGTAGTCCTCGCCCAGGACCTCGAGCACGCTCGCCCGCGTCATGCGGGCGATGAGCGCGACATAGATCACCGACAGCGTCACCGAGGGCAGGATGAGCCGCTGCAGGAAGCCCCAGAATCCGTTGCCGATCGGCTGGTAGCCCTGGATGGGCAAGAGGTTCAGCTTGATGGCGAAGACGTAGATCAGCGCATAGCCGATGACGAAGACCGGAACCGAGAAGCCCAGCACCGAGAAGCCCATGACGACCCGGTCTATCCAGGAGCCGTGCTTGTAAGCGGCGAGCACGCCGAGAGGCACGGCGATCAGCACGGCCAGAACGATCGTGGTGAGGGCGAGCGAGACCGTCGGCTCGATCCGACCCATGATCAGTTCGGCGACAGATTTCTTGAAGAAGAACGATTCCCCGAAATTGCCGCTCAGCAGGTTGCCGCCCCAGATGGCGAATTGCGTCAGGATCGGCTGATCGAGCCCGAGCCGGGAGCGGATCATCGCGATCTGCTCGGAGGTGGCGTTGTCGCCCGCGATCACGGCGGCCGGGTCGCCCGGCGTCAGGCGCAGCATCAGGAAGACGAGCACCGCCACGATCAGCAGGACAGGGATCGTCGAAAGAAGACGGCGGAGAATGTAGCCAATCATCTCAGATCCTGCTTCTCCCTTCGCGAGAGAAGTGGGGCCGCGCGCCGGCGCGACCGAATGAAGAGCTCCTCGGTGGGGGCAAGGCGCCCCTCACCCGAGTTGCGCCCGGCACCCGTCCCGGCCCGAGACGGGCAGACGAGGATGGCATGGCGACGGCATCCGCGTCGCACCCTCTCCCGCGAGGGAGAAGGTGCGCAGGGACGGGTCGCGCCAGCAAGGCGCTATTTCTTCTTCTTCTCGATGTTCCAGAAGACGGGCGCAGCGGCCGTGAGGATGCCGGACACCTCGCCCGTGGTGCCGATCGGAACGTAGTACTGGCCGAGGTGGATGTGCGTCACGACCTCGCGCTGGCGCTGCTGCACCTTCTCGACGATCTCCTTTTGCTTGGCGGGGTCCGTCTCCCGGGCGAAGTCGTCCCGGAGCTTCTCCATCTCGGCATCGCAGGGCCAGCCAAAGGAGGCCTTGTCGCAGCTCGCGTTCACGAAGCCGGTCATCACCGGGTTCAGGATATCGGCCGAGACCCAGGAGGTGAGCATCAGGTTCCAGCCGCCCTTGTCGACGGGCTCCTTGCGGGCGCGGCGGGAGACGACCGTCTGCCAATCCGAGGACTGCATGTCGACCTTGAAGCCGCCCTTCTCGAGGAGCTGCTTGGCGACGGGCGCCAAGTTCGTCAGCACCTGCAGGTCGGTCGAGTGCAGGAGCACGATCGGCGTACCGTCGTAGCCGGCTTCCTTCAGGAGCTCCTGCGATTTCTTGAAGTTCGACTCGAGCAGGCCCTCCATGCCCTTGTCGGTGGCAAGGGGCGTACCGCAGACGAACAGGGCCTTGCAGACCTTGTAGTAATCCGGGTTTCCGATCGTCGCGTCCAGGAAGTCCTTCTGGTTGAACGCATAGAACATCGCCTGCCGGACCTTCGGGTTATCGAAGGGCTTGAGCAGGTGGTTCGGCCGGAGCGTGTATTGGAGGCCGAGCGGATTGTAGTCGACCAGCTTGATCGAATTATCGCTCTTGAGGAGTGGGATCAGGTCGTGCGGCGGCTGCTCGTAATAGTCGATCTCGCCCGCGAGGAGCGCGTTCGCAGCCTGCTGGTGATCGGGGATGGCGAGCCATTCGACCCTGTCGAGCTTCACGACCTTGCCGCCGGCCAGCCCAGAGGCCGGCTCGGAGCGCGGCTTGTACTTGTCGAATTTCACATAGACGATCTTGTCGCCCGGCTTCCATTCGTCCTGCTTGAGCTTGAACGGACCGGAGCCGGTGAAGTCCGAGATCTGCGTGTTCGGGTCCGTTTCGGCTACCCGCTTCGGCATCATGAAGGGCACGTTCGAGGACGGCTTGCCGAGAGCGAACAGGAGCAGGCCGGTCTGCGACTTCAGCTTGATGGTGAACTTGTTTTTGTCCTGGTCGTCGACCGTCATCGTGTCGACGAAGCTCATCACCTTCTGGCCGAGCGGATCCTTCGCGGCCCAGCGCTTGATCGAGGCGACGCAATCCTCGGCCGTGACGGGCTTGTCGTCATGCCAGAGGAGGCCGTCGCGGAGCTTGAACGTGTAGGTGAGCTTGTCCGGCGACTCCGTGTAGGTGTCGACCATCTGCGGCTTCACCTCGCCCTTCTCGTCGAGCGCGAAGAGCGTGTCGTAGATCATGTAGCCGTGGTTCCGGACGATGTAGGCCGTGGTCCAGATCGGATCCAGGATCTTCACGTCGGAGTGCATGACGGCCTTGAGCGTCGTCTGGGCCTGTGCGGCCGAGGAGGCTGCGAGTGCCGCGCCGGCAATCGCGGCCATTCTCCAACTGAAAGACATTCCCACCTCCGCTTTGCGCCCCTCGCGCTTTGTTGATCTTAGAATGCACGCTCCGTGCCGGGCCGTGTCAATCGGGCAGGCGCGCGGCGTCCCGCTCATAGGCAGCCCCGATCGCGAGCAGCGCCCTGTCTGCCCGGGGCCGTCCGATCAGCTGCATCCCCATGGGGCGCCCGCTCTCGTCGAACCCGACGGGCACGTTCAGGACGGGGCACCCCGTGAGCGTGCCGATGACCACCACCTCCATCCAGCGGTGGTAGCTGTCCATCTCGACGCCCGCGACCTCCCGCGGCCAGTGCCATTCGATCGGGAACGGGAAGACCTGCGCGGTGGGCAGCGCGAGCGCGTCGAAGCGCTCGAACAGCTTCACGGCGACCTGGTAGAACGTCGCCCGCACCTTCGCGGCGCTCGCGATGTCCTCGGCGCTGAGGCGGTTGCCCCCCTCGACCTCCCAGATGATCTCAGGCTTCAGGTGGGCGCGGCGCGCCGGATCCGTGTAATCCGGACCGTAGCGGTTGCTCATCGCCCATTGGCGCAGCACCACGAAGGAGCGCCACAGCTCGGCCCAGGGAAATGGGATCGAGACATCTTCCACCTGCCAGCCGGCCGGCTCCAGTTCCCGGAGCGCCGTCGCGCAGAGGTCCAGGATGCCGCCCTCGAAGGGAATGCGCCCGTCGAGATCGGCGAGCCAGGCGATGCGGGGGGAGGAGGCGGGAACGAGGTTCGCCTCGAACGGCTCGGCCTCGGTTTCGAGTGAGAGCGGCGCGCGCGGGTCGTAGCCGGACATCACGGTGAGCATCGCGGCGACGTCCGCCACCGACTTGCCCATCGGCCCGTTGGTCGAAAGCTGGGTGTAGAACGGGTCCTGTGCAGGCACCGTCGGCACGCGGCCCTGCGAGGGTCTCAGCCCGAAGACGTTGTTCCAGGCGCCCGGATTTCGCAGCGAGCCGCCGAAATCGGAGCCGTCCGCGATCGGCAGCATGCCGAGCGCGAGCGCGACGGCCGCGCCGCCGCTGGAGCCGCCGGCGCTGAGATCGGGCCGGTACGCGTTTCGGGTGACGCCGAAGACCGGATTGTAGGTGTGCGAACCGAGCCCGTATTCCGGCACGTTCGTCTTGCCCACGATGATCGCACCGGCCCGCCGGAGCCGGGCAACGTGCAGGTCGTCCTCTGCCGGGACATGGTCGGCGAAGAGGGGGGAGCCCCAGGTGGTGGTCAGCCCGGCCGTTGCGGCCAGGTCCTTGATGGCGATCGGCAGGCCGTGCAGCGCGCCGAGATCGCGGCCCTCGGCCCGCGCTTCGTCCGCTGCCCGCGCTTCGGCCAGGATCTCCTCGCGAGGCCGCAGCGAAACGACGGCATTGTAGGTCGGGTTCACGGCCTCGATGCGGTCGAGGCAGGCGCTCGCGAGCTCGACCGACGAGATCTCGCCAGCCCGCAGCCGGCGTTGCAGGGTGACGCCGTCCTGCCGGAGGAGCTCCGGCGCGTCGAGACCGGCAGGCGGAACGAGGCGGCCGTCGCGGCCGAAAGCGGGGTATCGCATCATGAAAGCCGGTGCAGGAGGCCGGCGATCAGCCGTCCGCGTTGAGGCAGGCTCTCCACCTCGATATGCTCTTCGAGCGTGTGGTAGCCGGCGCCGAGAAGGCCGAGCCCGTCGAGCGACGGGATCCCGGCCGCGCCGGTGAAGTTGGCATCCGAACCGCCGCCGGAGGAGCCGTGCGGGAGGTCAAAGCCGAGATCGGCCGCGACGCCCTTCGCCACCTCGTAGACCGCCATCGTGCCCGCGTCCGGCTCCCAGACGGGCCGGGTCACGCCGCGCGTGACCGTGAACCGCGTTCCGTCCGGATTGCGGACCGACAGCGCCAGCATGCGCTCGACGCCCCGGTCGAGATCGGCCTGGCGCTTCGCCATCGAGAGCGCCTCCGCCCGGCAGGTCGTCGGGACGCAATTGACCCAGCGACCACCCTCGATGACGCCGACCGAGAAGGTGCAATCCTCGTCCGTCATCTCCTCGATCGCGAGAAGCTGGCGCGCCATGGCGTTGATCGCCGAGCGGCCGTCCTTGAGCGCGGCGCCGGCATGGCTGGGCCGGCCCTCAGCCTCCAGGTTGAACCGCGCGATCGCGTAGCGGCCCGTGACGACTCCGTTCCCCGGCTTTCCGGGCTCCGGCACCAGCACGTAGCGGTGCTTTCTGGCCTCGCTCATGATGAGATCGCGCGTGCCGGGGCTGCCGATCTCCTCGTCGCTCGTGAGCAGCACCGACACCGGCAGCGGCGTCTCGATCCCGGCGCGGGCGAGTTGCACCACCGCCTCCAGGGACGCGTAGGCGCCGCCCTTCATGTCGAGGATGCCGGGCCCGTAGCAGCGTCCGCCCTCGCGCCGGAACGGCAGCTTGGCGAGGGTGCCGACCGGGTGGACCGTGTCCAGATGCGACATCAGCAGGATGCCGGGCTCGCCGCGCCGCGCGTGCGGGAAGTCGGCGCGGACGCAATCGCCGAGGCCCGGAGGGCCCGGGATGCGCTCTACGCTGGCGCCCGCTGCCGCGAGGTCTGCGGCGGCGACGTCCATGATCCGGTTCACGGCCGGAACGTCGAAGGTCGGGCTCTCGGTCTCCACCCAGCGCCTGAGGCCGGCGAGCATGGAATCGGTGTCGAAGGGCAGGGGGGCGGGATTCATCATCTCATCGCTCGTTCGTCATTCCGGGGCCGGCGACAGCCGGAACCCGGAACCCACGGTTCGCTCCGGGCGTCGGGGGATCTCGGGTTCTCGCTTGGCGAGCCCCGGGACTGCACCGCCCGTCACGCGGCGAGCCGCCGCTCGACGATGCGGGCGAGGAGGCTCGCTCCAACCGGGAGGATCTCCTCGCCGAGCACGAAGGACGGGTTGTGCAGGGGGACCGTGCCGCTGTGCCCGACCCAGCAATAGGCGCCCGGCACCTGGTGCAGCATGTCGGCGAAGTCCTCCGAGCCCATCATGGGCCGGGGCTCCGTGATGACGTTCTCGGCCCCGACGATGTCGCGCGCCGCTTCCGCGAAGGCGGCGGCCGGCTCGGCGTGGTTCACGAGGGTGTTGAAGATGGTGCGGATATCGACCTCGATCTCCGCGCCGAACGAGACCGCAAGGCCTCGCGCGATGGTCCGGATGCGCTCGTGCACCATCGCCCGGACCTCGGGCGCGAAGGTGCGGATCGTCCCGGCGAGCGAGGCTTCCTCGGGCACCACGTTGTAGGCCGAGCCCGCATGGACCTGCGTGATGGAAACCACGGCCGCCTTGAGCGGATGGGTGTTGCGGCTCACGACCGTCTGGAGGGCTCCGATCAGGGCGCCCGCGATCACGACGGGGTCGCGGGATTCCTGCGGCATGGCGCCATGGCTGCCGGCTCCCCGGATGCGAATGTCGAAGAAGTCGCCGGCCGCCATCGCCTCGCCGGGCCAGACCGCGACCTGCCCGGGCTCGAGATAAGGCGCGTTGTGGAGCCCATAGATCTCGTCGCAGGGAAAGCGCTCGAAGAGCTTGTCCGCGAGCATCGCCCGGGCGCCGCCGAGACCCTCCTCGGCCGGCTGAAAGACGAAAATCGCGGTTCCCTTGAAGTTGCGGTTCTCGGCCAGGTAGCGCGCCGCGCCGAGCACCATGGTCGTGTGTCCGTCATGCCCGCAGGCATGCATGGTGCCGGGGCGGGTCGAGCGCCAGGGAAGGTTCGTCAGCTCCTCGATCGGCAGGGCATCCATGTCGGCGCGCAGGCCGATGCGGCGGCCCGGCCCGAGTGCGCCCTGGAGGATTCCGACGACGCCCGTGCCGCCGATGCCGCGATGCACCTCGATGCCCCACGATGCGAGCTTGCCCGCGACCACGTCGGAGGTGCGGACCTCCTCGAAGCCGATCTCAGGATGGGCATGCAGGTCGCGCCGGATGGCCACGAGGTCGTCGGCGAAATCCTGGATCGCAGGCATGATGCCCATGGTGCTTCTCCGTCCCTGTGCTGAGGATCAGGCGCCTTGGTTGAAGACCGGTCCCTTCGGCGACGTTCGGATGCCGGGCCGGAGCCGCTTCCAGGGGAAGGCGGCGGGGTCTACCGGCATGGGTCCCGGTGCGGCGCAGACCAGGATCGTCTCGGCAATGGGCTCGAAATCGGCCCGGAAATGGACCGAGCTCTTGTTCACCAGGATGGCCTGTTCCGTCGGCTCGATCCCGACCTGGCGGTACATGGCCTGGTCGGCCATCTGCGCCTTGCGGGAGGCGACCACGAAACGGACGTCGCCGACCCGCAGGCAGGCGCAACGTCCGAGCCTCATCCGGGTGGCGCCGAAGAACGGGCCGGTCGCGACGAAATCGCCGTCCGACAGCGCCTCCACGGCGAAATCCGCCTCCAGCGGCTGGTCGCCCGGGATGCCGGACTTCGCGCCGAGGGAGAGGCGGATCGTAGCGCCGACGCCCGCCTCATGCGCCGCCTCGGCGGCCGCGGGATCGACGATCAGGCCCATGGCGGCACGGGGCGCATCGTTCCGGACGAGGGCATGCGCCATGCCCATCGTGTCGGAATCGCCGCCCGCGCCCGGGTTGTCCTGGGTGTCGGAGATCACGACGGGGCGGGAGGCGGTCTCGGCCAGGCGGATGGCCTCGCGGACGCCCTCGTCGGGTGTGTAGACGCGGCCGCGGAACGCCTCCTCGCTCTCCGCCACCAAGGCAGCGATCTCGTCCGCTGCCCCGTCGGCATCCGCCTGCGTCACCCCGTAGGCGACGACCGAGGGGCCGCAATCGGCGAAATCGGCCGCCGGGAAGCCGGGCAGGAAGGACAGCGACGGCACAGCCTCGCCCTCGCGCGCCTCGAGCCGGCCATAGATGGTCCGGCAGGGCTCCATGGCGGTCGCCTGCCAGGCGATCGGGATCAGGTAGGGGATCTGCCGGAACGCCTTCGCGTGCCGCCGTTCCGTGCCGATGATGCCCGCCAGGTACTCGCCCGAGCGCCGTCCGGTCTCCGCCATGTCGACATGCGGGTAGGTGCGGTACGCGATCAGCGCGTCCGCGCTGTCCACCATGAGCGCCGTGACGTTGCCGTGCAGGTCGAGGCTCGCGACGAGCGGCACGTCCGGGCCTATCGCGGCGCGCACCCGGCGCAGGATCTCGCCTTCGCCGTCGTCGAAATGCTCCGTCACCATGGCGCCGTGCAGGTCGAGATAGACGGCATCGACCGGCAACTCGGCCCGGATGCGCTCGACGAGGTCACCGGTGATCCGCTCGAATGCCTCGCGCGTGACGTGGGCGGAGGGGCTCGCCGAGGCCCATAGGGAAGGAAGCAGGGTCCAGCCGCGCCTGCGGCCTTCCTCGATGAACCCGGCGGCCCCGACATTCACGTTGCGGACCGCGTCGAAGACCCCGTCTCCGCGCGTCAGGACGGGCCATCCGCCGCCCTGTTCGAACGCGCTCATACCGGCCTTGGAGGGGGCAAAGGTGTTGGTTTCGTGCAGGAAGCCGCCAAAGGCGACGCGATAGGGCATGTCGGGAGCGTGTATCTGTGTGACAGCTGAAACCAAGCACGCCTCGCGGCCTCAGCCAAGCTCAAAGTGTGCCGGCGAAGATCTTCCCAGCAGGAGCCCGTCATCGCGCGGCTCGGCGCGTTGTCACGGCGCATCGCCAGAAGGGTCGCGCAAGCGTATCGCCGCTATGCGCGCTGAATACTCCAGTGGATCTTAGTTGAGGCGTGAACAGCCGGAAATCTTGGCTGTTGCGGTGCGTCTCGGTAACTCGGGAAACCTTTCGGGTGCGTGGGGAGTTGTCGCGTCGAATATCGAACTCCTGAGGACGCACGGACATGAACAAGGTCATTTCTGTCGCGGCCGCGACGACACTCGGCATAGCCCTCATGGCGGGGGCTCCGGGGGCGCAGGCCAGCAGCCCCTCCCTGCCCAATGCGGACGCGCTCGCGGCGGCGGTTCCGAATGCGGAATACACCCAGCACCGCGGCCGCCGGCACGGGCATTACCGCAGCCATCGCGGCCGGAACGCCGCTGGGGCTGCCGCCGCGGTCGGGATCGCGGGCGCGCTCATCGGTGGGGCGATCGCCGCCCAGCAGCGGCGCGACTACTACTATGACCGGCCCTACGGCGCGTATGGCTATTACGGCCCCGGTTACGACTACTACGACCCCTACTAAGGCGGGTCGGCCCGACGGCCTGCCTCCGGCCCGGTCCTCGCAAGAGGGCCGGGCTTTCGCGTTACGAGACCTCGCGGCAGGTCTGGCATTCGCCCTCGAGCTCGACCGTCCGGCTCACCGGGCGAAAGCCCACCTGGGCGGCGGTGCCTGCGAGGTCCCGCGCCACGTCCGACGAAGCCAGCTCGTCGACATTCCCGCACACGGTGCAGACCAGGAACACGGTGGTCTCGTTCGAGCCGTGCTCGTGGTGGCAGGGCAGGTAGGTGTTCCGCACCGCGATCCTGTGGATGAAGCCCGCCTCCATCAGGAACTCGAGCGCGCGATAGACGGAGATGGGCGAAATGCGCCGCTCCCGCCCGAGCTGTTCGACGAGATCATAGGCGCCGAGCGGCGCTTCGCTCCTGGCTAGCGCCTCGAACACGCGCCGCCGCAAGGGCGTGAATTGCAGCCCGCGCTCGCGGCAAACCTCCTCGACATGGGCGAGGAGCCTGTCCGCCTCGGCGGGCGAGTGGTGATGATGGTGGCCATGCGCCGGGTGCGGCGCGGCTTTGTCCTTGCCCATGGAGCCGATCGGCCTCGGTTGAGGTTACAAGATAACAGGTGCCGGGCCGTCCAGGCCAGCCCGTCGCCATGGGACATGGGGTCTCCCGTGCTTTTCCACACTGGCGCCTTGCCCCGGCTCGTGTATGTTATATCCTAACATCAGCCGCTGGCCGGCTGCCCCGTATTCGAGTGATCCCGTGAGAAACCTATCAGCCCGTGCTGGCCGGGACCGGGCGCTGGAAGGCGCTTCCTCCTCCCTCATGCTGCTCGGATTGGGCGAGCGGCTCGCGATTTCGGTCGCCCTGTCGGGCGTCGCCTTCCTGGGTGTCGCCTGGGCGCTGGCGTGAGGTGAGCGGGCAAGTCCCGGGAGCGCGTGCGAGCGATCCGCCGCCCGCCCTGACCTTCCGGTCAGCGTCCTTCGGTTATGGCGGCCGCCCGGCCGTCGCGGCGATCGACGGCAACGTTCGGAAGGGGGAGACGCTCGCGCTCGTCGGCCCGAACGGCGCCGGGAAATCGACCTTGCTGAAGGGGATCGTCGGAGAGGCACAACTGCTCTCCGGGGCCGTGGACCTTCGCGGCCTGGCCCTGCGCGACCTCGCCTATCTGCCGCAGCAGCCCGAGATCGACCGCTCCTTTCCGATCACTGTCCTCGAATTTGCCGGGATGGGGTTGTGGCGCAGGCTTGGCGCCTGGGGCCGCTACCGCCCGGAACATCGCGGCGAGGTCGACGGCGCGCTCGAGCGCGTCGGCCTCGGGGCCGAAAGGCACCGCACCATCGGGGCGCTCTCCGGCGGCCAGATGCAGCGGCTCCTGTTCGCCCGCACCCTCCTGCAGGACGCCCCCCTGATCCTGCTCGACGAGCCCTTCACGGGGGTCGACGCCGAAACGGAGGCGGACCTCCTCGACATCATCGGCATATGGCGGGCCGAGGGCCGGACCGTGGTCGCCGCGCTTCACGATATCGGGCAGGTGAGGGCGGTGTTCGCGCAGACCCTGCTCCTGGCTGCGCGGCCGGTCGCATGGGGCCCGACGGAGGAGGTCCTGACGCCGGACAATCTCGCCCGGGCCTATGGCCGCCTCCCGCTCGAAGGCGGGCTGCCGGACAGTCCCGAGACCGTCGTGCTCGCGGCCCTGGGCGCACCGTGATCGATCTCCTGGTCACGCCCTTTTTGGAGTTCTCCTTCATGCGGCGGGCGCTCGCGGGCGCCTTCGCGCTTTCGCTCAGCGCGCCGCCCATCGGCGTGTTCCTGACGCTGCGCCGCATGAGCCTGATGAGCGACGCCATGAGCCATGCGATCCTGCCGGGCGCGGCGATCGGGTTCCTGGTCAGCGGGCTCTCGCTCCCCGCCATGACGCTGGGCGGGCTCGTGGCGGGATTGGCCGTGGTCCTGATCTCGGGCTTCGTCAGCCGATCGACCATCCTGAAGGAGGATGCGAGCCTTGCCGCATTCTACCTCGTCTCGCTCGCGCTCGGCGTGATGCTCGTCTCGCTGAAGGGCTCCAGCGTCGATCTCCAGCACATCCTTTTCGGGACCGTCCTGGCGCTGGACGATGCCGCCCTCCTGGTGATCGGCTCCGTCGCGGCCCTGACGCTCGTCTGGCTCGCCGTCGCCTACCGGCCCCTCGTGGTGGAATGCGTCGATCCGCTCTTCCTCCGGCTCTCCGGCAAGGCGAGCGCAGCCACCCATCTCACCTTCCTGGGCGTAGTCGTGCTGAACCTCGTCGGCGGCTTCCAGGCGCTTGGCACGCTCCTGGCCGTCGGCATCATGCTCCTGCCGGCCGTCACGGCCCGGTTCTGGGCGACCACCCTTTCGGGGCTGCTGCCGGTCTCCGTCGCCGTTGCCCTGGCATCGAGCTATGCCGGCCTTCTGCTATCATACCATTACGGGCTGCCGTCCGGTCCGGCGATCATCCTGACGGCCGGGGCGCTCTATGTCGGGTCGATCCTGGTCGGCCCTCACGGCGGCCTGCTGACGAGGATGGTGAGACGGTAGATCATGGCCCAAGCGCCTGACTGGTCGGGGTTGCGCGCGCCCGACCTCGCGGAATTCGAACGGATGGCGCAGGACGCGTTCGACCGGCTGCCCGAGCTGTTCCGGCAGCGCTGCGCCGGCGTCGCGATCCGGATCGCGGATTTTCCCGACGACGAGATGCTCGACGCGCTCGGTCTCGAGAGCCCGTTCGACCTCCTCGGGCTCTTCCGCGGCGTCGGCCTCGCCCAGGGCGGCGATGCGGGGCTGCTGCCGACCGGCCAGATGCCGAACATGATCTGGCTGTTTCGCAGGCCGCTGCTCGACTACTGGGCGGAGCACGACGAGACGCTCGGGCACCTCGTCACGCATGTGCTCGTGCATGAGTTCGGGCACCATTTCGGGCTTTCGGACGACGACATGGAGCGGATCGAGGCGGAGGCCGGGTAGGGCGTCTGGCCGCACCATTCGCGGCGCGAAACCCTGCCGCGACAGGCAACCAACTCTGGGTTCGGCGGGTTGAGCCTCCAGAAGTAAAGGAGGTTCACATGGACAAGGATCGCATCGAAGGCGCTGTCGAGAAGGTGAAGGGCACGGCCAAGGAAATGGCCGGCAAAGTCACCGGCGACACCAAGCTCGAAGCCGAGGGCAAGGCCCAGAAGGCTGCCGGAACGGTGCAGAACACCGTTGGCGGCGTGAAAGACACCCTGCGCGGCGACCGCTAAGCGGTCGCTTCATCCACGAAAAGCCCGGCTCGGCCGGGCTTTTCTTTGCCCCGCGTTCACGCCGCAGAGCCACGCTGCCTTGCGAGAAGGCTGTTTCCAACGCTCCGCGCCGCCGCCGCGAAACGGCTCCGCCAACGAGGCTGGTGAGCCCTCGAGAAAATCGGCGTATGTCTGTCGACCGGCTGGGATCCTGCGTCGATGGGCACCGAGCTGGAATACGAAGCGGAGATGCTTCGTCGGGCGAGCGAGCACATCGCCGAGGGCGAATCGCGGATCGCGCTCCAGATGATCCAACTGGCCGAGATGCGGGAGCGAGGGCGCGATACCCACGAGGCCGAGCGCCTGCTCAGGGTCTTCCAGGATACGATGGATACGTGGCGCATCCACCGCGAGGCCATCCAGGCGCGCATCATCTATCTCAAGCAGATCGGTGCCAGCGGCCTGCCGGGATCCTGAAGCCCTTCGAGGCGTCGCGCGGAAGACGCCGTCCGGTTTCGAACATTCCGGGTCTGACCTCCCCGCTTCGGCGTTCATGGTCGGCGTGACAGGCTGGCGTCGCCCCGGCCACCCGCCCCGCAGTCCAAAGTTCCTCCGGTCCCCTGACGATGTGCACTCTATGAGCTGGGTGTTGTACGCCTTCGCGCTCCTGGCCGGCGCCCTGAACACGGTCCAATCGGGCGCCAACGTCACCCTGAACAAGACGCTCGATCAGCCGATCCTGGCCGCCCTCGTGGTCGCGGCGGTCGGTGCGGTCGTTTACCTCCTCGCCGCCCCGTTCATGGGGCTCGGGGTCCCGAGCGCCGAGAAGGTGGCGCAGGTGCCCTGGTGGGGGTGGCTCGGCGGAGCGCTCGGCGCCATCTACGTGCTGTCGATGATCCTCATCGCGGGCCGGGTGGGCGCCGCGGCCTTCACGGGCCTGACGGTCACCTCCGCCATCGTGACGTCGATCCTGCTGGACCATTTCGGCTGGCTCGGCTTCGACGTGCAGACGGCCGGCTTATGGCGGCTGCTCGGCGGCGCCCTCATGATCGTTGGGCTGGTGCTGGTCTGCGTCTTCTGAGCTGCCTCACCAGCTCAGGTCATCGTCGCCCTCGTTCGGGAATACCGGCATCGCGAGTGCATCCTCTCCGGGAGCGGCGATCCGCGTTGCGTCGTCCGTTCAGTCCTGGCGCGCCTGGCCTGTTCCGGCCTGCAAGACCACTTCCCTGAGATCCAGCCAGCGAGCCATCTCGGCCAGCTCGCGCTCGAGCGGCGCCCTGACTTCTTCGAGGTCGGCTCCCGGCTCGATATGCCGGGACAGGACCAGAAGCCGGCCGGCCTGCCGGTCCGCCTTGAGGTCGAGGCGGGCCGCGATCCGGTCGCCGAGCAGGAAGGGCAGGACGTAATAGCC
>JAFAEL010000220.1 GCA_023423995.1 Pseudomonadota bacterium | reverse complement strand
GCTCTGGGCGATGAAGCCGAAGAAGGCGGAGGAGAAATAGAGCGCCGTGAACGCGTAGGCGTAGAAGTCGAACCACTCGACGAGGTTGCCGGACGAGCTGCCGATGATGGCCCGGATCCGATTGCGGGTATCGTGCTCGTCGACGGCCGGTTGTGCGGCTCCGGCGATGCCGGCCTGCGCCACGCTGCTCATGAGGCTCTCCGAACACGGTGCTGACCCTGTCCGGGAGCAGCTGAACTCAACGCGTTCGGGTTGTTATGAGTGCCACCGGCGTGGAGAAACCCAGTAGCGAGGTCGGCCACCTGCGCGTCCAGCGCATGGCTCGACAAGAATGCCCCTACTCCCCGCCGTCAAACGCAGGGCTGGCGAGGCTTTCGGAACGGGCTCAATCGTCCCGATGCACGCGCTCGTTGCGCTCGTGGCGTTCCTGGGCCTCGATCGACAGGGTCGCTATCGGCCTCGCTTCCAGGCGGCGCAGCGAGATCGGCTCGCCGGTCTCCTCGCAATAGCCGTAGGTCCCCTCCTCGATCCGCGAGATCGCGGCGTCGATCTTGGCGATCAGCTTGCGCTGTCGATCCCGGGCCCGCAGCTCGATCGCTCTGTCCGTTTCCGACGAAGCGCGATCCGCGAGATCGGGGTGGTTCGGGTTTTCGCTCTGCAGGGCGACCAATGTCTCCTGTGATTCGCGAAGGATATCCAGTTTCCACTGGGAGAGCTTGCGGCGGAAATACTCGCGCTGCCGCTCGTTCATGAAGGGTTCCGTGTCTTCGGGACGGTACCCCTGGAGCTCAGTCGACTTCACCATCAGCCCCTCTGACTTGAAGCCGCTTCGTTGCGGTTTGTTCGGGGGCCTATATTCCAAACACGAAACGCCGACAACGGGTGTTGGCTTGTCCGATCGCCCGGGGAAAAGGCAGGGCGGGGCCAAGTTTTCGGCAATCGCGCAAATCCGTCACAACGGATGCGAGAAGGCGCCCCGCCATCCGGGTCACGCCGAATGGACGAGCTCTCCCATCACGTAGGTAGCCCGCACGGCGCGATCATCCCCCATCGTGGTCAGGAGAAAGAGCTCCTCCTCGATCGTCCTGACCCGTTCCAGCCGGCGCGCCGTCGCGGGTGTCGCACCCGCATCGAGGACCACCGCGTCGCATTCGCGCCCCGGCGCGAAGGAGCCGATCAGGCGGTCGAGCCCGAGCGCGACCGCGTTGCCCAGGGTCATGGCGTGGAAGGCCGAATCGGGCGTGAGCGTCTGGCCCTGGAGGTGCAGCACCTTGTAGGCCTCGCCCATGGTGGCCAGCATCGAATAGCTGGTGCCGCCCCCGATATCGGTCGCGACCGCGACCCTCACGGGGTGCCGGGGATCCCGCATCCGGCCCCAGTCGAAGAGCCCGCTGCCCAGGAAGGTGTTCGAGGTCGGGCAGAAGACCGCCACGGCATCGCGCGCGTGGAACAGCGCGAACTCCTCCTCCGTGAGGTGGAGGCAATGCCCCATGAGCGAGCGCGACCCGAGCAGGCCGAAGCGATCGTAGACGGAGGCGTAGTCGCGGTCGGCCGGATAGAGCGCCGCCACGGCCTCGATCTCGCGCAGGTTCTCGGAAATATGCGTCTGGACGAGGCAGTCCGGATGCTCGCGCGCCAGCTGCCCGGCCGCTTCGAGCTGCGCCTCGGTGGAGGTCAGGGCGAAGCGCGGCGAGATGGCGTAGATCTGCCGGCCCCGGCCGTGCCAGCGCTCGATGAGGGCCTTCGTGTCGCGGTAGCCGCTCTCGGCGGTATCGACCAGGCCGGGCGGCGCGCCGCGATCCATCATCACCTTGCCGGCCGCCATCCGGGTGCCGCGCCGTTTCGATTCGGCGAAGAGCGCCTCCGCCGAACCCGGATGGACCGTGCAATAGACGCAGGCCGTCGTGGTGCCGTTCCTGAGCAGCTCGTCGAGGAAGAAGCGCGCCCCCGCCTCCGCATGGGCGGGATCGGCAAAGAGCTGCTCCTCCACGAAGGTGTAGCGCTCCAGCCAGTCGAGCAGGGTCGCCCCGAAGGAGGCCACCACCTGCGTCTGCGGGTAGTGGATATGCGCGTCGATGAAGCCGGGTGCGACGATGTGTGGCCGGTGGTCGGCCACCGGGGTCCCGGCCGGCAGCCCGGGCAGGAGCTCCGCCGCCTCGCCGACGGCCGCCACGATGCCGTTCTCGACCACGAGGAGGCCATCCTCGACATACCGCCTCGCGGCGGCGCCTTCGGTTGCGGGATCGGCCACGTACCAGAGGAGCCTGCCCCGGATTGCCTTGATCATCTCTGGCCGGCTCGCTGTCCTCTACGCCCGGGCAGATTAAGGCGGCCCGGGCGCCGCAAGCCAAGCCCTCCGGTCCACATCGGTTTCAATGCTTCCCTTGCCCCGGACCGACTTGGCAGGGCATGTTCCGCCGAATATCGAGCCGAGTTGCGGCGGGCGGTCGTCGCACAAAAAGAAAAGCCTTAACGGGAGGGTAACCCTTCTCGGAAACCTTCCGTTCACCTTTGGAGGGCGAGCACCGCCCGGGTTCGACAGTGGCAGGGGCAGAGTGACGAAACCGCAAGGCAGCGGCCGGGAGGCAGCGCGCGTATCCAGGGCCGCTCTCGGCCTGGCTATCGGCGCGGCGGCGACGCTGTGCGGGGTGCAGGGCACCCAGGATGCCGTCGCTAACGGCGATACCCGCACCATCACGATCCAGCACGAGCACACCAAGGAAAGCGCCACGATCACGTTCCGGCGCAACGGCTATTACGACCAGAGCGCGCTGAACCAGCTCAACTGGCTGCTGCGCGACTGGCGCCTCGACGAGCCGACCCGGATGGAGCCGAAGCTCTTCGACATCGTCTGGGAGGTCTATCGCGAGGTGGGATCGCGCGAGCCGATCCGGGTGGTTTCGGCCTATCGGTCGCCCAAGACCAACGCGATGCTGCGCCGGCGCTCGCGCGCCGTGGCCGAGCAGTCGCAGCACATGGCCGGGAGGGCCATGGATTTCTACCTGCCCGACGTCTCCATGAGCCGCGTCCGCGAGATCGGGATGCGGCTCCAGAATGGCGGCGTGGGCTTCTACCCGAACGCCTATAATCCCTTCGTCCACCTCGATGCCGGCAGCGTGCGGTCCTGGCCGCGCATGACCACCGACCAGCTGGCGCGGCTGTTCCCGGACGGGCGCACGGTCCACCTTCCCCGGGACGGCAAGCCGCTCCCCGGCTACGAGCTGGCGCGGGCGGATATCCTCGCCCGCGGCGGCGCGGTCGCGGGGCTCGCCTATGCCCAGGCCGAGACGGGCGGCGAGCGCAAGAGCCTCTGGGCGACGCTCTTCGGCAGCTTCGACGACGAGGACAGCAACTTCTACCGCTCGTCCGCCTCGCGCACCCGCGCGGCGCCGAACCAGCGCTCGCGCGTCGCCTATGCCGAACCCGTCATGGGCGGCAACAGCGACGATGCAGGCACGCGCGGCTATGGGGCCGCCATGACGGCGGCGGCCGCGCCCGAGCCTGCGC
>JAFAEL010000199.1 GCA_023423995.1 Pseudomonadota bacterium | reverse complement strand
GTCCAGCAGCAGCGTGGCCATGGTGTCGGGATCGGAGATCGAGCGGCCCTCGCCGAACTGGGCGAAGAACACCGCCTTCGTGAAGGCAGGACCCCACCCCGCCTGCCGAAGCCCGAGATGCGCGATGCGGGCGGGCAGGAGCGAGTTCTGCGGGAACGGGTCGGGCCGGCGGCAGGGCAGGCCGAGCGCGGCCGCCTCGCGCTCCATGTCGCGCCACATGTAGCGGCCCTTCGCCGGGTAGAGGTTGAACGGCGAGGTGGTCCAGCCCTGGGCGGCGAAGATCGGTCCGAGCAGGAAGGGGCGCCAGGCGATCTCCACCCCAGCCCGCTCCGCCTCGCGCTCGATGCGCATGGCGGCGAGATACGAGTAGGTGGAGGCGAACTCGTACCAGAATTCGAGAACGGGGCGGGTCATGCGGGCGGTCCGAAGCGCCCCGCGCCGTCCCACGTGCCGGCGCCGGTGTCAAAGCGCGGCCTTGGCACTCTCGCTCAAGGTGGCCGACAGGCGTCTCGCCCAGGTCACGTATTGTAGGTCGGCGAACCCGTCCCGTTATAGATCTGGAAGCCGCGGGTGGAGAATTCGTCGAAACGCGACCCATCCATGAAGATGCGCTTGGCGGCATTGCCGCCAGGATCGGTGCCGTCGAAGGCGAGGCAGGGCCGGCCCGGGAGTTCCGGGCACTTGAACTCCTTCACCTGCACCTTGGCGGGCTTGGTGACGTGGAGGTCGGTCCCTCCCGGCCTGCCCCATTCGGCGATGATCAGCGTTCCTCCCGTGCGGGCGCCGCCGACGCCGATCGTCGGGGTGAATTCCTGGACGAGGGCGATGTGGCGCCAGCGATTGCCCCTCGTGTCGGGTGCCCCGAAAGTGGCCAGGATCGTCCCCGCCTTGATGTCGTCCAGGTTCTCGACGGGCGGAACGGGCAGCAGCCCTCGGCTCGTATAGAGGTCCGGCGTCGCGCCCTGCATGGCCCCGTTCGGGTAGCCGCGCGCATATGCGGCGATCGAGGTGGAGGGCGAGATCCCGCAATAATTGCCGACAAAAGCGTTGCAGTCCGTCCCGAACCACGTCTTGGCGTAGGCCTGGGCCGTCACCGGGAACTTGAACCTGCCCGCGAAGAAAGCGAGGCGGATCGCGTCCCGGATCTCGTCGGGCGAGGCCCGGCACTCATAGGCTCGCCGGAGCGAGTGCCGATAGAAGTATTCGTCCGGATCGATCCGGGCATCTCCCGCGAGCCTGAACTCGGCGGGTACCTGATTGGGCCCGGACAGCTTCAGCTTGCGGGCGAGCACGCTGAGAACGGCATAGAATTCGTCCATGCCGCCGCTCGGCCACCCAGAGACGTATCGAGTTATGTCGACCTGCCCCCGGAGTCCTAGCCGTGCGTCATCTATCGAGATGCCGTGGTAGGTGGACTCGAAGATCGCTGGGTCCATGGGGATTCCAGTGAGCGGCGAGTAAAGCTAACACGAAGAACGATGTTGCTAAAGGACAATCTGCAAACGGAGTGCTGAGCTCGCCGCGACGACTGTCTGCCATCTTGGAATGCGGCCGACATAATTCGGAGGTCGGGGGCGGCGGCGTTGCGGCGCGCCGCTAGACGAACTCGTCGTCCCGGTTGCGGCCGATCATGATCTCGCCCCTCGCCTCCAGTTCCTTGGCGATCTGGATGACGGTGGCCTGCGCCTGATCGACGTCGCGCAGGCGCATGGGGCCGAGCGCCTCGAGGTCGTCCATGAACAGTTTCGCGGCCCGGCTCGACATGTTCGTCGTGAAGGCTTCGCGCGCCTTGTCGTTCGCGCCTTTCAGGGCGCGGGCGAGCAGCCCCTTGTCGAGGGTGCGGAGCAGGGTCTGGATCGCGGCCGGTCCAAGATTGGTCAGGTCCTCGAAGGTGAACATCAGCTCCTTGATGCGCGTCGCGGCAACCTCGTTCGTCCGCTCGAGCGCAATCATCAGGCGGCGTTCGCTCTGCCGGTCGAGGTTGTTGAACACCTCCGCGATCGCCTCGTGCGAGTCACGCCGCTGCGTGCGCGAGAGGCCGGACAGGAATTCGGCGTGGAGCACCTGCTCGACGCTCTCCAGCGCCTCACGCTGGACGTTGTTGAGCGTCAGCATGCGGTTGAGGATCTCGGTCGCGAAGGACTCGTCCAGGAGCGCGAGGGTCTTGGCCGAGATCTCGGCCGGCAGCCGGGACAGGATCAGGGCGACCGTCTGCGGGTGCTCGCCCTTGAGGTAGGCCGACAGCAGGGAGACGTCGACGCTGGACAGCTTGTGCCAGACGTTGCGGCTCGCCTGGCCGCGGATCTCGTCCATGATGACGTCGGCCTTCTCCTTCGGCAGGACGCCGCGCAGGAAGGCCTCCGTCCGATCGTAGTTGCCGACGATCCTGTCCTGTTCGGAAAGGTTCTGAGCGAATTCCTCCGCGATCGCCTCGATGCTCGATCGCGGCACGGTGCCGAGTTCGGCCATGGCGAGCGAGAGCTTCTTCACCTCCTCCTCGTCGAGGTGCTCCCAGATCGGCGCGCTGCGCTCCTCTCCGAGCATCAGCATGATCGTCGCCGCCTTGCGTGCGCCGCTCAGGTCGTCCCGGCCCTTGGCATCCATCATCGTCGACATGGGTCAGGCGTTCAGGCCGGGGGTTCGTGCTCGTAATGCGGTTTCGCGACAGTCTGGCCGATCTTCACGGCCACGTGGCTCCCGGCGCGGCCCATGCGCCCCCGGGTGAGCAGCACGTCCGCACAGCGAAGCTGTACGGGATGGTCCGGCCCGATGTCGAACATCAGGGTGTCGCCGATCGCGAGGTTGAGCACGCGTCCGAGCGGCAGCATCTGCTCGTGCAGCACTGCGGTCAGCTTCACCTCCGAGCGGCTGACCTCCGTCACGAGGTGCTGTTGCCAGACGTCGTCCTGGCCGAGGCGGTCGCCGACATAGGAGAGGCTCAGGGCCTCGCGGATCGGCTCCAGCGTGACGAAGGGCAGGACGATGTCGAAGAACCCCTGGAGGGTTCCGAGCTCGACCTTGAAGGTGGCGAGCGCGATGATGTTCTGCGGCTGCGTGATCGAGGCGAAGCGCGGGTTCGTCTCGAAATGGTCGAGCACGAACTCCACCGGCGAGATCGAGCTGAACGCCTCGCGCGTGTCGCCGAGGACCGCTTCGACGAAGCGTCGCAGCATGTTCATCTCGATGGACGAGAAGGACCGGCCCTCGACGATGGGCGGGGAGAGGTTCGCGCTGCCGCCGAAGACGACGTCGATCAGCGCATAGACCAGGCTCGAATCCACCGTGATCAGCCCGAAATTGTTCCAGGGCTGGGCCTTCACGACGCCGATGAGGGACGGAAGCGCGATCGAGTCGAGGTACTGGCCGAACCGCACCGAGGTGATCCGGTCGAGCTGGACCTCGACGAGGTCGGACGTGATCTTGCGGGCCGAGATCCGCAGCAGCTTCACGAGGCGGTCGAAGACCGCCTCCAGCATGGGGATGCGCTCGTAGGGGACGGTCGGCGCGTGGACGAGGGCGTCGATGCCGGACGGGCTCTGGACGGGCCCGCCGAAGCCGCCGAGCCCGAGAAAGTCGTCGATCGACGCCTGGTTGAACGGCGCGTCCTGTTCGGCTTCGCCGCCCTGCCCGGGTTCGAGAATTGTCGGGTTCGCCATCCGTCGTTCCGATCCGTCGGACGTGTCGCCCGCGTCGCGGAGACCCCCTGGAAAACCGGCCGGCCTGAAGGCCGCGGTCATGCTCCGTGTAGGACTGATTATGGTTTCCGGGAGGTTAACGAATGCTTGCGCGGCCGGCGCCCACAGGCACTCTTCGGCCATGCGCCTGGCCGGCTTCCGGCGCGAGAGCGGAGGTTCGGTCCTCCAGCGAGAATCGCAAGGTCCTCTTCGACCCAGGCAAGAGCTCCCGCCCCGGTTTCGGGGACGCTTCGGACGGTTGCCCGGCGTGCCGCAGGGCGGCCCGCGGCAGAGAAGTTTTAGGAAATCTCGTCTACGCCTCCGGGGCCGTTAATCAGATGGATCGGGTTGCGCAGCAGAATGGCGCCACCGTCGCGCAACCGGTTGCCGGGGCACCCGGGTCCGGCTGGGCGCAGCACCCGAGCCCTCACGGTGAGCGGGCGCTGCTTTGCGGCGGTGCGCAAGCCGCAGCCGACGGAAGAAGGCTGGGAAGAGTTCTGAGGAGCGCGGGATGCAGCCGGCACTAGAGACACAGGCAGCGACGCTGAAGCTGCGGCCCGTCCTCGATCTCACGGCCGCAGCGCCGCTGAAGGAGCAATTCGGCGCCCTTCGCGGCAAGGCGATCTGCGTCGATGCGACGGATGTGGACCGCGTCGGGGCGCTCTGCCTCCAGGTCATCATGTCCGCCCATTCGACCTGGACGTCGGACGGGGTGCCCTTCTCGCTGGGCGGAACCTCCCCGGCTTTCGAAGAGGGCCTGGAGACGCTCGGCGCGTCGTTCCTCCTCTTCTCCATCTCCCGGGAGTGCGTGCGGTGAGCAAGACCATCCTGACGATCGACGATTCCCGCACCATGCGGGACATGCTGATGCTGGCCCTCACGGATGCCGGCTACCGCGTCGTCCAGGCCGTCGACGGCGTCCACGGGCTGGAAATGCTCGGGGCCGAGAAGCCCGACGTGATCATCACGGACATCAACATGCCGCGCATGGACGGGTTCGGTGTGATCGAGAACGTGCGGCGCGACGACAAGCATCGGGCGACGCCCATCCTGGTCCTCACCACGGAAAGCGACGCGGCCAAGAAGGAGCGGGCGCGCGAGGCCGGCGCCACCGGCTGGATCGTGAAGCCCTTCAATCCCGAGAAACTCGTCAGCGCGATCCGCCGCGTCGCAGCCTGATCGACCACAGTCCCAGAAGGGCGCGTCACGTGGATCCCCTCGCTTCCATCAAGGTCACATTCTTCCAGGAATGCGAGGAGCAGCTCGCCGAACTCGAGGTCGGCCTTCTCGCCATGAAGGAGGGCGAGTGCGGTTCCGAGACGGTGAACGCCGTCTTTCGCGCCGTGCACTCGATCAAGGGCGGCGCCGGCGCCTTCAGCCTGACCGACCTCGTCCGCTTCGCCCATGTCTTCGAAACGGTCCTGGACGAGATGCGGGCCGGCCGGCTGGCGCCCGATGGCCCGATCCTGGACGTGATGCTGCGCGCCTCGGACGTGCTGGCCGACCTCGTGCGGGCCACGCGCGACGGCACCGTGATGGACGAGGCTCGTGCCCAGGCCCTGGTGGCCGAACTCGGTGAACTCACCGGGACGGAGCAGGACGCCTCGGCCGGGGACGAGTTCCTGGATCTCGACTTCGCGCCGATCGTCGTGGCAATCGACCTGCCCGAGAGCGAGCCGGCACCGCTCGACGAAGTCGTCGCGCCTGCCGAGAGCCGGATCGTCACCTTCAAGCCTACGAGCGCACTCTACGCCAAGGCGAACGAGCCCGCCGTGCTGCTGCGCGAACTCGCATCGCTCGGCAGGACGGAGATCGAGCTGGACGCAAGCACGCTCCCGCTCCTCGACGCACTGGAGCCCGAGACGGCCTATTTCCGGTGGACGGCCAGGGTGGCCACGGCCGACGAGGCGGCTATCCGAGAGGTCTTCGACTTCGTCGAGGGCGATTGCGAACTGGCCATCGAGAATCCGGACGAGACGTCGTTCGCCGGTATCCCGCCGGTTCCGGTCGAGCCCGCGGCGGCGGCTGTGCCCCTCGATGAGCTCGACATCAAGGCGCTGATCGCGCGCGCCACAGGCGGGGTGACCCAGGTCGCCGCCGCTGTCCCGGAAGCCGCCCAGGGTGCATCGGAGCAGCCGGTCGCCGAGGTGATCCCCCTGAAGGAGCACCCGGCGCGCGCGGCCGAGCCTCCGGCCAGGAAGGAGGAGGTGCAGGCCGTTCCGGCAGCCTCGCCGACGATCCGCGTCGACCTGGACCGCGTCGACCGCCTCATCGACCTCGTGGGTGAACTCGTCATCAACCAGGCGATGCTGGCACAGCGCGTGCTCGAGAGCGGGGTCGCCCGCTCGTCCGGGATCGTGGTCGGCCTCGACGACCTCGAGCTCCTGACGCGGGAGATCCAGGACAGCGTCATGGCGATCCGGGCGCAGCCCGTGAAATCGGTCTTCCAGCGCATGCCGCGCCTCGTGCGCGAGGTCGCCAGCGCGACCGGCAAGCAGGTCCGCCTGGTCGTGGAGGGCGAGGGCACGGAGGTCGACAAGACCGTCATCGAGCGCCTCACGGACCCGATCACGCACATGATCCGCAACGCGATCGACCACGGGCTCGAATCGCCGGAGCGGAGGCGCGAGGCCGGGAAGCCGGCGGAGGGCGTCGTCCGCCTCTCGGCTCTGCATCGCAGCGGCCGCATCGTCATCGAGGTCTCCGATGACGGCGGCGGCATCAACCGCAGGCGCGTGCGGGAAATCGCGGTCGGCAAGGGCCTTATTCCACCAGACGCGAGCTTGAGCGACGAAGAGACGGACAACCTCATCTTCATGCCGGGCTTCTCGACGGCCGAGACGGTGTCCGACATCTCCGGCCGGGGTGTCGGGATGGACGTGGTCCGGCGCTCGATCCAGGCACTGGGCGGTCGCATCAGCATCGCGTCCCGACCGGGCCAGGGCTCGACCTTCACGCTGAGCCTGCCGCTCACGCTGGCCGTGCTCGACGGCATGGTGGTGTCGGTCGGCGGCCAGACCTTCGTGCTGCCGATCACCGCCGTCATGGAGACGCTGCAGCCCAAGGCTGCCGCCGTGCGCAATCTGGCGGGAAGCGTCCCGCTTCTCCTGATACGCGGCCGCTATGTACCGATCCTCGATATCGGGCATCGCCTCGGCTACCGGGCCACCCCGATCGAGCCCACGGAGGGCGTTGCGCTCCTCGTGGAGGGCGAGGATGGGCGGAGCGCCGCTCTCCTCGTCGATCAGATCCTGGGCCAGCGGCAGGTGGTCATCAAGAGCCTCGAGGCGAACTACCAGCGCGTCGCCGGGATCGCGGCGGCGACGATCCTCGGGGATGGCCGCGTCGCCCTGATCCTCGATGTCGACGCCGTCATCGCCGGCCCTTCCTGCGACGCCGCCGCGATCACAGAACCCCGCCTCCTCGCAGCAGGCTGATCCATGAATACCGAAAGCAACGTGCAAGGGGCCGACCGGAAGGAACTGATTGCCTTCCGCATCGGCGCCCAGGAATTCTGCATCGACATCCAGGCCGTCCGCGAGATCCGGGGCTGGACACCCGCGACCCCGCTGCCCCACTCGCCGGGTTTCGTGCGTGGCGTGATCAACCTGCGGGGGGCCGTCCTTCCCGTCGTGGATCTCGCCGCGCGGCTCGGCCTGGAGACGACCGACCCGACCGCCCGCCACGTCATCATCGTGTCCCGGATCGGCGATCAGCTGGTCGGGCTCCTCGTCGATGCCGTCTCCGACATCCTGACGGTGTCCGAGGATGCGCTGCAGCCGACGCCCGGCGTCGCCTACGACCCCGCCGGTGCGTTCGTGAAAGGCCTCCTGCCAGTAGACGGGCGACTGATCAGCCTGGTCTCGCTCGATCGCATGCTCCCCGAACAGGCCAAGGCCGCCTGAAGCAATGTCGACCTTGTCGGTGCGGCAGGCCGGGAGCTCCATCGCGGCCGGTGAATTCCCCTTCACCGAGCGGGATTTCCGGCAGATCGCCGCGATGCTCTACGCGGATGCCGGGCTCGCGCTACCGGAGAGCAAGGCCACGCTGGTCTATTCCCGCCTCGCGAAACGGCTGCGGGCGCTCGGCCTGGAGAGCTTCCGGGCCTATTGCGAACTCGTGTCCAATGCGGAGGGTGCGGGCGAGCGGCGCAACATGCTCGCTGCGCTGACCACGAACGTCACGCGCTTCTTCCGCGAACCGCACCACTTCGAGGATCTCGGGCGGAAGGTCCTGCCGGGCCTCGTCTCGCGCCTCCGGCAAGGCGGCCGGGTGCGGATCTGGTCCGCCGGCTGCTCGACGGGTCAGGAACCCTATTCGATCGCGCTGACGCTCCTTGGTTTGATGCCGGACGCGCCCGAGCACGACGTCAAGATCCTCGCCACGGACATCGACCCGAACGTCATCATCGCGGGGCGGCGCGGCATCTACCCGCGGACGGAGGTCGCGCCGATTCCTGCGGAACTCGCTCAGCGCTGGATGGTGCCGCGG
>JAFAEL010000193.1 GCA_023423995.1 Pseudomonadota bacterium | reverse complement strand
GCTCCCCAGGGCGGGCCTCGCCTTCCTCGGTGCAGCGGAGGGCGGAGACGGCCAGGTGGTTCACCATGCGGCCGCCATCGCCGCCGCCGACCATGGCGCGGAACAGGCTCTCGAAAGCCGGGCGCTGCACCTCCGGCGCGTAATCCGCCTTGCTCGCCACGAAGGCGACCCGCTTCAGCGTGGAAAAGCCGGGCAGCCAGCGCGAGCGGGAGCGCGCGTCATAGGCCCGGGCGATCTGCTCCACCGCGTGCCGGGCATCCTCGAAGGCGCCTTCTCCAGCGCAAAGCGCGCCCAGCGCGTCCACCAGCACCACCTGCCGGTCGAAGCGCGCGAACCAGGGATCGAAATAGCTGGCGCGCATATCGTTGCGATAGGCATCGAAGCGCCGGGCCAGCAATTCGCGCAACGAGCCGGGCGCGGGCGCGCCCTTCCCCGGCAAGGGGAAGAACCACATCATCGGGCTGTCGCCCTTCGGCCCCGGCACCAGGAAACGCCCCGGCTGCAGCCAGCGCAGGCCGAGCCGGTCGCGCGCCGTCGCCAGCAGCTCGCGGTACAGCATGAAGCCGCGCCGGGCGACGGGCTCCTCGGCCGGGGCGTTGGGATCGAGGCTGGCGAGGAAGGCCAGGAAATCCCCGGCGATGGCGGCGCGGGGCGGGCGGCGCAGCAATTCCAGCGTGGCGGCCGACCATACCTCGTGGCTCTGGTCGAGCAGCGGCAGGTCGAGCAGCCATTCCCCAGGGTAATCGAGCAGTTCCAGCCGCACCCGGCGTGGCGGCAGCCAGGTGCCGAAGGGCCCGCCGCGCTCCACCGTCAGGGTCAGGCTGGCCGAGGCCAGGTCGCTGGTGCGCGGCGGCCAGTGCGGGCTGGCGCCGGCGAGGTCGCGCAGCTTGTCGGCCGCGTCGAACCAGTCCAGCGCCTGGGTGCCCGCGGGCTCCAGCCGCACGGAGCGGATGCGGCGCTCCTCGCCGCCTTCCCGCATCATGCGCGACAAGGCGGGCAGCGTGTCCCGCCCCCGCCCCATGGCCAGCATGTTGGCAATCAGGGAGGTGATGAACACCGTCTTGCCCGATCGGCTCAGCCCGGTGATGGCGACGCGCAGGGTGGATTCGTTGAGGAAACGCTCCGCCTCATCCGTGAGGCGGGTCAGGTTGTTGCCGATCCAGTCCAGCCCCAAGCCCAGTCCCAAGCCGTTCGCCGCCATGAGCCTCCGCCCTAATGCCACGCTGCCGCATGTGGGGCGGCCGGGGCGCCAGGGAAAGACGCCCCGTGGCCCGAAGCCTCACCGCGCCGCCATCGGCCTCTCCGCGAGGGGCAGGCGCAGCAGCTGCGCGAAGCCGGTATCCGCCACCTTGTCCACCCCCTCGGGCAGCACCAGCGGCCCTTCACGGTCCGGCAGGTCGGCGTTCACCACCAGCACGTAGTCGAAGCGGTCGCGCCATTTCAGGGCATAGGCCTGGCTTCCAATCACCGGGTAGTCGGGGCGGTCCAGCACATGGATGGAGGCCAGGTCGCCCTCCGGCACCGAGATCTCGTTGAAGGGCGGCAGCACCAGCAAGGGCTGCTTGCCACGCGCCGCGAACAGATTGGGGATGAAGGCCTGCCGCCAGATCACCGCATAGGAGGCGATGTGCGTGAAATGCGGGTGGTCATCGAGGAAATAGCGGCCAAGCGGCGCCTGCCGGATCGCCTCGGCCGAGGGATTGTGCTGCAGCGGCAGCACGGTGCTGCCGGGCGGCAGCTTCTCCATCACCTCGCGCAGCGCCGCCACGTCCTGCCCCGCGCGGGCCCAGTGCCGCGCCACATCGCCGGTGCGCACGGTGCCGAGCAGCGCCAGGATGGCCGCCGCGGCCATTGCTTCCCGCCGCGTCGGCATCTCGATGCGCAGCGAGGCGGCGAAGGCCAGCAGCGCCATCAGCGGAATCCGCAGTTCCAGGGCGGCGGTTCCCGCCATTGCCTTGGGCATGAAAAGCGAAGCGATGCCCAGGATCACCGCCGCCGCGAACAGGCCCTGATGCAGGCTCAGCCGGCGGCGGACCAGCGCATAAAGCGGCACCAGCGCGAGCAGCCCGGTGATGACGATGTCGAACCGGCGGCTGTAGTTGCGGATCGGCGAGATCAGCGCCGCGACCCGGTTCATGCCTTCCATCCAGATGATCTGCGAGCCTTCGGAATGCTGGTCCTCGCCCGGCAGATGCGCCGCCGTCAGCGTCAGCACCAGCAGCGGCAGCGCGCACACCGCGACCAGCAGCAGCCCCTGGCGCAGGAAGCGCAGAAAGGCCGGGCGGGAAGCGAGATGGTCCAGCAGGCGCGGGCCCAGGATGAGCCCGCCGGTCAGCGCGGCATAGAACAGCAGCGCGAAGGGATGCACCACCAGCAGCAGCGCGGCGCAACCCAGCCGGTACAGCCACCGCCCCCTGCCTTCCGATAGGGATGTGTCGATCGCCGCCAGGATCAGCGCCAGGCCCATGCCCATCTGGAAGGTGATGAAGCCGAACAGCAGGGTTTGCGTCCAGGCCAGGAACGGAAAGGCGAACATCCAGATATTCCAGCCCAGCAGCCGCTTGTTCAGCAGCAACAGGCCGAAGGGCGGGCCGATGATGGCGATGGCCAGGATGGCCTGTCCCACCTGATCTCCCGTGGCGATCCCGGCGAAGAAGCGCGCCAGCAGGTCGCCGCCGATATTGATGAAGGCGCGCGTCCAGTCGGCGCCATACACATCCGGCATCTGTCCGATGCCGCCGCCCAGCAGCCAGAAGCGGGCGGCATGGTTGGCGAAGTCGCCCAGGGACGGCATGGG
>JAFAEL010000108.1 GCA_023423995.1 Pseudomonadota bacterium | reverse complement strand
CCTCCCCCGCAGGGGGAGGGGGACCAGGCGCAGCCTGGTGGGGGGGGGTGCGCCGCGAACGAACGGGCGAACGGGGGAGACATCCGAGATGACCGGGCAAGTGATCGGCGCATTGATCCTCTGGCTGATCGTGGCGGTGATCGTCATCGCGATCGCCGTCTACCTGGTGAACTGGCTCTACCGGCGCTCCTCGAAGGAGGTGTCCTTCGTCCGAACCGGCCTCTTCGGCGAGCGGGTGGTGATCAATGGCGGCGCCTTCGTGCTGCCCATCATCCACGACGTCACCCCCGTGAACATGAACGTGCTGCAGCTCGCGGTGACGCGCGCCAAGGAGGATGCGCTGATCACGCGGGACCGGATGCGGGTCGACGTGGATGCGGAGTTCTACGTTCGCGTGCGGCCGCAGCGCGAGGCGGTGGCGATCGCGGCCGCCACCCTCGGCCGCCGCACGCTCCAGCCCGACCAGCTGAATTCGCTCCTGTCGGGCAAGTTCATCTCGGCGCTCCGCACGGCGGCGTCCGAGATGACCATGGAGGAGATGCACGAGCAGCGCGGCCTCTACGTGCAGCGCGTCAAGGAGGCGGCCGCCGAGGTGCTCGACCAGAACGGGCTGCAGCTGGAATCCGTCGCGCTGACGGATCTCGACCAGACCGACCTGCAATACTTCAACCCGTCCAACCGCTTCGACGCGGCGGGCCTCACCCGGATCATCGAGGAGATCGAGGAGAAGCGGAAGCTGCGCAACGACATCGAGCAGGATTCGATGATCCGCATCCGCACCCGCAACCTCGAGGCGGAGCGTCAGGCCCTCGATATCGAGCGCGACAGCGAGGCGGCGCGGCTGGAGCAGCAGCGCGAGATCGAGATCCGGCGTGCGGTGCAGCGCGCGGAGGTCGCCCGCGAGCGGGCCCTGCGCGACACGGAAGCCGAGGAGGCGCAGATCCAGGCTCGCGAGGCGATCGAGAAGGCCCGGATCCTGAACGAGCGCGCCGTCAGCGAGGCCCGGATCGCCTCCGAGCGCGACATCCGCCAGCAGGAAATCGAGCGCACCCGCACGGTCGAGGAGGCGGAGATCGCCGCCCGCGAGGTGATCGAGCGCGCCCGGATCGCCAACGAGCAGATCATCAACGCGGCCCGCATCGCGTCCGAGCGGGAGATCCGGAGCCAAGAGATCGAGCGCGGCCGGCTGCTGGAAGCGGCCGAGATCGCGGCGCGCGAGGCGACGGAGCGCGCACGCGTCCTGCAGGAGGCGGCGGTCAGCGCCGAGCGCATCGCTCGCGAGCAGGAGACCCGCAACCTCGAGATCGAGCGCACCCGGACCCTCGACCAGGAGGAGATCGCGGCGCGCGAGGCCGTGGATACCGCCCGCATCGCCCAGGAGGAACGCGTCCGGGCCATGCAGATCGCCCGCAACCGGGCGCTCGACGAGGCCGAGATCGCCGCCCGGGAGGCGATCGAGAAGGCCCGGATCGCCCAGGAGGACGCCATCACGGCGGACCGCGTCGCGCTAGAGGAGCGCAAGCGTCTCCTGGAGATCGGGCGCGAACTGGCCGTCGAGGAGGCCGAGATCGCGTCCCGCGAGACGGTGGAGCGCAAGCGCATCGCACAGGAGCGCACCGTCTCGGCCGAGCGCATCCAGCGCGACGAGGAGGTGCGCAGCCTCGAGATCGCCCGCAACCGGGCGATCGACACCGCCGAGATCAGCGCCCGCGAGGCCGTCGAGGCGGCCCGCATCGCGCAGGACAAGGCCGTGAACGCGGAGCGGATCGCGGCCGATCTCGCTACCAAGGAGCTGGAGATCCGGCGCGCCGAGGAACTCGATGCGGCCGAGATCAAGCGGCGCGACGCGGTCGAGCGCCAGCGTATCGCGACCGAACTCGCGCTCGAACAGGAGCGCATCGCGTCCGCGCGGACGCGCGAGCTGCTGCAGATCGACCAGAAGCGCGTGATCGAGATCGCCGAGGAGGAGCGCGCCATCACGCTCTCCGGCAAGCGGGTGGAGCGCACGGAGGCGGACCGCTCGCTGCGGCAGGCCGAGATCGTCACCCGGCAGGAGGTCGAGCGGGCCGACGTCACGCGCGAGCAGGCGCTCGAAGCGGCGCGCCTGGAGCGCCGGCGCGCGATCGAGCAGCTCGAGGTCGCGCGCGCCCAGGCCCTGCAGGAGGCCCAGATCGCCTCGAACGAGGAGATCGAGCGCGCCCGCATCGCGTCCGACCGGGGGTTGGACGAGGCGCGGGTCGGCCGCCAGCGCGACCTCCGCAAGCTCGAGATCGCCCGCGAGCGCGACGTGGAGAGCGCCGCGATGGACAAGGCGATCACGCTGTTCGCCAAGTCGCTCGAGGAATCGGCCGCGCAGGCCCGCGCCGAACAGGCCCGCGCCGAGGCGGTCGAGGCCGAGGAGCGCGTCAAGACGGTGCGCGAAAGCGAGGAGGCGCGCCGGCGCCACACCGTCGAGGTGCTGCTGGCCCAGACGGCGGCCGAGGAAACCCGCATCGCGGCGGAAGCCGACCGGGTCCGCCGAGCGGTCGAGGCGGAGGCGCAGAAACTCCTCTACGAGGCCGAGAATGTCCTCTCGGACGGCGCCCGCTACGGCCTGTTCAGGCGGCGGCTCCTCGACCGCATCGAGGGCATCGTGCGCGAGAGCGTGAAGCCCATGGAGAAGATCGAGGGCATCCGCATCCTCCACGTGGACGGGCTCGCGGGCGTGAACGGGTCCGGCGGCGGGGGCGGCAACGGGCGCTCGCCGACGGACGAGGTGATCGAGTCGGCCCTGCGCTACCGCGTCCAGGCGCCGATGATCGACCAGGTGCTCAAGGAGATCGGCATCGAGGGTGGCAACCTCGCCAAGATGGGCGGGCTGATGCGCGAGGCCTCCGACATGCAGCGCGTGGCGAAGGAGGCGGGCGGCAGTGCGCCGAAACCCGATGGCGCGGCGCCCAAGAAGGCGGGCCGCGGCGGCGGGTCCGTCCCCCCGGCCGAGAAGGTCTGAGGCACGATGGCCCGCGTCTACGTCTCCAGCGTCATCCCGGCCTCCGCCGCCCGGGTCTGGGCGCGCGTCCGGGACTTCAACGGCCTGCCGAACTGGCATCCGGGCATCGCGGAGAGCCGCATCGAGAACGGCGAGCCCGCCGACCGGGTCGGCTGCATCCGGGCCTTCACGCTGCGCAACGGCGACAGGCTGCGCGAGCAGCTTCTCGGGCTCTCCGACTACGACATGTTCTGCACCTACTCGATCCTCGACTCGCCCATGCCGCTGACGAACTACGTGGCGACACTCCGGCTGACGCCGGTGACGGATGGCGAGCGCACCTTCGTCGAGTGGTCCGCGGATTTCGACTGCGCGCCGGAGCGCGAGGCGGAGCTCGTGGCGGGCATCGGCGCCAACGTCTTCCAGGGCGGGTTCGACGCCCTCAAGCGTGCATTCGGCGGGTGAGCGGAATGCCGCGCGTGATCCGCTCCACCATCATCGACGCGCCGGTTGACGCGCTCTGGTCGGTGCTGCGCGACTTCAACGGCCACGAGAGCTGGCACCCGATCGTCGCCCGGAGCGAGATCGAGCGCTCGCAGCCCTCCGACCGGATCGGCTGCGTCCGCCGCTTCACGCTCCAGGACGGAAGCGAGCTGCGCGAGCAGCTGCTGACGCTCTCCGACCTCGAGATGACGTTCAGCTATTGCCTGCTCGACACGCCGATCCCGCTCTTCAACTACGTGGCGCATGTGCGCCTGCTGCCGGTCACGGACGGCAACCGGAGCTTCTGGCACTGGGAGAGCCGGTTCACGACCCCGCCGGGGCGGGAGGCCGAGCTCGCGGCCACCGTGGGCGACGAGGTCTACACCAACGGCATCGAGGCGGTGCGCAAGCTGCCGGCGCTCGCGCGCCAGGAGGGCTGAGCGATGCCCGTCGAAGTCAGGACCTGCCAGACGATCGCGGAGGCGGCCAGCATCCTGTCAGGGGACCGCACTGCGCGGCTCTTCGGCGGCGGCACCCTTCTCATGCGCGACGTGAACGAGGGCCGGCTCACGGAGGGGACGCTGGTGCGGATCACCGATCCGGCCTTTCGCCAGGTCGCCACCGGGGGCGCGCGCATCGAGCTCGGCGCGGGCGTGACGATGGCGATGATCCTGGCGAGCCGCGATCTCGCCTTCCTGCATCCGGCCGCACGCTCGATCGGCGGGCCGGCTGTGCGCAGCGCCGCCACGATCGGCGGCAACCTCTTCGCCGAGGCGCCCTATGGCGACTTCACGGTGGCGCTGCTGGCGCTGGATGCGCAGGTGATTTTGCAGGCGGGCTATGGCGGCGGCCGCCCGACCCCGCTCGAGGAGTTCCTGGCCGGGCGCGAGCGCGGCGGCCAGGGCCTCGTCACCTCCGTGACCTTCGCGCGGCCGCAGGGCGCCGGCGACTTCCGCTTCCGGAAGGCCAGCCGCGTCAAGCCGAAGGGGATCTCGGTCCTCTCCATCGCGGCCCATCTCCCGATGTCCGGCGGGCGGGTGGCGGGCGCGCGCGTTGCCTATGGGGCGATGGCCTCGACGCCCGTCCGGGCGAAGGGCGTCGAGCGTGCGCTCGAGGGCAGGGTTCTCGACGCGGGGACGATCGGCGCGGCCCGCCAGGCGGCCGGCGAGGGGACGCGGCCGGCGACGGATGCGATCGCGAGCGAGTGGTACCGGCGCGAGGTGCTGCCCGTGCATCTCGGGCGTCTGCTCGGGGGAGAGGGGCGATGAGCGGGTCCGACATTGGCCGCGCGCTGCCCCCTCCACCGCCCTTCGGGCGGTCCCCCTCCC
>JAFAEL010000067.1 GCA_023423995.1 Pseudomonadota bacterium | reverse complement strand
ACGCAGGGCGGTGCGGTCGGCATCCCGGCCCTGATGTCGGGCCAACTGCAGATCGCCTACAGCAACGTCGTCTCCATCGTCCTTGCGGCCTCGCAGGGCCTGGACCTCGTGATCATCGCGGCCGCCGACGAGACGGGAGATGCCCCGCCGGATCTCGCCGGCCTCGTCTCCAAGCCAGGGGCGGGCTTCAAGGACGGCAAGGCGCTGGAAGGCAAGCGGGTCGCCGTCAACTCACGCAACAACATCATCTGGCTCTACACCCGCGAGTGGATCGCCAAGACCGGCGGCGATCCGGCCAAGGTCAACTATATCGAGGTGCCGTTCCCGCAGATGACGGACGCCGTGCAGCAGGGCCGCGTCGATGCCGCCATGCTGGTCGAGCCGTTCCTGTCGGGCGGGCTGAAGAGCGGGCAGCTCGAGAGCATCGGCTGGCCCTACAGCACCGTCCAGAAGCGGCTCCCCGTCTCGCAGTTTGCCACGACCCGCGCCTATGCGGAGGCCAATCCGGAGATCCTGGAGAAGTTCAGGCGCGCCATGGCCAAGGCCACGGACTGGACCAACGCCAACATCCGGGGCGAGGAGTTCCTGAAGCTCCTGTCGGCCTACACCAAGGCGCCGGCCGAGCGGATCAAGGAGGCGACGATGCCCGTCTTCGTGACGACCGTCGACCCGGCGAGCGTCGCGTTCGTCGCCTCGCTCATGAAGCGGCACGGCATCCTGAAGAACGACGTCGACGCCACCAAGCTCATCCACCCGGCCGTCGCCGCAGCGCGCTGACCGGGCGGTCGACCCGCCCAGGGCCGCGTCTCAGGCGCGGCCCATCCACGGGATCAGGCGGGCTTCTCCGGCGAGGAAGAGCCGGTTCAACAGGTAGCCGGTGAGCGCGAGGCAGAGCACGGCCGCATACATCGCGTCCGGCCGCAGCGCGTATTGCATCTGGACGATGTAGTAGCCGATCCCGGCCGAGCCCGCGATCATCTCGGCGACCACCGTGACGACGAGGGCGAGGCCGATGGCGACGCGCAGGCCGGACGAGATCGCCGGGAGCGTCGCCGGAAGCACGACCCGCAGCATCGTCCGCGTCCAGCCGATCCGGAACGTCCGGGCCGTCTGGAGCAGGACGTCGTCCACCCCGAGCACACCCGCCATCGTGTTGATGAGCGCAGGGAAGAAGCTCGCGAGCGCGACCACGAAGATCTTGAGCGCGTCGTCGATGCCGAGGAACAGGATCAGCGGCGGCACGATCGCCGGGATCGGGATCGGCCGGATCACCTCGACGACCGGCAGCACGACATAGCGGATCCAGCGGTTCGCGCCGAGGAGGAGCCCGAGGGCTACGCCGAGCCCACATCCGATCGCATAGCCCGCAAGCATTCGCCCGATCGTCGAAAGGAGCGGCAGCCCGAGTTCGCCCTCTGCAAGTCCCCGCCATGTCGCCGCGAGAACGGCCGAGAAGGGCGGCCAGCTCTGGCTCTGCACCCAGCCGAGACGCGCGGACGCCTCCCACAGCGCGAGCAGGACGAGGATCAGCACGAAGCCGCTCGCCCGCGTATGCAGCCATCGCCGAGAGAGCCGGTATCCGGCAGAGGCGGCCTCCAGCCCGCCCGTTGCAGTCGTTTCCAAGGTCGTGGCTGCGAGCGCCGGCATCAGATGGCCGTCGGCGCAATCAGCGGCTGCACGTCCACCGGGCCGCGCAGGAGCCGATGCTCGATCATGAGCTGCATCGTCCTCTCGATCTGCGGTGGATCCACCGCGACCGGATAGGGCGGCAGAGTCAGGCTCTTGAGCAGCCCGACATCCAGCTTGGTAAAGCCGGCGATCACGGGCAGCAGTTCGGGATTGGTGAGGTTCGCGTTGTACCACTCGACGCCGCGCCGGAGCGCCCGGGTGAATTTCGCGACCGTCTCGGGTTTCGATTGCAGATAGGCCGCCGTCGCGAGGTACTGGCCGACGTCGACGCCCAGCTGCACCGAGCTGTACGGGTGGGCGATCGCCTCCATGTCCGGCTTCGCCGTCGCGAGCGTCACGAAGGGCACGACCATGTAGCCGGCATCAACCTGCTTCTGGCGGATCGCGTCCTCCATCTGCGGATGCGGCACTTCCTTGTAGGTGACGCGGTCAGGATTTCCGCCCGTCGCCTTGATCCAGGCGCGGGCGTAGAGCCAGATGACGTTGTTGCGGGTGTTGACGGCGACGACCTTGCCCTCGAGGTCCTTGCCCGACCGGATGCCGGTCTCCCGCCGCGCCACGATGGCGGAGAAGTCGTTCTTCGCTTCGGTTATCTTGGTCCCGGCCGCGACCACGCGGAGCTGGATGCCGCTCTGGGCGGCCAGGAGCGTCGAGACCACGTTGCCATAGGCGATGTCGTAGCTGCCGGCCACGAGCCCGGGGATGCCGGTTGCCCCGCCGGAGGACGGCGAGGTGTCGACCAGCAGACCCTCCGCCTCGAAGAAACCCTGCTTAATCGCGACGAAGAGCGGCGTGACGTCGTTGATCGGGATGACGCTGACGCGCACGCGCTCGAGTTCGGCCGCGCGTGCGGATCCGGCGGCTGCGAGAGCGGCGCCCGCCAGAAGGAGGCTGCGTCGGTTGAGCATCGTCGAGATCCTTCTCACGTCGCCTCAGGCCCGCCCGCGCCAGGGCACCAGGCGCTTGTCCGTCCAGTCGAAGAGGAGGGCGAGCGAACCTCCGACAGCCGCAAGGATCGCGATCCAGGCATACATCTCGCGGACCTGGAACGAGCGCTGCAGGTCGAGGATCAGGTAGCCGAGCCCGCTCTCGCCCGCGAGCATCTCGGCCAGGATCACGAGGACGAGGCCGAGCCCCAGCCCCACCCGCATGCCCGCCAGGATCATCGGCATCGCGGCAGGCAGCACGACGCTGAGGAGCGTTCGCAGACGCGAGCACTGAAAGGTGCGGGCCGTGTCAAGCAGCACCGGATCGATCCCCCGCACGCCCTGCAGCGTGTTGATGAGCACCGGAAAGATCGCGGCCAGCACGACGACGGTCACCATCGTGGTCGAGCCGATGCCGAGGAACAGGAACAGCGCCGGCACGAGCGCCGATTTGGGCAGCGGACGGATCAGTTCCACCAGGGGCTCGAGCAGCCCGTAGATGGCCGGGCTGGCGCCCATCAGCAGGCCGAGCGTGATGCCGATCAGGCAGGCGAGGCCGTAACCGACGGCGAAGAGCAGGAGCGTATGCCCGAGCGGGCCGAGGAACTCGCCGCTGGACAGGATCTGCCAGAGCGTCTGCGCAACGAGCGACGGGCGCGGCATGAGGACAGGGTTCAAGGACCCCATCCGGCCTGCCAGTTCCCAGGCGCCGAGCACGGCCGCGATCCCAAGCAGCCCGAGAAGTCGCGGGAGAAGCCGCTCGCGCATCACGCGTGCGCCGGGGCCAGGCGCCCGAGGAGCGCCTCCATGAGATGGTGACGCAGCGCGAGGAAGCGCTCGTCCTCCCGGGTCGTGATGTGATCGCGCGGACGGGGAAGCCCGACCTCGATCACCTCCGACAGGGTGGTCGGACGGTGGCTCAGGACCGCAACCCGATCGGCCAGGAACACCGCCTCCTCGACATCGTGCGTCACCAGCACTGCCGTGAAGCCGTTCTGCCGCCACAGGTCGAGCACGAGCGACTGGAGCTCCATCCGGGTGAGCGCGTCCACCGCGCTGAACGGCTCGTCCAGGAGCAGCACGCGCGGCTCGGCCGCGAGCGCGCGCGCGATCGCGACGCGTTGCTGCATGCCGCCGGACAGCTGCCAGGGATACTTGCTCTCGAAGCCGGCGAGGCCGACCTGCTTCAGGTACTCGGAGCACCGCTCCTTCAGCCGGCCACGCTCCGAACGCGGCGCGGCCTCCAGCGGGAACATGACGTTGTCGATGACCGTCCGCCACGGAAACAGCGACTTCGCATATTGCTGGAACAGGTAGATGACGCCCGGAGGCGGCCCCGTCACGGCGCGCCCGTCGAGCTCGACGCCGCCAGCCGTTGCCGGCGCAAGGCCGGCCGCGATGCGCAGAAGCGTCGACTTCCCGCAACCGGACGGGCCGACGATCGCCAGGAACTCCGACGGCGCGATGTCGAGCGATATGGAGTCGAAGGCGAGGTACGCGTCCGCGCCCTCGCCATAGACTTTCCGCACGTCCGTGAGGCGAAGACGTGCGCTCATGCGAAGCCCCGCTCGCCAGCCGACCTGATCGCGCTCATGCTGCCTCGAATACCGTGCGGCCGCCGACGATCGTCCGGAGCGCCTGGATGTCCTTCAGCGCATCGTCCGGAACGGAGAGGATGTCGGCCGAGATGACGACGAGGTCGGCGAGCTTCCCAGGCTCGATCGATCCGGTTCGTCCCTCGCTGAACGAATAGCGCGATGCGGCGCTCGTGTAGAGACGGATCGCCTCCTCGCGCGTGATCGCCTCGCCGGGACCGTAGAGCGTTCCGGTCGCGTCGCGACGCGTCGTCATCACGTAAATGTTCCAGAAGGGGCTGAGCGGATTGATCGGATAGTCCGTGCCTTGTCCGAGAAGGTCGAGCCCCATGCTGTCGATGAGCGACCGCATCGGGATGGCGCGGTCCGCCGTCTCCTTGCCCATGTGCCGGGCGATCGCCGCCGCCTTGTTCCAAAGGAAGGCGCTCTGCGCATCGACCCGGACCCCGAGTTCGTGGGCGCGGAGCATCTGGTCGGGCTGCATCAGGCTGCCATGGATGACCACGAAGCGGCGGTCCCTGATGGATCGCTCCCGGTCCGCAGCCTCGTAGGCGTCGAGCACGGCATCGACGGCGGCGTCCCCGACCGCATGGATGCCGACGCGCCAGCCGTAGCGGTTCGCGATGCCGACGAAACCGTTCAGCCGCTCCTGCGGGATCACGACCGTGCCGCGGTAATCCGGATCGTCCGGGTAGCCCGAGCGCATCGCAGCCGTGCGCAGCGTCATGCCGCCATCCACCTGCAGCTTGACGCCCGAGAGGCTCAGCCACTCGTCGCCGAAATCGGAAGCGACGCCCATCCGCGAAAAGAAGCGTTCCCACTCCTCGAGCGAAAGCGTCGGGTTGAGCCCGCCCGTCGGGGCGAACATCGCGCTGATCCGCAGCGTCGCCTGGCCGGCATCGCGCAGCGCCTGGTGGACGCGCAAGTCGCCCGGCGAGACCGCTGCGCTGATCGCGCTCGTGAGGCCGAAGGCGTTGAAGTACGCCATCGCGTCCTTCATCTGCGCGAACTGCTCGTCGAAGGTCCAGGGCGGCAGCAGCCGCTCGACGAGTTCCTCGGCGGCCTCCTCCAGGATGCCCGTCGGCTCCCCGTCCGCATTCCGATGGATCTTGCCGCCGTCCGGATCCGGCGTGTCTCGCGTGATGCCGGCGAGCGCGAGCGCCCGACTGTTTACGAGGGAGAAGTGGCTCACCGGAAGGAAGACCGGGTGATCCGGTGCAGCTTGATCGAGTTCCCAGCGGGTGATGAAGCGCTTCTCGCGCAACTGGGCGAAGGGGTGCCAGACCCGTCCCCGGATCCATTCGCCGCCGGGGGTCCGGTCCGCGCCTGCCCTGACGCGCGCGAGCGCCTCGTCGATGCTCGAGACGCCCTCGAACCCGACGGTGCAGTTCAGAAGCCCAGCCCGTTCGACATGCGCATGCGTGTCGATGAGGCCGGGCAGCACCGTCTTCCCGGCAAGGTCGACGGTCTCGGTGTGCGGGCCGGCGAGCCGGAGGATCTCGTCAGAGCGGCCGACGGCGAGAAACCGCCCATCCCGGATCGCGACGGCTTCCGCGATCGTGAAGGCGGCATCGGCCGTGACGATGCGGCCGCCATGGAGAATGAGGTCCGGATAGCCGAGGACCTCCCCGAGAGCGTGGTTCAAACCGAAAATCCCCGAACCGGCGCGGCGGCGCACATTCCCGGCATCCTCAATAGGTCATCGCCCAGAACGCATCGTTCCGGAGCAGCTTCGCGATCGCCTCCGCGGCCGCCTCGATCAGGCGCTCGCCTTTGTCGGCGCTCGCCCGCGTCGGGTTTCCGAGGGCGCCGTGGCTGGTCCGGGCCTCAAAGGACCGCCAGCGGTGGACGGCGAGGCTGCCGGCCACCTCGGTATGCGACGGGTTGGTCGGGCCGATCGCGTTCTTGAACTCGGACGGGTCACAGAGATCCGGCGCGAGCGCGAGCATCATCGAGGTCTCGGCCTCACAGGCATGCTCGACGTTCTTCTGATCTTCCAGGATCGCGGCGTTCGCCTCGGCCGAGAGGTGCCAGTAGG
>JAFAEL010000273.1 GCA_023423995.1 Pseudomonadota bacterium | reverse complement strand
TGCAGCCGTTCCCGACCGTGTTGAAGGCATAGCGGCCGCCGCACACGGCGACCTTGGCCTCGCGCTTCGTGATCTCGAAGACGTCGTTGCCTTCCTTGAGGTTGCGCCAGAAGGCGATGTTCGGATCCTTCCGGAACTTCGCCAGGTTCTCGGCCGTCATCTTGAACGGATAGGCCTGGAACTGGAAACCCCTCTGGCCGCCCGCGAAGGCCTCGCGCGCCAGGGCGTAGACCTCCGCGATGCCCTCGTCCGTCATGGCGTAGCAGCCGCGGGACGAGCAGCTCCCATGCACCATCAGGTAGGAGCCGGTCCCGCCATGGGCGCGGTCATAGGCGTTCGGAAAGCCGGTATCGAAGGACAGGTAGTAGGACGAGTTCGGGTTCATCTGGCCCGGGGTGATCGTATAGAAGCCCTCCGGCGCCTGACGGTCGCCCTCGCGGCGCTTCGGCCCGAGCTGCCCCGACCAGCGGCAGATCGGGTAGGTCTTCAGATGCGCGTATTCGCCGTCGACGGTGCGCTTCCAGACCTCGAGCTCGGATTCCTTTTTGAAGACGCGGACCAGGATTGGGTCGCTCTTCGACATGCCCTTCGAGGCCATCAGGGCCTGGGTCTGGGGCGGAATCGGCGCAAGCGACCGACCGGTCGAGGCGTATTGATCGTTGCAGGCGGCAAGCGCGAGCGAGAGTGCCGCTCCGATCAGGAGGCGCTTCATGACTGACCCCGCTACTCGGGTCCGGTCGGGTCCGGACCTCAAGCCCCGATACTTAGGTTCGTTAGCCTTACGCAGACCTTACTGCGGCGCAACCCATCCCGGACGGATGGTTAACGTGTCGCTAACACTCCACCGCGTCCGGCTTTACTTGCGCGATCTTGGTCGTTGGCGGGATTTTGCGGCGATAGCTAGGCAAATCACCTCCCCATCCGCCTCGGTCGGCCTGCGTGGCGAATCTGTCACACCGGCACTGAAAAGCCCCGCGTGAATCGCGGCTATTCGATTCATGGGCACTCAACCGGCTCGTGAGATCGTTCGGCCACATCCGTCCGGAGACGTCATGTCGCCGCCTGCCGCGCCCGCTCTCGAGATCCGGGGCCTCACGAAATCCTTCGATCGCCCGGCCGTGGACGGGCTCGACCTCGTGGTCGGAGCGGGGAGCTTCTATGCGCTGCTGGGACCGAACGGCGCCGGGAAGACCACCACCCTCAGGATGGTCGCCGGCCTCATCCGCCCCGATGCCGGCTCGATCCGGATCTGCGGCCTCGACGCCCTCGCCGACCCCGTCGAGGCAAGACGCCTCGTCGCCTGGGTCTCCGACGAGCCGATGATCTACGACAAGCTCACGCCGCTCGAATACCTGGAATTCGTCGCCGGGCTCTGGAGCATGGACCCGGCCGAGGCGGAAAGGGGCGCACGGGAGCTGATCGTCCGCCTGGGGCTGGAGCGCGAGGCGGACCGGCGCTGCGAAGGCCTGTCCAAGGGGATGCGCCAGAAGGTGGCACTCGCCGGCGCGCTCATCCACCAGCCTCGGCTGATCATCCTCGACGAGCCGCTCACCGGCCTCGATGCGGCCGCGGCCAGGATCGTGAAGGACGTACTGCTGGAGCGCGTGCGCACCGGCGTCACCGTCATCATGACGACGCATATCCTGGAGGTCGCCGAGCGCATGGCCGAGCGGATCGGCGTGATCGCCCGCGGAAGGCTGATCGCGGAAGGCACGCTGGACGAGCTGCGACGCCTTGCAGGGCGCGGCGGGACCAGCCTGGAGGACGTATTCCTCGACCTCGTGGGCGCGCCCGGCGTCGCCGCATGAGCTTCGCCTCCCTGGCCTGGTTCGCCCGGCACGAGATCAGGCTCGCCTGGCGCGACGCTTCGGCGATCCTGTTCGGCGGCTCGCTCAAGCGCCGGATCATCGGCGGCTCCGTCCTGGCGCTGCTCTTCGGCTTCTTTCACTTGCTGGCCTACAGCTTCGTCAGCGCGGCGCTCAGGGACGGCATCGTGCCGGATCTCCGCACCCTCACGCTCGTCACCGGCTGTGCTCTCCTGTCCTGGTGCCTGCTGCTGTCCCAGGCGATCGAGTCCGTGACGCGGGCCTTCTATGCCCGGGGCGACCTCGACCTCATCCTGTCCTCGCCAATGCCGGCGCAAAGCCTGTTCGCTGTCCGGATCGCCGGCATCGCGGCGGGAGCCTCGCTCATGGCGATGCTGCTCGCGACCCCCGTCATCGACGTCCTGGTCCTCCTCGACGGTCCGGGCTGGCTGCTCAGCCACCTGGCGCTCTGCGCCCTCGGCATCCTGGCGGCGGCCGTCGCGGTCGGGACCACGGCCGCGCTGTTCCGACTGGTCGGCCCGGTTCGGACGCGCTCCGTCGCGCAGGTCGTGGCCGCGATCGTCGGAGCGGCGTTCGCCATCGCCATCCAGGCGGCCGCGATCCTCTCCTTCGACGATCCGTCACGCCTCGGCGTGCTCACCTCCGACTGGCTCGTGTCGCGGGCACCATCCGCGGAGAGCATCGTCTGGCTGCCCGCGAAGGCCCTCCTCGGGGATCCGGCGAGCCTCGCAGTCCTGCTCCTCGCATCGCTCGCCCTGCTCGGGGCCGTCGTAGCCGTCGTCGCTCCAGGCTTTGCCTCGCAGGCCATCGCGGCCCGCGGCACAGCCCTGGCCGAAACGGCAGCGCAAATCCGGAAACGAACCGTCTTTCGGGCCCGCACGCCCGCCCGCGTGCTGCGGGAGAAGGAATGGGTGCTGCTCCGGCGCGACCCATGGCTGATCTCCCAGACCCTGATGCAGATCCTCTATCTGCTTCCCGCCGCCCTGCTCCTCTGGCGGAGCTTTGGGGAGGGCGCGAATGCGCTCGCCGTGCTGGTTCCCGTGCTCGTCATGGCGTCGGGCCAGCTCGCCGGCGGCCTCGCCTGGCTCGCCGTCTCCGGCGAGGACGCGCCGGACCTCGTCCAATCCGCTCCTATAGCGCCGCGGCAGATCGTGCGGGCCAAGATCGAGGCCGTGCTCGGAATTGTCGGGATCGCGGTCGCGCCCATCCTCGTGCTGGTCTCCGTCCTGTCGCTCGAGACGGCGCTCGTCGCCGCCGGGGGGATCACGATTGCGGCCGCCTCCGCCACGGCCATCCAGCTCTGGTTCCGGTCGCAGGCCCGGCGAAGCCAGTTCCGACGCCGCCAGACCTCCTCCCGCATCGCGACCTTCGCGGAGGCGTTCTCGTCCATCCTCTGGGCCTGCGCAGCCGCCTTCGCGGCGCAGGGGATCTGGCCGGTCGCGATCTTCACGGCGGGCCTTTGCGGCCTGATGCTGCTCGGGGTGAGGGCCATGAGCCCGCGGGCCACGGCAACCTAGGGGCCGCCCCCGTTCGCCACGGGGTCCGAATGCTGTATCGGGACGGTTCATCCCGTCCGAGGCACCGTCTTGCAGCTTGCGGTCGACAATCTCGCCTGCCGGCGTGCCGGCCGTCGCGTCTTCGAGCACCTGTCCTTCACGCTGGGAGCCGGGGAAGCGCTCGCCGTCACGGGCCGGAACGGCGCCGGCAAGTCGACCCTGATCGCCGCCATCGCCGGGCTCGTGCAGCGCCATGCGGGCGAGATCCGGGTATCAGGGATCGGCGAGCGCACGCTTCCCGAGTCGCTCCACCTCGTCGGGCACCGCGACGGCCTGAAGGGCTCCCTAACGGTCCAGGAAAATCTCGCCTTCGCGACAGATCTCCTCGGAAGCCCGTCGCTCGCACCGGCCGAGGCTCTGGCCCGGGTCGGGCTTCCCGGCGCGGCGCATCTCCCGGTCGCCTACCTGTCGGCGGGCCAACGCCGCCGGGTGGCGCTCGCGCGGCTCCTCGTCGCCCGCCGTCCCCTCTGGCTGCTGGACGAACCGCTGACGGCGCTCGACACGTCGGGCCAGAAACTCCTCGCCGGCATCATGGCCGAGCACCTCGCGGGCGGGGGGCTGATCCTCGCCGCCACCCACGCGCCCCTGCCGCTCGAGAATGCGCGCGAATTGAGGCTCGGCGCATGATGCGGATCTTCCTGGCGCTCGTCCGCCGCGACCTTGCGCTCGCGACCCGCGTCGGCGGGGCGGGCGGGCTCAGCCTCGTCTTCTTCCTGATGGTCGTGACCCTGATCCCGTTCGGGCTCGGGCCGGACCTGAACCTCCTCTCCCGGATCGGCCCCGCGATCCTCTGGATCGCCGGCGTCCTGGCCACCCTGATCGGCCTCGACCGCCTCTTCCAGGCGGACGAGGAGGACGGCTCCCTCGACCTCATGCGGCTCTCGCCGGCGCCCTTCGAACTCGTCGTCCTGGCCAAGGCGACGGCGCATTGGATCGCGACCGGACTGCCGCTCGCTCTTTTCGCGCCGCTCTTCGGCCTGCTGGTGGCGCTCGAGCCGTCGGCCCTGCTCCGCACGGCGCTGTCTCTCCTCATCGGCACCCCTGCCCTGACCTTCGCGGGCGCGATCGGGGCCGCGCTGGCGGCCTCGATCCGGCGCGGCGGCCTCGTGATCGCCATCCTGGTCGTGCCCCTGATGGTGCCGACGCTGATTTTCGGCGTCGCGGCGGCCGATCCGGCCAATCCCGGCAGCGGCCAGGCCCTGACGATCCTGGCCGCCCTGACGCTCGCCGGGGCCGCGGTCGGTTGTCTCGGGGCGGCGGCCGCTCTCAGGGGCGGCGACTAAGTAACTCTCCGGGTTCCATTGCGGACGGGACGCCACCAGATTAGCCACCCATCATGCTGACGCGGCTCGCCAATCCTGCGACCTTCATGCGCCTGTCGGGCTACGCGCTCCCGCCGCTCGCGGTCGCGGCGGCGCTGCTCGCCGCCTATGGTCTCTATCTCGCCTTCCTGGCCTCCCCGGCTGATTACCAGCAGGGCGAGACGGTGAGGATCATGTACATCCACGTCCCGGCGGCGTGGCTGGCGCTCTTCTTCTACTCGATCATGGCCATCTCGGCGCTCGGAACGCTCGTCTGGCGCCACCCGCTCGCCGATGTCTCGCAGCGGGCCGCGGCCCCGATCGGGGCCGCCTTCACGCTCGTCTGCCTCGTCACCGGCTCCCTCTGGGGCAAGCCCATGTGGGGCACCTACTGGGTCTGGGACGCGCGCCTCACCTCCGTGCTCGTGGTCTTCCTGATGTATTGGGGGATCCTGACGCTCTGGCGCGCGCTGGACGATCCGGGCCGCGC
>JAFAEL010000250.1 GCA_023423995.1 Pseudomonadota bacterium | reverse complement strand
CCGCGTGGTTCCGGGCGGGGAGGGGCCGTGAGCGAGGAGACCGTCACCGCCCCGGCCGCGAAGCGGATCGCGGACAAGCCGCTCTCCCCGGGCTTCGGGCCGCTGTGGCGCCTGTCTCTGGGGCTGTCCGGCCTGATGGTGCTGACGCTCGCCGTGACGCTCGGCGCCTCCTGGCTGCGCGGCGTCGGCGTGTGGGGCATCAACATCCCCTTCGTCTGGGGCTTCGACCTCATCAACTACGCCTGGTGGATCGGCGTCGCGAACGGGGCCTCGCTCTTCGCCGCCATCCTCGTGCTGCGCCGGCACGACCTGCGCACCTCCGTGAACCGCTTCGCGGAAGGCGCGGCGCTAATGGCGGTCGCCTGCGCGGCCATGTTCCCGATCATCCATCTCGGGCGGCCCTGGCTGTTCTACTGGACCTTTCCCTATCCCGCGACCTTCGAGGTCTGGCCGCAATTCCGCTCGACGCTCACCTGGGATTTCTGGGCGATCTCGACCCACGTCATCATCACCTCGCTCCTCTGGTATGTCGGGCTGATCCCGGATCTCGCGACCCTGCGCGACCGCGCGCGCTCCCTCCGGGCGGCGCGGGTCTACGGCATCCTGGCGCTCGGCTGGCGCTTCTCGCTGCGGCAATGGGCCTATCACCAGGTCGCCTACCGGATCGCCGCGATCCTCGTCCTGCCGCTCATCCTCGTGATGCAGTCCACGGTCGCGTTCGAATTCGCCTCGACCCTCGTGCCCGGCTGGCACGACACGCGGCTGCCGCTCCAATTCGTGGCCTCCGGCCTCACCCAGGGGCTCGCGACGGTCCTCCTCGTCGCGGCGATCCTGCGCCGGTCGCTGGATCTCGGCTTCGTCATCGACGACGAGGACATGGACCTCCTCGGCAAGCTCGTCCTGGGGAGCGGGCTCGTGGCGGGCTACCTGTTCCTCGACGAGGTCCTGGCGGCGCTCATGGCCGAGCCGGTCCGCCGCGAGGCCATGCTCAACCGCTGGACCGGGCCCTATGCGGGCTACGCGATCGCGGCGACACTGCTGATGGTGCTCGTGCCTCAGCTCCTTTGGCGGCGCTCGTGGCGCATCGGCCTTGTCGTCCCGGTTCTCGCCGGCATCGGCGTGAATGCGGGTGTCTGGTGCGACCGCTTCTCGCTGCTGATCGGCGGGCTGCAGAAGGATTACCTGCCCTCGACGTGGCGAAGCTATACGCCGACGCTCGTCGAGACGGGGCTCCTCGCCGGCACGATCGGGCTCTTCGCCGCGCTGCTGCTCCTGTTCGCGCGCTTCCTGCCGGTCGTCTCCATGTTCGAGGCGCGGCACGACGAGCACATGGAGCGCGCGTGATGGCGGCGCCGCTCCACGGCCTCATCGCCGAGTTCACCGACCACGAGGCCCTGACGCGCGCCGTCGAGGCGACCCGGAAGGCGGGCTATGCGAGGCTCGACGTCTACGCGCCGTTCCCGATGCGGGATCTCGCGCGCTCGCTCGGCTACCACCCGCGCATCCTGCCCTGGATCGCGGTTCTCGCAGGGGCATTCGGGGCGGCGCTGCAATATTTCCTCCAATACTGGATGAACGCCGTCGACTACCCGATCAATGTCGGCGGGCGCCCGCTCCATGCCTGGCCGGCCTTCATCCCGGCGACCATCATCGTGGCCATCTTATGGGCCGGTGCCGCGACCCTGATCGGCATGCTGGTCAGCCTGCGCCTGCCGCGGCTGGACCACCCGGTCTTCGCCGTGCCGGGCTTCGAGCGCGCCTCGCAGGACCGCTTCTTCCTCGTGATCCGGTGCGAGGACCCGCTATTTGATGCGGCGGCGACCGGCCGCTTCCTCGCCGCGCTCGAGCCCCGGCGCGTGGCGGAGGTGGAGGCGTGAGGGCGCTGCTCGCCTCGGCTCTCGTCGCCCTGGTCGCGGCTTCCTGCGACAGCGGCACGGAGGAACGGCCGGAGAACGCCGCCACGCGTGCCGTCATGCGGCCCTCCGGCACCCTGCCGGAAGGCTCCGTGCCGCGCCCGTTCCCGGGCGCCTCGGCGGAGAAGCCGGCCGTGACGCCCGGCCTGCTGGCGCGGGGTGCGGAGGGCTACGCGGCCTTCTGCACGCCCTGTCACGGCCCGACTGGGCGCGGGGACGGGCCGGTCGTCCGGCGCGGCTTCCCGGCCCCGCTCCCCTTCGCGGAGTTGGACGAGGCGGCGCGCTCCCCGGACCGGATTATGGACGTCATCCGCCATGGACACGGCCGGATGCGGCCGATGGCCGAGCAGGTCGGAAATGCGGATTCCTGGGCCATTGCCGAGCATGTCTCCCGCATGGGGAATGCACCGTGAGCGAGACCGACCAGGGGCGGGCGGGCCCGGTCTCCTGGACGCGGGTCGCGATCATCGTCGTCTGCGGGGCAGCGGCCTCGGCCCTGGGTTTCCTGCTCCCGTCCGGACCGGCCGTGGAGGCCTGGTACCTTGCCTTCGTGGTCGGGAGCGGCCTCGCGGTCGGGAGCCTCGGCGTGCTGATGCTCGGCCATATCCTGGGCGAGCATTGGCTCGACCCGGTCCGCTCCGAGGCCGAGGCGGCAGCCCGGACCGTCCCGCTTCTCGCCCTCCTCGCCCTGCCGCTCTCGGTCCGGCTGCCGGAACTCTACCC
>JAFAEL010000228.1 GCA_023423995.1 Pseudomonadota bacterium | reverse complement strand
GTGCGGCGCGGAGGAGAACGGGCTGTGGGCCGGTGCCGGGCGGTACCGCCCGCGACTCCTGTGCATGGGCCCGCAACGGAATGAGCGTCGCGGCAAGGCCGGCGAGCGCGCCGCGCCGGCTGAAGGTGAACGTGTCGGCCATCGATTGCTCAATCCAGGTAGCTGACGACGCAGGAGGGCGACATGCCGTTCCCAGGCCGCACGCCTACTCGCGGTGCTGTTCCTCTACTATATGTCGGCGGGAAGGGTTTCGGCCTCAGGGTTGCCGGAATTCAACATCTATGGGAAGAGCCGCCACGACCGCGACGCGGCGTGAAGCGGGCGTGGCGGAACTGGTAGACGCACTGGATTTAGGTTCCAGCGGCGAAAGTCGTGGGGGTTCGAGTCCCTCCGCCCGCACCATTCCGTCGCGACGGGTTCGAAGATTTGGCAGCCGACGCCCCACCGGAAAATCGGTGCCGGGCGCTGCGGCTGCAGGCACAAGAGGCGATTTCGATGCAGGTGACCGAGACGAGATCAGAGGGTTTGCGGCGTGAGTTCAAGGTGACTCTGCCTGCGACCGAGCTCGAGCAAAGGCTCACCAGCGAGTTGTCCACCCTGAAGGACAGGGTGCGGATCAACGGCTTCCGCCCTGGCAAGGTGCCGCTCGCGCATCTGCGCCGGCTGTACGGCCGCTCGGTCATGGCGGACGTCGTCCAGAACGCCGTCAACGAGGCGAACCGCAAGATCATCCAGGACAACAACCTGAAGCTGGCCCTCGAGCCCAAGGTCGACATGGCCAGCGATCAGGCCGAGGTCGAGAAGGCGCTCGACGCCAAGGGCGACCTCGACTTCACGGTCGCGGTCGAGGTCCTGCCGACCTTCGAACTCGCCGATGTGTCGGACGTCACGCTGAAGAAGGTCGTCGCCCCGGTGACGGACGAGGAGCTGGACACGGCGCTCCAGCGCATGGCCGCCCAGAACCGCTCGTTCGCCGACAAGGGCGAGGGCGCAGAGGCCGCCAACGGCGACCGTGTCGTGGTCGATTTCGTCGGTCGCATCGACGGCGAAGCCTTCCAGGGCGGGACCGCGAACGACATCACGGTCGAGCTCGGCTCGGGCTCCTTCATCCCCGGCTTCGAGGAGCAGCTCGTCGGCGCGAAGGCCGGCGAGACGCGGACCGTCAGCGTCACCTTCCCGGAGAACTACGGCTCGGCCGAACTCGCCGGCAAGGCGGCCGAGTTCGAGGTCGTCGTGAAGGAAGTGCAGGCTCCCGGCGAGGTGACCGTCGACGAGGAGTTCGCCAAGGCCTTCGGCATGGAATCGCTTGAGGCGCTCCGCGACGCAGTCCGCTCGGCCATCCAGCGCGACTTCGACGCCCAGTCCCGCCGGAAGGTGAAGAAGGAGCTCCTGGACGCGCTCGACAAGAAGTATTCCTTCGAGCTCCCGGCCGGCCTCGTCGAGCAGGAATTCGCGGCCGTGTGGTCGCAGGTCGAGGCTGACCTGAAGAACAACAACCGCACCTTCGCGGACGAGGGCACGACCGAGGAAGAGGCGCGTGCGGAATATCGCCGCATCGCCGAGCGCCGGGTCCGCCTCGGGCTCGTCCTTGCGCAGGTCGGCTCGAGTGCCGATATCCAGGTGACGGACGAGGAAGTCGATCGCGCCCTCGTGGAGCGGGTCCGTCAGTACCCTGGCCAGGAGCGCCAGGTGTGGGAATACTTCCAGAAGAATCCTGCCGCGAAGGCGGAGCTTCGGGCTCCGATCCTCGAGGAGAAGACGGTCGATCACCTGCTGGAGCGGGTCAATGTCGTCGAGGAGCAGGTCTCCCGCGAGGAGCTGTTCCGCGACGAGGACGAGACGAAGGCGGCCGACAACGCCGCTGCGTGATTGGGGGATGGGGTTCGTCCCGGCCGGCTAGTTCGGCCGGGCTGCCTCCGGAGCGAAGCGACAGATGAGAGATCCGGTAGACGTCTTCAACAACACGCTCGTGCCGATGGTGGTCGAGCAGTCGAACCGCGGCGAGCGTGCGTTCGACATCTACTCGCGGCTTCTCCGCGAGCGGATCATCTTCCTGACCGGCCCGGTCGAGGACTACTCGGCTTCGCTCATCGTGGCGCAGCTCCTGTTCCTCGAGGCGGAGAACCCCAAAAAGGAGATCTCCTTCTACATCAACTCGCCGGGCGGCGTGGTGACCTCGGGCCTGTCGATCTACGACACCATGCAGTTCATCCGCTGCCCTGTCGCCACGCTCTGCGTCGGCCAGGCCGCCTCCATGGGCTCGCTGCTTCTTGCCGCCGGCGAGAAGGATCACCGCTTCGCGCTGTCGAATGCCCGCATCATGGTCCACCAGCCGTCGGGCGGGTTCCAGGGCCAGGCGACGGACATCCTGATCCACGCGCGCGAGATCGAGGCGCTCAAGCGGCGGCTCAACGAGATCTACGTCAAGCACACGGGCCGCGACCTCGAGGCGGTCGAGCAGGCGCTCGAGCGCGACAACTTCATGACGGCCGAAGCCGCCAAGGAGTTCGGCCTCATCGACCAGGTGCTGGTCAAGAGGCCGGAAGCGGCGGCCGCAGCCTGAGCCGCCGCGCGCGGCGGGCGGCGCAGCTGTGCGATTTGACCGCTTTCGTTCCTATTGAATCGGCCTCCCCCGCGTGTTTGCATCCTTCCCGGGGCTTCTCGCGTTTGCGAGAGGTCGGGGGCGGGCGGGGAGCATGGAAGAAGGTGGCTACCTTTTCTTAGCCCGGCGCCACCTACCCTGAGAGACGATTCGCAGGCGCCAGACGCCTGCGATCCGAGCGGAGACATAAGATGAGCAAGGCTGGCGGCACCGACTCGAAGAGCACGCTCTACTGCTCGTTCTGCGGCAAGAGCCAGCACGAGGTTCGCAAGCTCATCGCAGGCCCCACGGTCTTCATCTGCGACGAGTGCGTCGAACTCTGCATGGACATCATCCGCGAGGAGTCGAAGTCCTCGCTGGTGCGTTCGCGTGACGGCGTTCCGACCCCCAAGGAGATCCGTCGCGTCCTGGACGACTACGTCATCGGCCAGGAGCACGCGAAGAAGGTTCTCTCGGTCGCGGTGCACAACCACTACAAGCGCCTGGCGCATGCGACGAAGCACCAGGACGTCGAACTCGCGAAGTCGAACATCCTGCTGATCGGGCCGACGGGCTCGGGCAAGACGCTGCTCGCGCAGACGCTCGCCCGGATCCTCGACGTTCCGTTCACGATGGCGGACGCGACGACGCTGACGGAGGCCGGCTATGTCGGCGAGGATGTCGAGAACATCATCCTCAAGCTGCTCCAGGCCTCCGACTACAATGTCGAGCGGGCGCAGCGCGGCATCGTCTACATCGACGAGATCGACAAGATCTCGCGCAAGTCCGACAACCCGTCGATAACCCGCGACGTGTCGGGCGAGGGCGTGCAGCAGGCGCTGCTGAAGATCATGGAAGGCACGGTCGCTTCCGTTCCGCCGCAGGGCGGCCGGAAGCATCCGCAGCAGGAATTCCTGCAGGTCGACACGACGAACATCCTGTTCATCTGCGGCGGCGCATTCGCCGGGCTCGAGCGGATCATCTCGGCGCGCGGAAAAGGTACCTCGATCGGTTTCGGTGCGTCGGTTTCGGCCCCGGACGATCGGCGGACGGGCGAGATCTTCCGCGAGGTCGAGCCGGAGGATCTGCTGAAGTTCGGCCTCATCCCCGAATTCGTCGGTCGTCTGCCCGTGCTGGCGACCCTCGAGGATCTGGACGAGACCGCGCTGAAGCGCATCCTGCAGGAGCCGAAGAACGCGCTGGTCAAGCAATACCAGCGGCTGTTCGAGATGGAGGACGTCCAACTCACCTTCCAGGAGGAGGCTCTGTCCGTCGTCGCCCGCAAGGCGATCGAGCGGAAGACCGGCGCCCGCGGCCTGCGGTCGATCCTGGAGGGCATCCTGCTCGACACGATGTACGACCTGCCGGGCTTGGAATCCGTCGAGCAGGTCGTGATCGGGCCCGAGGTGGTCGAGGGCAAGACGAAGCCGCTCTTCATCCACTCGGACCGCGAACGCGAGACCCCCAGCGCGGCGAGCGCGTGATTGCCGTGATGCGAACGGTCCTGGCTATCTCCTCGATGCCGGGACCGTGCTCGCATCCCGGCCGGCCTGCCATGCGGCGCAGGCATTCGCCCCTCGGACGCGTGCCTGAATCCGCTGTGTGCGGTACCCCGCCTGCGACGGAACGTTGCTTGAAAGCGGGGCTCCCGCTCGCCACTTTACCGATACGCCCACGGCGTACGCTCATTCCACCGAGGTGCGTTCCAGCGTACCGGTCGCAGCCGATCCAAGTCGGCGTGAGCGCCCGGTTGATCGCTCAAGCTCCTGCTCAGCCGAGGGGACGCGAAGGCGAATATTTTAAGGACGTTCCATGACAGATCCGAAGACCCGCCAGCCCGTCGAGCCTGGCACCGTCGGGAATTATGCTGTCCTTCCCCTGAGGGACATCGTGGTGTTCCCGCACATGATCGTCCCGCTCTTCGTCGGCCGCGAGAAGTCCATCCGCGCGCTCGAAGAGGTCGTGAAGGGCGACGGCCATATTCTGCTCGCGACGCAGGTGAACGCCACGGACGACGATCCGGCGACGGATGCGATCTACGACGTCGGCACGCTCGCCTCTGTGCTGCAGCTTCTCAAGCTGCCCGACGGGACCGTGAAGGTGCTGGTGGAGGGCGCGACCCGCGCCAAGGTGCGCAGCTACGTGCGCACGGAGGAGTTCTACGAGGCCGAAGCCATCGCGCTCGATGACGCCAAGGGCGATCAGGTCGAGGCGGAGGCGCTCGCCCGCTCGGTCGTGTCCGAGTTCGAGAACTACGTGAAGCTGAACAAGAAGGTCTCTCCGGAGGTCGTCTCGGCTGTCACGCAGATCGAGGACCCGTCCAAGCTCGCGGACACCATCGCGTCCCACCTCGCGGTGAAGATCTCCGACAAGCAGGACGTGCTCGCGACGCCGACGGTCGCCCAGCGCCTCGAGAAGGTGCTCGGCCTGATGGAGAGCGAGATCTCGGTCCTGCAGGTCGAGAAGCGCATCCGCACGCGCGTCAAGCGGCAGATGGAGAAGACGCAGCGCGAGTACTACCTGAATGAGCAGATGAAGGCCATTCAGAAGGAGCTCGGCGACGAGGAGGGCAAGGACGAGCTGTCCGAGCTCGAGGAGCGGATCGAGAAAACCAAGCTCACGAAGGAAGCCCGCGAGAAGGCGAAGGGCGAGCTGAAGAAGCTGCGCCAGATGTCGCCGATGTCCGCGGAAGCGACCGTCGTGCGCAACTATCTCGATTGGCTGCTCGGCATCCCGTGGGGCCGCCGCTCCAAGATCAAGAAGGATCTCGTCGGCGCCCAGAACGTGCTCGACAACGATCACTTCGGCCTGGACAAGGTCAAGGAGCGGATCACCGAGTATCTCGCCGTCCAGCAGCGCGTGAACAAGATGACCGGGCCGATCCTCTGCCTCGTCGGGCCTCCCGGCGTCGGCAAGACCTCGCTCGGAAAGTCGATCGCCAAGGCGACGGGTCGTGAATTCGTCCGCATGTCGCTCGGCGGCGTGCGCGACGAGGCCGAGATCCGCGGCCACCGGCGGACCTATATCGGGTCGCTGCCGGGCAAGATCATCCAGTCGATGCGCAAGGCCAAGACCTCGAACCCGCTCATCCTGCTCGACGAGATCGACAAGATGGGCATGGATTTCCGCGGTGATCCGTCCGCGGCGCTCCTCGAGGTGCTGGATCCGGAGCAGAACCACACCTTCAACGACCACTACCTTGAGGTCGATTACGACCTCTCGGACGTGATGTTCGTGACCACCGCGAACACGCTCAACATCCCGGCTCCGCTGCTCGACCGTATGGAGGTGATCCGTATCGCCGGGTACACGGAGGAGGAGAAGAGCGAGATCGCGCGCCGGCACCTCATCCCGACCGCGCTGAAGAAGCACGGGCTGACGGAGAAGGACTGGTCCATCACGGATGATGGCCTGCTGGAGCTCGTCCGGCGCTACACCCGCGAGGCCGGCGTCCGTAACCTCGAGCGCGAGATCTCCAACCTGGTCCGCAAGGCCGTGAAGGAGATCGTGCTGACGAAGGTCAAGACGATCGAGGTCACGGCGGCCAATTTGGGCGACTTCCTCGGCGTGGCGAAGTTCCGCTACGGCGAGATCGAGTCCGAGGATCAGGTCGGCGTGGTCACGGGCCTCGCCTGGACGGAGGTCGGGGGCGAACTGCTCACGATCGAAGGCATCATGGTGCCCGGCAAGGGCAAGATGACCGTCACGGGCAACCTGAAGGACGTGATGAAGGAATCGATCTCGGCCGCCGCCTCCTATGTGAGGTCGCGGGCGCTCGATTTCGGCATCGAGCCGCCGCTCTTCGATCGGCGCGACATCCACGTCCACGTTCCGGAGGGCGCAACCCCGAAGGACGGCCCGTCCGCCGGTATCGCGATGGCGACAGCCATCGTGTCGGTGGCGACCGGCATCCCGGTCCGGCACGACATCGCCATGACGGGCGAGGTCACGCTGCGCGGACGGGTGCTGCCGATCGGTGGCCTGAAGGAGAAGCTCCTGGCTGCGCTCCGCGGCGGCATCAAGACGGTGCTGATCCCCGAGGAGAACGCCAAGGATCTGGCCGAGATTCCGGATTCCGTGAAGAACGGACTGGAGATCGTGCCGGTCTCCCGCATGGACCAGGTGCTCGAGCGGGCGCTGACCGGCAAGCCGGAGCCGATCGAGTGGGAGGAGCCCCTCCCGCTGCCGCGCGGCGCGGCGGAGGACCGAGGCGTCGTCGCCCACTAGACGCCCCTCGGGGCTGAGACGGATCGGGGCTCCCGGCGCAAGCCGGGAGCCCCTCTCGTTTTCGGCCGACGCGGGACTTGCCTGTGCGCGCTCTTTGCGCCAGACGGTACTCCCCTGGCCTGGAATGTGATTTTCGTACCACGGACGGGGAGGACGGAATGAACAAGGGAGAGCTCGTCAACGCGGTTGCTGCGAGATCGGGGCTCCCTAAGGGTGATGTCGTCAGGGCGATCGATTCGGCCGTGGCGGTGATCACCCAGGCGTTGAAGTCGGGGGACGACGTCAAGCTCGTGGGTTTCGGCAGCTTCGTCGTTTCCGAGCGGGGGGCGGTTGAAGGCCGTAATCCGCGCACGGGAGAGAAGGTCAGCGTTCCGGCCCAGAAGACACCCAAGTTCAGGGCCGGCGCTCAGTTGAGAAGCGCGGTCAACTCGCAGTAATATCCGTTGCCGGCCCGGGCCGGCGGCGCCTCACGGGCGGTTAGCTCAGCCGGTAGAGCATCTCGTTTACACCGAGAGGGTCGGCGGTTCGATCCCGTCACCGCCCACCATC
>JAFAEL010000226.1 GCA_023423995.1 Pseudomonadota bacterium | reverse complement strand
CTTCTATGTCTTTCTGGAGGGAGCCCCCACCATGGTGGCGGCCGCGGCCTTCACGCGGGAGCACAGGAGCCTCTTCGGCCCGGATATCTCGATCATCGACCTCAGGCAGGGTTACGAGAACGCCATGGAGGTGGTCGAGACCGCGCGCCGGCTGCGGGATGCGGCGCCGGCCGCCATCGTGCTGGCGCCGAGCCTCGGGCTGGGTCCGCGCCTTGCCAGGAACGGCTGAGCGCGGGCTTCAGCTCCGGCCGACGAGACAGGATTTCGGCAGCATGCAGTGTATGCCGTTGTTTCCGTTGACCATCTGCGTGACCCGGAGATCGGCAGCCAGGCTGCAGAGCATGTAGGCCTCCGCGCGGGTCAGGCCCGTGCGGGCCGCGATCAGACCGATCATCAGATCGAGCGCGATCCGCGCGCAATCGTCGAGATCCGGGTGGAAGGCCATCGTCATGACGTGGGTCGGCGTCTCGGCCATCGGCCACTCGAGCCTCAAGTCGTCCCGTATCGTGAGCGTGAAGGTGCCGATCAGGCCCGTCTCGATCGCCGTGATGCAGACCTCGCCATCGCCCTGGACGCCGTGGCCGTCCCCGACGGAGAAGTTCGCGCCGTCGACATGGATGGGGAGGTACAGCGTCGTGCCCGCGACCAGCTCCTTGTTGTCGAGATTGCCGCCGTTTCGCCGGGGCGGCAGCGTCGACACCATGCCCCAGCCCTCAGGCGGCGCGACGGCCATGACGCCGAAGAACGGCCTGAGCGGGAGTTCCAGTCCCCAGGGGAGGCGGCCCACCATCCGGTCCCGGTCGAGCGGGATGTGGATCAGGTGGCGTTCGCTCAACTCGTCGGGGAGGACGCCCTTCAGGGGAGCCGCGAAGGTGTAGCCCCAGTCGTAGTGCAACTCGATGGCGTCGATCCGGACCTCGAGCACCTGGCCGGCCTTGGCGCCCCGGATCGCGACGGGGCCGGTGCACATGTGGCCGGGGAGCCTGTTGGGAACTTCCGCCTGAACAGCCCTGAGACTCTCCGGCACGTGGAGCGGGGGAAGCGGCATTACGTCGGGGGCGCCTGAGACCGTCGAGATCGTGACCGTGTCGCCGGACGCAATCGTCAGCACCGGCGGGAGCGCTGCGTCGAAATAGCCCCAATGGACCGTTTCGGCCCCGGCTTCGATGCGATGATGCGCCATGTGACGGTCCTGCTCCGCTACCTTCCGGCCTTACTGGCACGGGTTCGCCATTCGCCGCCATCCCGGCGCGAAGGTTTGACTTCGGACGGCGATTGCCCGACAGGGCGGCCCTGCCGAACAGCATAGCGGCGGGCGGATGCTGGCCGCCCGGCCGCGTGAGGATTCCATGGCCGGCCTCGCCGCATCCCGCACAGCCCCCATTGATATCGGCCGCGAGCCCTCCTGGTCCGAGCGACTCCTCTCCTTCGTCGAGCGGAGTCACGGCCGGGCCTGCGCCGTGCTCCTGGCGCTGTCGCTCGCCTGTTTCCTGCCCGGCCTCGCGTCGCTCCAGCCTATGGACAGGGACGAGCCGCGCTTTGCCCAGGCGACGAAGCAGATGCTCGAGACGGGTGATTTCGTCGACATCCGGTTCCAGGACGAGGCGCGGTACAAGAAGCCGATCGGCATCCACTGGATGCAGGCCGCCGCCGTCTCGGCCGGCGAGGCGCTCGGGGTGCCGGCTGCCCGCACGACCATCTGGCTCTACCGAACCCCCTCGCTGCTCGGGGCGATCGGCGGGGTGCTGCTGACCTACTGGGCGGCGCTTGCCTTCGCGGGCCGCCGCGAGGCCTTCCTGGCCGCCGCCTTCATGGCATCCTCCGTCATCCTCATGGTGGAGGCGCGGCTCGCCAAGACCGACGCGATGCTGCTGGCCTGCTGTGTCGCCGCCATGGGCGCGCTGGCCCGGATGTGGCTGGCGCGGGGAATGGCCCGGCAGCCGACCCGGACGGTGCTGATTTTCTGGGCCGCGGTCGCGCTCGGGATCCTGATCAAGGGCCCGATGGTGCTCATGTTCACCGGGCTGGCTGCCGCCACCCTGTCCATCCGGGAGCGCTCGGTCGCGTGGCTGCGGGGGCTGCGGCCCTGGCTGGGCCTGGCCATCATCGTCGTCGCCGTCCTGCCCTGGTTCGTGGCGATCGCCTGGAAGTCGGGCGGCGAGTTCTACCGCCTTGCCGTCGGCGACGACATGCTCGGCAAGGTAACGACCGGGCAGCAGAAGCACGGGGCACCGCCCGGCTTCTACCTCGTCGCCTATTTCGCAACCTTCTGGCCGGCGGCGCTCCTCGCCGCGATCGCGGCCCCCTTCGCCTGGATCCGTCGGCACGAGGATTGGGCGGCATTCCTTCTCGCCTGGGTTCTTCCGGCCTGGGTGATCTTCGAGGCGGTCTCGACGAAGCTGCCGCACTACGTGATGCCGCTCTATCCCGCCCTCGCCATCCTGGCTGTCCGGGCAATGACGGAGGGCTATGTCGGTCCGCACCGGCCGGGCGCGCGGATTGCCTACCTCGCCATGCCCCTGATCCCGGTCGGCCTGACGGTCGGCCTGTGCTTCGGGACGTGGACGCTGGATCGCACGCTCCCGGTCGCCGGCCTGCCGTTCCTCCTGGCCGCCAGCGCGGTCGCGATCGCGTCCTGGGTCTATTTCGCCCGCGGCGAGGTGACCCGTGCGGCGATCGTGGGCGTGGCAGCTGCGCCGATCCTCGCGATAGGCGTTTTCGGCTTCACGCAGCCCGCCCTACAATCGCTGAAGCTCTCGCCCCGCCTCGCGGCGGCGGCCGAGGCGGCCGGCTGCCCGGGCGCGCCGGTTGCGACGCTCGGCTATCGCGAGCCGAGCCTCGTCTTCCTCGTCGGCACCTCGCTGGACATGGTCGAGACGGGTAAGGAGGCGGCCGATTTCCTCGCCCAACCGGGCTGCCGCGTGCTCTTCGTGGATAGCCGCTTCGAGCCGGCCTTCCGTGAGGCGCTGGGCGACCGGGCCACGCGCGAGCCGGTGAGCCGCGTCACTGGGTTCAACATCAACGGGGGGCGCCGGGCCGATATCGGCGTCTATCGGGCCGGCCAGTGATTGAGACCGCAACGACGGCCGAGAAGGCGGCCGGAACCGGAATGCGGTTGCGCCTGTCGGTCGTAATCCCGGCCAAGAACGAGGCCGGCTCGATCGGACAGCAGCTTTCTGAGCTGGACACGGTCCTGGCCCCGCTCGCGCCCTTCGAGGTGGTCTACGTGGTGGACGGCTCGACGGACGAGAGCCTGCGCGAACTCGCCCGCGCCGACCGGGACTGGCTCCGCGTGATCGTGCACGAGGAGAGCTGCGGGAAGAGCGCCGCGATCCTCACCGGCGTGCGGGCCGCACGGGCCGACGTGATCTCGACGCTCGACGGCGACGGCCAGAACGATCCGAAATATGTGCTTGATCTCGTGGCGGCCCTGGAGCGCGGCGGCCCGGGCGTCGGGCTGGCGGTCGGCCAGCGCACCCGCCGCGGCGACGGACGGTTCAAGAAGCTGCAGTCGCGGATCGCCAACAAGGTCCGCAGCGCCATCCTGAAAGACGATACGCGGGATACGGCCTGCGGGCACAAGGTGTTTCGCCGCGACGTCTTCCTGGCGCTGCCCTTCTTCGATTCCCTGCACCGCTTCCTGCCGGCGCTGGTGAAGCGCGAGGGATACGGCGTCGTGCATGTCGATGTGGTCGACCGGCCGCGCACGGCCGGCTCGTCGCATTACGGCTTCTTCGACCGCCTCTGGAGCGGCATCCTCGACCTCTTCGGCGTCTGGTGGCTCATCCGGCGCCGCAAGCGGGTGCCGCGGATCAGGTACGACGGCTGATGATCTTCCAACTCTCCGAGAACCTCAGCGAATACCTCTACGACGTCTTTGTCGCGAAGTTCGATCTGTGGGTGCTGTTCGGCCTCGTTGCCCAGATCGTCTTCGCGATGCGCTTCGTGGTGCAGTGGATCGCGAGCGAGCGGGCCGGCCGGAGCGTCGTGCCGGTCGCCTTCTGGTTCATCTCCATCTTCGGGGGAGGCCTGACGCTGGTCTACGGGCTGGTCCGCCGCGAGCCGATCATCATCATCGGTCAGGTGCTGGCCGTCTTCATCTACGTCCGGAACCTGATGCTGATCTACAAGCCGCGGAAGGACGACGTGACCTGACTTTCGGAAGTCGTTGTCAGCCCTCCGGCAACGCATAAGGGTTGCGGGCCAGGATCCGCGCATCGACGTCGAGCACGTCCCGCAGGCCCGACATCGCCATCGAGACTTCCAGCTCCTTGCGGATGATGTCGAGGGCGAGCGTGACGCCCTGTTCACCGAGAGCGCCCAGGCCGTACAGGAAGGCGCGGCCGATGAAGGTGCCCTTTGCTCCCAGCGCCAGCGCCTTCAGGACGTCCTGCCCTGACCTGATCCCGCCGTCGAACAGCACCTCCATCCGGCCGCCGACCGCATCCACGATGGCTGGGAGCGCGGAGATGGACGAGAGGGCGCCATCCTGCTGCCGCCCGCCGTGGTTCGAGACGATCAGCGCGTCCGCGCCGCTCTGCGCGGCGAGCTCCGCGTCCTCCGGATCGAGGATGCCCTTCAGGATGAGCTTGCCGCCCCAGCGGTCCTTGATGCGCTTCACGTCGTCCCAGTTGAGGCTGGGGTCGAATTGCTCCGCCGTCCAGGAGGACAGGGAGGACAGGTCGCTGACGCCTTTCGCGTGCCCGACGATGTTCCGGAAGGTGCGCCGCTCGGTGCCCAGCATCGACACGCACCAATAGGGTTTCAGGGCGAGGTTGATCATGTTCCGGAGCGTCGGCTTCGGCGGGGTCGAGAGCCCGTTCTTGATGTCCTTGTGGCGCTGCCCGAGGATCTGGAGGTCGAGCGTGAGGACGAGGGCCGAGCACCCGGCCGTCTGCGCGCGGCTGATCAGCCGGTCGATGAAATCCCGGTCCCGCATCACGTAGAGCTGGAACCAGAAGGGATGGCCCGTCGCCTCCGCCACGTCCTCGATGGAGCAGATGCTCATGGTGGAGAGCGTAAACGGCACGCCCGCCTTCGCGGCCGCCCGGGCCGCGAGGATCTCGCCATCGGCGTGCTGCATGCCGGTGAGGCCCGTGGGAGCGAGTGCCACCGGCATGGCGACCGGCTGGCCGATCATGGTGGAGGCCAGCGTGCGGTTGGTCATGTCCACCGCCACCCGCTGCCGGAGCTTGATGGCAGCGAAATCGGCGCTGTTGGCCCGGTACGTCCCCTCCGTGTAGGAGCCGGAATCGGCGTAGTCGTAGAACATCCGCGGCACACGCCGCTTCGCCAGGACCCGCAGATCCTCGATGCAGGTCACCGGAGAGGTCCGGGACAGGATCTTAGCCAGCCGCGACGGCGGCCGCGCGGTGGGCATCGTGGTGGCGTGGACGGACATGAGCGATCTTCCCGGTCTCTGCTTGTCGTCTTTATCGTCCCGCGAGGCGGGTTGTGTCTCTAGGGCGCGAGATCCCGTCCGATGATGAGGATCCCGAGATCCTCGGTGGGCGTGAAGTCGCGCTTCCTCATCTCGAAGCGGGTGGGCGAGATCTTGCGCACACCCTCGCCGCAGAAGCTGACGAGGTTCGACGGGTTTCCCTTGTCGACGACGAGCCGGAACTCCCCGATGGGGCCGGCCCAGTTCGCCCCGGTCTTGAGGACGTAGGAGATGCGCGCTTCCTGCGGGTGGCTGCTCGCGACCCGGCGGACGGCGGAGAGGAAGTCGGCATCCATGCAGTAGCTCGCCTGGTAGCGCGCGAAATCCGCCTCCCGCCGGAACTCCGGGAAGGCCAGCGGCGTCACGACGGAGTACCCGACGACGGGCCTGTAGCTGTGCTCGACCGTGATCTCCCGCCCGGCCGGAAACGTCTGCCGCCAGTGATAGGTAGTCTTGAGCGTCCAGCGCGGCACCGCGTGGTCCTTCATGCCCTGACCGGTATCGTCGTAGCTCTCGATCTCCACGAGGCCGAGCTCGACCAGCTCCTTCCAGCGCTCGCGGGGGAGGGCGTCGAGCGCCCGCTGGGTCTCCCGCGAGAGCGGATGGAGCGGGATCCCGTGCTGGCGCAGCCTGTCCGTCCGGTCGATCCCGGCCGCAAGGACTCGGCGTTCGACCTCCGTAGCGACGGGCGCGCCGTTCACCCGGGTCGCGAAACCGACGAAATTGTCGCTCTCCGCCTCCGGCAGGGAAATGTTGGCGTCGGGCGCGCCCGTGAGGTCCGGAAGGGGGAACGCAACGACCGTGGAGATGTCGCGGGGCGCCGTGTTCAGGAATCGATATCCGACCCGGATCTCGCGCGCCGAGACATAGAGGTCTTCCGATACCATGCGGATATCGGCGCTTGTTGAGAGGACGAGCCCGCCCGCCGACAGCTCGGCGGTCGAATCGTTCGCAGCCGCACCGGCGGCCCAGCCGAGAAGGGCGGCGAGGCAGGCGACGGCTGCGAACCGCATCATGCCGTCGCCCGCAGCCGGTCGAAGCCCGCCTCGAGGTCGGCCTTCAGGTCGTCGAGATCCTCCAGGCCGATATGGAAGCGGAGCGCCGGCCCTTCGGCCTCCCAGCGGGTCGCGGTCCGGTAGGCGCGCGGATCGAACGGCAGGACAAGGCTCTCGAAGCCACCCCAGGAAGCCCCGATGCCGAAGAGCTCGATCCCGTCCACCATGGCGGCGAGCGCTTCGCGGCTCGCGGGGTTCAGGATGATCGAGAACAGCCCCGAGGACCCCTTGAAGTCGCGCTTCCAGATCGCGTGGCCCGGGTCGGTCTCGAGGGCCGGGTGAAGCACGCGGGCCACTTCGGGACGGGCCTCGAACCAGCGTGCCATTTCCAATGCCTGGCGCTCGTGCTCCTTCAGCCGCAGGGCCATCGTCCGCAGTCCGCGCAGGCCCAGGAAGGCGTCCTCCGGCCCTGCGCACATGGCAAAGGCGCTGGCCGTGTCCCGCAGGCGCTTGGCCCAGGTCTCGTTTGCGGAAGTGAGGCCGATCAGCAGGTCCGAGCCGCCGGACAGGTACTTGGTGCCGGCCTCGATGCAGATGTCCACACCGTTCTCGTGCGGCGGGAAGAAGAGGGGGGTGGCCCAGGTGTTGTCCATGAGCACGACCGCGTCCCGGGCGTGCGCGACCGCCGCGATGGCGGGAATGTCCTGCATCTCGAAGGTCTGCGAGCCGGGCGCCTCCGTGAAGACGACCGTCGTGTTGGGCCGGAACAGCTCCCGGAGATCCTCGCCCAGGAGCGGGTCGTAATAGGTGGTCTCGATCCCGAGCCGCCGCAGCACGGTGTCGCAGAAGTTCCGGGTCGGCCGATACACCGAGTCCGGCACCAGGATGTGCGTTCCCGCCTCGCACACCGTCATGAGCGCGAGCGTGATGGCGGCGAGGCCCGAAGGGGTCAGGACGGTCTCGGCTGCGCCGGCGAGGCCCGACCAGGCGGTCTCGAGCGACCGGATGGTCGGCGTGCCCTGCGTGCCGTAGGTGAATTTCGTGTTCCGGCGGTGGAGGAACTCGTCCACGTTCGGGTAGAGCACCGTCGAGCCGCGATAGATCGGCGTGTTGACGAAGCCGTGCTGCTCGAACGGGTCACGTCCCGCATGGACGAGTCGCGTGCGCTCGCGGAAACGGTCGAGATGAGCGGAGGGGTGCTGGGCCATCACCCCGGTCATGGCCGGGTCGGCTTTGCCGCGTCAAGCGAAGGTTGCATTGTGCCTCACTTGACCGGATGAGTGTTGTCCAATTCGATGGCATCAAAGCTGCAGTGGGTGGGCGGCCGCTTTCCGAATGCGCTCGGAATGAAACCTGCGCACAACCGGCACTTCAGAGTGGAGAACTTTCGAACATGACATCGAGACTTGCGACCCTCGCGCTCGGGCTCGCCGTTGGGCTCGCCGGGGTTGGTCTGGGCGCCGCCGACGCGTCGGCCCAGGCCACGCTGAACAACATCAAGCAGAAGGGCTTCCTGCAGTGCGGCTCGAACACGGGCCTTGCCGGCTTCGGCGTGCCCGACGCGCAGGGCAACTGGTCGGGCCTCGACGTCGATTACTGCCGCGCCCTGGCGGCGGCGATCTTCAACGACCCGACCAAGGTCCGCTTTACGCCGCTGGCCGCCAAGGACCGTTTCACCGCGCTCCAATCGGGCGAGGTGGATGTCCTGATCCGGAACACGACCTGGACGATGTCGCGCGACACGGCGCTCGGCCTGACCTTCGCGGGCGTCAACTACTATGACGGCCAGGGCTTCATGGTCCGCAAGAAGCTCGGCGTCGCCTCGGCCAAGGAACTGAACGGCGCCTCGATCTGCACGCAGCAGGGCACGACGACCGAGCTGAACCTCGCCGACTACTTCCGCGCCAACAACATGAAGTACGAGGTCGTGGCCTTCGCCACCTCGGACGAGACGTTCAAGGCCTACGATACCGGGCGCTGCGACGCCTTCACGACGGACGCCTCGGGTCTCTATGCGGAGCGCCTGCGCGCCTCGGCGCCGGACGACCACATCGTCCTGCCGGAGATCATCTCCAAGGAGCCGCTCGGCCCGGCCGTCCGCAAGGGCGACGCGCAATGGGCGGACATCGTGAAGTGGACGCACAACGCGCTTCTGGCCGCCGAGGAGCTCGGCGTGACGAAGGCGAATGTCGACCAGATGACGAAGTCGGACAATCCGGAGATCAAGCGGCTCCTCGGCACCGAAGGGTCCTTCGGCGAGTCGGTCGGGCTGACGAAGGATTGGGCGGTCCGCATCATCAAGGGCGTCGGCAATTACGGCGAGATCTTCGACCGGAATGTCGGCGAGGGTTCTCGCCTCAAGATCAAGCGCGGCCTGAACGCGCTCTGGAACAAGGGCGGGCTGCAGTTCGCTCCGCCGATCCGCTGATCGAAACCGGGGCGCTCCGATCCGGGGCGCCCCTCGCTCAGGCCCGGTCCTTGCGTCTCCTCGCGAGCTGGTACTGAGCCAATAAGCCGGCCGGAGAACAGGCTTTGTCGAGCATAGCCAGGGCCCCCGAGCCCGCCAGAGCGTCCTTCCTGAACGATCCCAGGGTCCGCGGGATCGCCTACCAGGTCATCCTGGTCATTGTGGTCGTCGGCCTGATCTGGATGGCGGCGTCCAACGCCATCGAGAATCTCCGGGCAGCCAAGATCGCGTCCGGCTTCGGGTTCCTGGAATCGACCTCCGGCTTCGACATCAGCCAGACCCTGATTCCCTACTCGGCGAGTTCGACCTACGGCCGGGCCTTCGTGGTCGGGCTCCTGAACACGCTCCTGGTCGCCGCCATCGGGATCGTGCTTGCGACCCTTCTCGGCTTCGTCATCGGCGTTGCGCGGCTGTCCTCAAACTGGATCGTGGCCCGGGCCGCGACGGTCTACGTCGAGGTGGTCCGGAACCTGCCGCTGCTGCTGCAGCTCCTGTTCTGGTACATCGCCGTCCTGCGGTCGTTGCCCGATCCCCGCAATTCGGTCGCGGTCGGCGGCAGTGTCTTCCTCAACAACCGCGGTCTCTACATCCCGAAGCCGCTCTTCGCAGACGATGTCTGGATCGTGCTCGCCGCGCTCGGGATCGGCGTTGCGGCCGCGATCGTGTACGCGATCCAGGCCCACCGGAAGCAAGCTTCGACGGGCCAGCAATCGCCGGTGATCCGTGCCACGCTCGGCTTCGTCCTGGGGCTGCCGCTCCTCGCCTGGGCCGTGCTGGCGCTCGTCGCCGTCAACCCGATCTCCTTTGATTTCCCGATCAAGGGCACCTTCAACCTGCGGGGCGGACTCCAGGTCTTCCCCGAACTCGTCGCGCTCACGCTCGGGCTCACCATCTACACGGCGGCCTTCATCGCCGAGATCGTGAGGGCGGGCATCCTGGCCGTATCCAGGGGGCAGACCGAGGCGGCCTATGCGCTGGGGCTCGCGCCGGGGCAGACGCTTCGGCTCGTGGTTATCCCGCAAGCCATGCGGGTGATCATTCCGCCGCTCACGAGCCAGTACCTGAACCTGACGAAGAACTCCTCGCTCGCCGTCGTGATCGGCTACCCGGACCTCGTCCAGGTGTTCATGGGCACCGTGCTCAACCAGACCGGCCAGGCGATCGAGTGCGTGGCGATCACGATGGCGGTCTACCTGACCATATCGATCGCGACTGCGAGCTTCATGAACTGGTACAATGCCCGCAAGGCGCTGGTGGAGCGCTAGCCATGGCCGTTCAATCGCTCTCCGGGCCCTCCCTCTCCTACGTCCAGACGCGGCAGAGCGAAGCCCTGCCGCCGCCTAATCTCGTCCGCGGGCCGCTCGCCTGGGCGAGGCAGAACCTGTTCTCGTCGGTCACGAATACGGTCCTGACGCTCGTCGTCCTGTTCCTGCTCTACCAGGTCATCCCGCCGCTGGTTCGCTTCCTGTTCATCGATGCGGTCTGGACCGGCGCTGACCGGGCTGCCTGCCGCGAGGACATGGCGGGCAGGCCGATCGGAGCCTGCTGGGCCTTCGTGGTCGACCGCATCGGCTACTTCACCTACGGGGCTTATCCGGTCGATCAGCGCTGGCGCGTGGATATCTGGTTCGCGATGCTGGCTTTCGGCCTGGGGTGGCTGCTCTGGCTGAAGGCGCCCCGGCGCGATCTCGGGGCCGTCTATTTCTTCCTGGTCTTCCCCATCGCGTCGTTCGTCCTCCTCGCGGGATGGCGCGCCATCGGCCTCGAGCCCGTCGCGACCGCGTTCTGGGGCGGGATCCTGGTGACCCTGCTGGTCTCGGTCGTAGGCATCGTGTTCTCGCTGCCCTTCGGCATCCTGTTGGCGCTCGGCCGGCGCTCGAAGCTCCCCCTGGTGCGGCTCGCGTCGGTGATCTTCATCGAGGTGATCCGCGGGGTGCCGCTCATCACCGTGCTCATCATGGCGAACACGATGCTGCCGCTCTTCCTGCCGGCCGGCATGACGGTGGACAGGCTGCTGCGGCCGCTGGTCGGCGTCGCGATCTTCGCCTCCGCCTACATGGCCGAAGTGGTGCGCGGCGGCCTGCAGGCGGTGCCGAAGGGCCAGTACGAGGGCGCGATGTCGCTCGGCCTCGGCTACTGGAAGATGATGTTCTTCATCGTCCTGCCGCAGGCGCTGAGGATCGTGATCCCGGGGATCGTGAACACCTTCATCGGCCTCTTCAAGGACACGAGCCTCGTCTACGTGATCGGCGTCTTCGACCTGATGAAGACGATCGAATCCGCCCGCATCGACCCGCAATGGGCAGCGCCGACCGTGTCCAACACGGGCTACGCTTTCGCGGCGCTCTTCTACTTCCTGTGCTGTTTCGGGATGTCGCGCTACTCGCTCATGGTCGAGCGACGGCTCGCGGCTGGACAAAGACGGTGACCCTCATGGCGGCCATGGCCCAACAATCATCCACAATGGCGAAACCCGCGGCGGGCGAGCCGATCGTCCAACTGCTCGGCGTCAACAAGTGGTACGGCGAGTTCCACGTCCTGCGCGATATCAACCTCTCCGTCGGAAGGGGTGAGCGCATCGTCATCTGCGGGCCTTCGGGGTCGGGCAAGTCGACGATGATCCGCTGCATCAACCGCCTGGAAGAGCACCAGAAGGGCCGCATCATCGTCGACGGGACGGAACTCACGAACGATCTGAAGAAGATCGACGAGATCCGCCGCGAAGTCGGCATGGTGTTCCAGCACTTCAACCTGTTCCCGCACCTGACGATCCTGGAGAACTGCACGCTCGCCCCGATCTGGGTGAAGAAGATGCCGAAGAAGGACGCGGAAGAGGTGGCGATGAAGTATCTCACCCGCGTCAAGATCCCCGAGCAGGCGAACAAGTATCCGGGCCAGCTGTCGGGCGGCCAGCAGCAGCGCGTCGCCATTGCGCGTTCTCTCTGCATGAGCCCGAAGATCATGCTGTTCGACGAGCCGACCTCCGCTCTGGATCCCGAGATGGTCAAGGAGGTGCTCGACACCATGGTCGGCCTCGCCGAGGAGGGGATGACCATGCTCTGCGTCACGCACGAGATGGGCTTCGCCCGGCAGGTCGCGAACCGGGTCATCTTCATGGATGCGGGCCAGATCGTCGAAGCGAACGAGCCAAACGAGTTCTTCCGCAACCCGCAGCACGAGCGCACGAAGCTCTTCTTGAGCCAGATCCTGCACTAGGGCGGGGCTTGCGCCTGAAATGCGGATCCCGTCGGCCGCCATGAGCGCGAAACAGAGTCGTCCGATCCTCCCATCCGCCGCGGTCGAGACGCGAGCGGCACGGTTCGGAGGCTCTGATCCATGGCCGATTCCGCCGAGGGACAACCCGCCGCGAGGATTGTGGAGCCCCAGGCCGGGGTCCGGATCCTAGGCAGCGGCTTCCAGCCGAGCCTCGGCGGCGCTCGCCCGACCATGTTGGCGGAGGCTCGCCTGCCACGTCGCCTGATCGCATGGGCGTTCGTGGCGATGGCGCTCGATATCGGCGTCGCGCGGATCAGCTTCGGGACGGTCCTGCCGGCGTTGCGGCGCGACCTCGACCTAACCTTCTTTGCGGGCGGCGCGCTGAGTTCGGCTAACCTCGCCGCCTACCTCGCCGGTACGCTCCTGGCGCCCTATTTCGGGCGCTACGCCTCCATGTCGGCGCTGGCCCGGTGGGGGCATGTCGTCTTCGCGTTCGGCGCGCTGGCGAACGGGCTGGCGAACGACATCCCGACGCTCGCGATCGGCAGGGTGCTCACCGGTCTCGGCGCCGGTGTCGGGCTTCTCGCCCTGTTCGTGGTCGTATTCGAGCGGACGCGTCCGGATTTGCGCCCCGTTGTGAGCGCTGCCGTCTGGGCGGGGATCGGAACCGCCATCATCGCAAGCGGGCTCTCGGCTCCCTTCCTGCTCCACGCGCTAGGAGATTGGCGCTGGGCGTTCTGCCTGCCCGCGCTCCTGGCCCTCCTCGTTGCCTGGGAGGTCGGGCGCGGGCATCGAACCGGTACCACCGCCGAAAGGCCTAGGCAGGGCCACACGGATTCCACCTCGCCGGCCAGCAGGTCATGGCCTTCCTGGCTCGGCCTGTTCGGCGCCTATTTCATGTTCGGCGTCGGCTACATCGCGTACTCCACCTTCGTGGGCGGCCGGCTTGCCCAGGCGAACGCGCCGATGGCCACCGTTGTGGCCTCGTGGGTGACTCTAGGGCTCGGCTCGATCGCCGGCTCGATCCTCGGGGCGGCGATCCTCTGGTCGCGCACGTGGAAACCGTTTGCGCTGATCCTGGCCAGTCTTGCCGGGGCGGCAGGCTCAGCGGCGGCTATCGCGCCGGGGGGCATCGCGCCGCTTACGGGTGCGCTCCTGGTCGGCCTCGGCCTCGCTTCCACGCCCGCGATCGTCACCGCCTATGTCAGGGAGCGCACGAGCGATGCATCCTATGCCCGTCTGTTCAGCCTGGCGACCGCCTCCCTCGGGGTCGGGCAACTCGTCGGGCCGGTGATCGCCGGCGCGCTCGCGGATGGCGTCGGCCCCGATGCCGTGATGGTCTTCGCGAGCGCCGCCTACGCGATCGGGGCCGTGTGTGCCGTCGCCGACATGCTGACGGTGCGCGCCAACCCTGCCTGATACAGGGTCACGGGGCGGCATCCAGGTGAGCGGGCCGCCCTCAGGCCGGGCCGGTGGCGACGGGCGTGTCGTCCCGGGAGCCCCATTCCGCCCAGGACCCGTCATAGAGGGCAGGCGCCGGCCGGCCGGTCTGCTCGATCGCAAGCACCAGGATGGCGGCCGTGACGCCCGAGCCGCAGGTCGTCACGATCGGCTGGGATCCGTCGACGCCGGCGGCCGCGAGCGCCGCTTCGATCTCCGCCGCATCGGCGATGCGTCCCTCGCGAAGGAGGTTTCCGTAATAAAGGTTCCGGGCGCCCGGCATGTGGCCCGAGCGCAGGCCCGGCCGGTACTCGGGTTCCTCCCCGGAGAAACGGGCGGGCGACCTCGCATCGAGGACGAGGGCGGTGCCCTCCGCGAGCGCACGCGCGACGTCCTCGCGGCTGGCGACCGCGCTTTCGTCGTAGCGCGGCGTGAACTCGACGGGATCTCGCGGCTCCGGCTCGCCGCGCTCTACCGGAAAGCCGGCTTCCCGCCAGGCCGGAAGGCCGCCATCGAGCACGGCGACGCGAGGCGCGCCGAAGGTCCGGAACGTCCATGCGACGCGCGGTGCCGCAAACAGGCCCAGCCCGTCATAGACCACGATCGTGTGCTGGTCGGAGATGCCCATCGCGCCGACCGCGGCCGCGAACTCGTCGGGCTCCGGCAGCATGTGCGGGAGGGGCGACGACCTGTCCTTCACGGTATCGATGTCGAACCGGATCGCACCCGGAATATGCGCCTCCAGGTACTCGGCATCTGCGTCGCGCCCCTGCGTCGGCAGGTAATAGGATCCGTCCAGCACGACCACGCTCGGGTCGCCGAAGCGCTCCGCAAGCCATTGCGGGGAGACGATGTCGATCCTGGCCATGTTGTGCTCCTGCCCCGCTTGTCCGCGAGGCGCTGCTTCCGGATTGGGGCCGGCGGGCCTGGGCCCGACCGTGACGCGCAGAACTCAGCCCAGCCGAATCCGGACGCGGCGGTTCTGCTTGCCCTTCTTCTCGATGTCGCTGACGACGACTTGCCCGATCTCGCCCGTGCGCCGAACATGGGTGCCGCCGCAGGGCTGGAGGTCGATCCCGTCGATCTCGACGAGGCGCACGCGGCCGGATCCGCGAGGCGGCTTCACGGACATGGTCTTCACCAGCCCGGGATTGGCATCGAGTTCCTCGTCCGTGATCCAGCGGAACGAGACCGGCGCATCGCGGTCGACGAGCGCCTGCAGCTTCTCGGTCAACTCGGCCTTGTCGAGCCCGGCTTCCTGGATGTCGAAGTCGAGCCGGCCATCGCCGTCGCCGATCGACCCGCCGGTGACCGGGTAGGGCAGGACCACGCTGAGGAGGTGCAGGGCGGTATGCACCCGCATGCGGGGAAAGCGCCTCTCCCAATCGAGCTCGGCCGTGACCTGCTCCCCGACCTGCAGCGGCGCCTGGTCCGGCGCCGGCACGTGCACGATGCTCGCCCGGTCCGGCCCGTAGACGGCGTTCGCAACCTGGATCGCGGAGCCGTCCTGGCGAAGGAGCCGGCCGACATCGCCGGGCTGGCCCCCGCCCTGCGCGTAGAAGACGGTCCGGTCGAGCACGATGCCGCCCTCGGGCGTCACGGCGATGACGGTGGCGGGGGCGGCGCGAAGGTAGGCGTCGTCCCGAAACAGCGGTTCGGTCATCAGGCCTGGAATGCCTTTATGTTCTGGCGTTGCTCGCCGAGTTTCTCGATCCCGAGCGTCACGACGTCGCCCGGCTTCAGGTAGCGCGGCGGCTTCATGCCGAGGCCCACGCCCGGAGGCGTGCCGGTCGTGATCACGTCGCCCGGCTCGAGTGTCATGAACTGCGAGCAATAGGAGACGATCTGCGCGCAGTCGAAGATCATCGTGTTGGTGTTCCCCGTCTGCATCCGCTCGCCGTTCACGTCGAGCCACATGGCGAGGTTCTGCACGTCCGGGATCTCGTCCGGCGTGACCAGCCAGGGACCGAGCGGACCGAAGGTTGGGCAGCCCTTGCCCTTCATCCATTGGCCCGACCGCTCCAACTGGAATTCCCGCTCGGAGACGTCGTTGCAGACCGTGTAGCCAGCGACATGGCTCAGCGCTTCGCTGGCGCCGACATAGGAGGCCCGGCGCCCGATCACGATCGCGATCTCGATCTCCCAATCCGTCTTGCTGGAACCCTTCGGGATGATCACGTCGTCGTTCGGCCCGACGATGCAGGACGGCGCCTTGGAGAACAGGATCGGCTCGGCAGGAATGGGCTGTCCGGCCTCCGCGGCGTGATCGGCATAGTTGAGGCCGACGGCGATGAAATGGCCGACCCGTGCCACCGGGCAGCCGAGGCGCGTGCCCGCCGGGACGGCAGGGAGGCTCGACGGGTCTAGGCCACGTAGGGCCGAGAAGCCTGAGGACAGCGCCTCTGAATCGATGTCCCGGATCTTGCCCGAGAGGTCCCGGATCGAACCGTCCGAAGCCACAAGCCCCGGCTTTTCCCGACCGGCCTCTCCGTAGCGCACGAGCTTCATCGACAATCCTCCCTGGCGGCCCCGATCTGTAGCGTCGGAATCCTTGGCTGCAATATCCCTAGCCGATCGAGCTCCCGGAAGGCGCGGCAAAAATGTGGCCGCGGCGCAACGGAGTGGCCGGATTCCCGCCTGCCCCGGTGTATCCCGCGGAGATCGGCACTGCCGAAGATTGCGGCAAGTGCGTGGCTCCTACACAGTCACTACACCTTCCGGGGTACAGCGATTCGCAGTATCCGACAGACGATTTGAGGAAACGAATGAGGTTTGGCCGTTCACTGCTGGTCGGGGCTGCGTCGGCGGGGATCCTGGCCGGAGCGACGGGAGGCGCCCAGGCGGGCGCCTTCGGCCTTCGGAGCCAGAGCACGATCGCGATCGGTCAGGCCTATGCGGGTGCCGCGGCGGGCGCCGCCGGCGTTTCCTCGGCCTTCTGGAACCCGGCCACGCTCACGATGCACCCGGGCTTCCAGAGCGAGTACAACATCACGTACGTGGACGCCTATGCGCGCATCACGCCCACCCTGCCGACGCCCACGATCGGCTTCGGCGGCTCCGGCGACGTCGCGCAGGACGCGGCGGTCCCGGCGACCTACAGCTCCCGCCAGCTCACCGACCGGATCTGGGTCGGCATCGCGAGCGCGGCCCCTTTCGGCAGCGTGACCAAGCCGAACGTCAATTGGGCCGGCCAGACCTATTCCCGCTCCTCCCGGATCGTGTCGCTGAGCTTCGCTCCGCTCGTCGCCTACAAGGTGAATGACTGGCTCTCCATTGGCGCCGGCCCGGTGGTCCAGTACTTCAAGGTGCGCCTCAACACGGGCCTCGGTCCGCTGCCGGGTGCCGGGAACGCCATCCTCGAAGGCGACGATTGGGCCGCGGGCGGAACGGTCGGCGTCACCGTCACGCCGACCCCCGGTACCGTCCTCGGCGTCGGCTATCGCTCCACGATCGACCACAGCCTTACGGGCACGTTCCGCAACCCGGCCGTCGGGGTGGTCCCGATCCGCGTGAAGGTCAGCCTGCCCGACCAGCTGACCTTCGGCGTCACCCAGGCGATCACGCCCGACTTCCGGCTGAGCGCCGCCTTCGAGTGGATGAACTGGAGCCGCCTGCGCGCCCCGGCGATCCGTGCCGATGCGACCGGAACGGCGATCGGATCGTTCCCGCTCAACTACAAGGACGGCTACCTCGTATCGCTCGGCGGCGAGTACCAGTGGAACCCGCAGCTCGCCCTGCGGGCCGGCGTCGGCTACGAGTGGTCGCCGATGGACGCGAGCAACCGCTCCACGCGACTGCCGGACACGGACCGGGTCCACGCGTCGGTCGGCGCGAGCTACGCCTGGAATGACAAGCTGACGCTCAACGCGTCCTACGCCCACTACTTCGCGGTCGGGAACAAGCGCATCGCGATCGCACCCGGGAACCCGCTCTACAACGGCGCCATCCCGTTCTTCGGCGACGTGCAGGCCGACGTGAACCTCGTTTCCTTCTCGGCCCGCTATCGCTGGGACGATCCGAAGGTCGCCGAACCCGCACCGATCATCCGCAAGTACTGAGCTGCGGCCGGCGAGAGCCGGCGAGCCATAATGAAGAGGCCGCGGTCCCCATGGGAGCGCGGCCTCTTGCGTTTAAGATTGAGCGAGGGACCGCTTGACGTGTTTGCAAACTTAAGGTTGTGTTGTGCGCCTTAAGGGCGCGAATTGGTCATGGAGAGAGCTGGAAGCACGAAATCTCGGCGCTCATCCAAGCGCATCGTCATCCGCCAGAGCGGCACTTGGAGCGAGGTAAGGGCGCCCGACGCGGTCGTGCATGTTGGGAACCTAGCTCAATCCATGGCGCTCGGCGGCGCACGGTTGTATGCGAAACGGCGTCCACTACGCCCTATGCCTGAGCGCCTGCGTGCCGATTGGACGCCTTCCTGTTTTCAACCCCGGCGGTCATATATTGAAGATCCCGGTCAGAGCCCCGCCCTTCCAAGAACGCGTGGCCCGTCGCCATCGTGTCACGCTGACAGCTGGAGCAAGGCTGAGCCGCAGCGGCTCGGGAGTCAGCAAGCCCCATCGCGTTCGGCAATGGCATCGGCCGCCTACCGGATACCGGGCTGAGCATGTTGTTCCTTTCTGGCCTCCTCCTCGGCGTAACGGTTTCTATCGTTGTGACCGTCACGCCTTATCCGCCAGGTAATTTTCTTGTTTTTGTGCTTTGTTTAGTGATTTTTCTTGCCTTGTTTGTAGTTGCGATGCACGTGCTAAATCATGTTGACGAATCGTACGCAGATTGCGCGGTTCAACTTGTATTTGGATTTGTAAGGCACCAATTATTAGAATTTGTTGGTGGGATAAGCGTCGGCGTCATATCAATTTACATATTCTCTTTCCTGGCTGCCGATAGTTCGCAGGCTACCCCGATCCTTGCTACGTTCAGTCTGGTGGTGCTCCTCGTCATCCTTGTGATCACTGACGCACGATACGGCTGGCTCAGGAGGATGCAGAGCTTCACGCTAGCCGGGTCGAGCGTTCAGTTTACCTCGACGACCGTGGCGCAACCTCCGAGACAGGCGGATCCGCTCGCCTCCGTCACCCGCAGCGCTCCCGAGGCAGGATCGAGCCGAGTCGCATGGGGACTCGAGCCGTTCAAGATATTGGGCCGTATGGTCGAGTACGATGCCAGGAACTGGGCCCAGACCGTTGGCCACGATAGGGGCCGGGGCCTGCCGAACCTGCGGGCAGAACTCCTTTTCGCGCAGGAAGTCGTTGCTCCTGCGGCAGAGATACTGGCTGACTTGCACGAGGTCGAGCCGCAGGTCGGTTCCGAGGCGAGGGCGCTTCGATTCACGAGAGCGATGAAGAGCTTCGCAGCCAGGATGGATAGCGCTCACAAACAAGAGCCGGTCGGCGCTGAAGTTCACCGCCTCTATCTCGCGTCCTGGAACGAGTTTGAGGGCCAGTTGAACGATCTCTTGAAGCCGGCGATCTGCGATCCGCTTCCCTCGACATCGCTGAATTCGCGCATTGGGCCAGGCAAGATGCAAGCTGCGACATCAGGGCCGGGCGATCAGGCGCCATACCGAGCCATCGGTGACAGTGAAAGTCAGGTGTCTCGGAGCCGGGAAGAATGCCGCCAGAAAATCGCGAAAGTCCGGACTGGATTGAATAGGATCCGCCAGAGTGGAGGACCCGGGGAGATATTCCAGGGGAATCTACCTTATGGCGCCAGTGCGATGGCATGGTCTCTCGCCCTCGATGGGGAACTGACCGGGGCCCTGCGCACCGTCGAGCGGTGGCTCGAGGGGGCCGAGGCTCGTCTTGAGCACCATCCTGACGAGCGGTTCGCCGTCTGGCGCGGCACAACGAACTTGGCCCAGCTTCTCTTCAGGAGCAGGCTCGAGGATCCGGATCTCGGATATGCCGCGGACATCGCGCGGCGACAGGTCGAACTTGGAAAGCAGATCCTAGATGTGCGCGGGTGGAAGAATGTTGTTGATGATTATGAGGGCGCAAAGAAGGACCTAGAGGCCAATGGCTCAGGCCACGTGTGCCTCGCGCTGCGGGAGAAAGTACATCTCAGGTCATTTCTCAGGACGCACGTCGAAGCAGCGAACAATTTTGTAAACTATTCGGCCGTTCTGTCGCGAAAGCATGGCCACGATGAGCGGCTCGACTGGCACGATTGGGAGCGGTGGGTGAAGGAGATCGATCGTGCTGCTCCGGAGTGCTTCGAAGATTCGTCAGATCGGGCGGAGGATCGGAAAGATGTGCTCTACAGTACGGCGTACCTCGCGTACGCTGTTCTGGCGGAGAGGAGCGATTCATCGGAGATGAAGATCATGCACCTATGCAAAGCGAAGAATGCCGCCAGGAAGCGCCGGGCGATTCTGTTCAGGCAGCCGACTCATCACAACGCGGATCGGCGCAAGTCCATGGCCCGATCCGATATGCAGAAGATGCAGAACAGGCGCTTCGATCGGGCGGAAAGCGTCAGAAACTTCGACGCGACGACGAAAGCACTCGAAGCGGTGAACGGAGCATCCCGCTGCTAACGGATCCGATGTTGTCGGATACCCCGTTTGATGGCTCCGCCGCGGCTCAGCAAGCTAGATTCCGCCGCTCACCGATGGCTTCGCGACCGCGTCGGCAACCACCGCGAAGGTCATTAGCGCGAGAGCGAGAGTGACGAACCAGAAGCGGATCATGTTTGCTTCCCCGTGTTGAGCCTCCTTTGATATACGCTGGAACGCTGAAGAACGCTAGGTAAGCACCACCCGAAGTTGTTGCGTGTATCGGCACTCGTGGACGGCACAACAAGCTCGGCGCACAGAGCCCCTCGAGAAGCTCAGCTCCGCTTCGCCGATGGCTGCTTGAACACCCGCTCGCCCTGCTCGTCAACGATCTGGCGGCCCTTCTGGAGCGACATCGCCGTCGCGTCTTCCAGCGAGGCGAGGCGGTCGGCGCGGACGAAGCTGTGTTCGCGCTGTTCGCCGTCGATCTCCTTCAGCACCGTGCCGGCGACCTGGTACTGGCCGCCCTCGGACTTGTAGGGCTCGGCCCGAACCGTGAAGCCGCGATGCTCGATCTCGGCCGTCGGGGCAGGGGCGGCAGCCTCCTGCTCCTTGCCGCCGCCGAAGAGACGCGAGAGCCAGGACATCAGTTGTCCAGGAAGCTGCGCAGCTTCCGACTCCGGCTCGGGTGCTTGAGCTTGCGCAGCGCCTTCGCCTCGATCTGGCGGATGCGCTCGCGGGTCACCGAGAATTGCTGGCCGACCTCCTCGAGGGTGTGGTCGGTGTTCATGCCGATCCCGAAGCGCATGCGCAGCACCCGCTCCTCGCGCGGGGTGAGCGAGGCGAGGACGCGGGTCGTCGTCTCGCGCAGGTTCGATTGGATGGCCGCGTCGATCGGGAGGACCGCGTTCTTGTCCTCGATGAAGTCGCCGAGATGGCTGTCCTCCTCGTCGCCGATCGGCGTCTCGAGGGAGATCGGCTCCTTGGCGATCTTGAGGACCTTGCGGACCTTCTCCAGCGGCATCGCCAGCTTCTCGGCCAGCTCCTCCGGGGTCGGCTCGCGGCCGATCTCGTGCAGCATCTGGCGCGAGGTGCGGACGATCTTGTTGATCGTCTCGATCATGTGCACCGGGATGCGGATCGTGCGGGCCTGGTCGGCGATCGAGCGGGTGATCGCCTGCCGGATCCACCAGGTCGCATAGGTCGAGAACTTGTAGCCGCGCCGATACTCGAACTTATCGACGGCCTTCATCAGGCCG
>JAFAEL010000206.1 GCA_023423995.1 Pseudomonadota bacterium | reverse complement strand
GCGAGCGCACCGAGAAGGTGCCGCGCGGCCGCTCGTGATGGCGCGGCACCTGGATCGCGAGATCGCGCCGCGCCGCATGCATCCAGTAGAGCAGGATCAGGTGCGAGGCGGCTTCCACTCCGGTCAGCGCCTCGGCATAGCGGGGATCGACCTCGACCGAGCAGATTGCGTCCGAGCCGTTGGCGTTCTTCGGGCATTCGGAGCGGTCGCGCCAGGGCGTGCGGATGCGGCCGATGAAGTACAGGCCCGCATCGAAATCCGGCGGGAGCGGGAGCTGCTTTTCACCGGGCCGGGGCAGGTCGCTCATCGGGCGGAAACCAGGCGGGGACGGCGCGCGGATCTCGCTTGTCGGGTCCCCGGAAAAGATATAAACATATCTTTATGTCTCCTCATGCGGTTGCGCCCACCCTGATCGGGCTGGACGGCGCCTTGGGCGCGCTCCGTGCCCTCGCCGAAGATACGCGGATCCGCATCCTCGCGCTCCTGGCGGAGGGCGAGCTCTCCGTTTCGGATCTCACCGACATTCTCGGCCAGTCGCAGCCGCGCATCTCCCGCCATCTCAAGCTTCTCGTCGAAGCCGGCCTGCTGGAGCGGCATCGCGAGGGCGCCTGGGCGTTCTTCCGGTTCTCGGACCGGGCCGAGACGGCGCGCCTGCTTAAGCCCATCCTCGCGGCGCTCGATCCGGCGGATGCCCAGCTCGCGCAGGATCGCGAGCGTCTCGCCGAGGTCCGCGGCCAGCGTGCCGCCGCCGCGCAGGCCTTCTTCGCCCGGGTGGCGCCACGCTGGGACAGCCTCCGCTCGCTCCACGCCTCCGAGGAGGCCGTGGAAGCGGCGATTCTCGACGCAGTCGGAACGCGGCCGATCCGGTCGCTCCTCGATCTCGGGACCGGCACGGGGCGGATGCTCCAGCTGCTCGGGCCGAGGGCGGAACGCATCGTCGGCCTCGACGCGAGCTATGCCATGCTCTCCGTCGCGCGGGCCAACCTGGAACGCGCCGGCCTGACCGGCGTCGAGCTCCGGCAGGGCGACATCTACGCGCCGCCGCTCGTCCGGGAGAGCTTCGACCTCGTCGTCGTGCACCAGGTCCTGCATTACCTGGACGAGCCCGCCCGCGCGCTCGCCCAGGCCGCCCGGCTGGTCGCGCCCGGCGGGCGCCTGCTGCTCGTGGATTTCGCCCCGCACGGGGTCGAGTTCCTGCGCGAGAGCGAGGGGCATCGCCGTCTCGGCTTCGCGGCCGCCCAGGTGGCGGCCTGGCTCGAGGATGCCGGGCTCGCCCCGACCCTCGCGCGCAACCTGCCGCCTCCCTCGGGCGGCGGTCCAGACAAGCTCACCGTCTCCATCTGGCTTGGCGAGGATCGCCGGGTCGTGACCGACTGGCCGATCCCGGCCGATGCCAAAGAGGTCGCCTGAATGTCGTCGCCCCTCGCGTTTCGCCCGAGCCGCCACTCGACCAGGCCCGTGAAGGTGTCGTTCGAGTTCTTCCCGCCGAAGAGCGCCGAGATGGAAGCATCGCTCTGGTCGTCGATCGAGCGCCTGGCGCCGCTTCGCCCGAACTTCGTGTCGGTCACGTACGGGGCGGGCGGCTCGACCCGCGAGCGCACGCACAACACCGTCGCTCGCATCGTCGAGGAGACCAGCCTGAAGCCGGCCGCGCATCTCACCTGCGTCGCCGCCACCCGGGGCGAGGTGGACGAGGTCGTGCGGTCCTACTGGGACGCGGGCGTCCGCCACATCGTGGCCCTGCGCGGCGACCCGGTCGCGGGCCCCGGCACGCGCTACGAGGCCCATCCGGGCGGCTACGAGCAGACCTGCGACCTGGTCGCCGGCATCCGCCGGGTGGGCGATTTCGAGGTCTCCGTCTCGGCCTATCCAGAGAAGCACCCGGAGGCCGCCTCGCTGGAGGCCGACATCGACGCCCTGAAGGCCAAGGTCGATTGCGGCGCGACGCGGGCGATCACGCAGTTCTTCTTCGACAACGACCATTATCTCCGCTTCGTGGACCGGGTGCGGGCGCGCGGAATCGACGTGCCGATCGTGCCCGGCATCCTGCCGGTGCAGAACTTCAAGCAGGCCGCCAGCTTCGCGGCCCGGACGGGCGCCAGCGTGCCGGACTGGCTGGCAGCCCGCTTCGAGGGGCTCGAAACCGACATCGAGACGCGCAAGCTGATCGCCGCCGCGGTCGCGGCGGAGCAGGTGCTCGATCTCGTCGACAGGGGCGTGAACGAGTTCCACTTCTACACGATGAACCGCGCGGACCTGGTCTTCGCGATCTGCCACTTGCTGGGCCTGCGCGCGCAACCGACTTCGGAGCCGGCGCAGGTGGCGGCGTAATTTCGGGTGTCCTGGCCGGGCTTGTCCCGGCCATCCCGAGCCGAAGCGCTCCTCTTATCGAGGTGGCCGGGACAAGCCCGGCCAAGACACTGTCGAGATGACTGTGACGACAACCAACGCCACCCACGACACCGCCCAGGCGCTCCGCGACGCAGCCTGCGAGCGCATCCTCGTCCTCGACGGGGCGATGGGCACCGAGATCCAGGCGCTGAAGCTCTCGGAGGCGGATTTCCGCGGCGAGCGCTTCCGCGACCACGCGCATGACCAGAAGGGCAACAACGACCTTCTGATCCTCACCCAGCCCGACGCCGTCCGCGACATCCACCTCGCCTATTTCCTGGCGGGCGCGGATATCGTGGAGACGAACACCTTCTCGTCCACGCGCATCGCGCAGGCCGATTACGGGCTGGAGAGCGCGGTCCACGATCTGAACGTCGAGGGCGCCCGCCTCGCCCGGCAGGCGGCCGAGATCGCGCAGGCCAAGGACGGGCGCCGCCGCTTCGTCGCCGGCGCGCTCGGGCCGACGAACCGCACGCTCTCCATCTCGCCCGACGTCAACAATCCGGGCTTCCGCGCCGTCACCTTCGACGAGGTGCGCGAGGCCTATGAAGAGCAGGTGAGGGGGCTCGTCGAGGGCGGGGCCGACCTCATCCTCATCGAGACCATCTTCGACACCCTGAACGCCAAGGCCGCGATCGTCGCCTGCCGGCGTGTCTTCGACGCGATCGGCACGACGCTGCCGATCATGATCTCCGGCACGATCACGGACCTGTCCGGCCGCACCCTCTCCGGCCAGACGCCGACCGCCTTCTGGCACTCCGTCCGCCATGCGGACCCGATCACGATCGGCCTCAACTGCGCGCTCGGCGCCCGCGAGATGCGGGCGCATATCCAGGAGATCGGCCGGGTCGCCGACACCCTCGTCTGCGCCTATCCGAATGCCGGCCTGCCGAACGAGTTCGGCCTCTATGACGAGAGCCCCGAGGCCATGGCGGCGCTCGTCGGCGAATTCGCCGAGGCGGGGCTCGTGAACGTGGTCGGCGGGTGCTGCGGCACGACGCCGGCGCATATCCGGGCGATCGCGGAGGCGGTGGCCGGCAAGGCGCCGCGCCCGATCCCGAGCTTCGAGCCGCAGATGAAGCTCTCCGGCCTCGAGCCCTTCACGCTCACGGCCGACATCCCCTTCGTGAACGTGGGCGAGCGCACGAATGTCACGGGCTCGGCGAAGTTCAGGAAGCTCATCACCAACGGCGACTACGCGGCGGCGCTCGACGTGGCGCGCGACCAGGTGGCGAGCGGCGCCCAGGTGATCGACATCAACATGGACGAGGGCCTGCTCGATTCCGAGAAGGCGATGGTCGAGTTCCTCAACCTCGTGGCGGCCGAGCCGGACATCGCCCGCGTGCCCGTGATGGTCGATTCCTCGAAGTTCCACGTCATCGAGGCCGGCCTGAAATGCATCCAGGGCAAGCCGATCGTGAACTCCATCTCCATGAAGGAGGGGGTGGAGAAGTTCAAAGCCGAGGCCCGCATCTGCCGCGACTACGGCGCGGCGGTCGTGGTCATGGCCTTCGACGAGCAGGGCCAGGCTGACACGCAGGCCCGCAAGGTCGAGATCTGCACGCGCGCCTACCGCGTCCTCGTGGACGAGGTGGGCTTTCCTCCTGAGGACATCATCTTCGACCCGAACATCTTCGCGGTCGCGACGGGCATCGAGGAGCACAACAACTACGGCGTCGACTTCATCGAGGCGACGCGCGAGATCACCCGCACGCTGCCGCATGTCCACGTCTCGGGCGGCGTCTCGAACCTGTCCTTCTCCTTTCGCGGCAACGAGCCCGTTCGGGAGGCGATGCACGCCGTGTTCCTCTACCACGCCATCCAGGCGGGCATGGACATGGGCATCGTCAATGCCGGCCAGCTCGCCGTGTACGAGAACATCCCCGCCGAGCTGCGCGACCTGTGCGAGGATGTGGTCCTCAACCGCCGGCCGGATGGGACCGAGCGCCTGCTGGAGGCGGCCGAGCGCTTCAAGTCCGGTGGCTCCGGCCCGGCCAAGGTCCAGGACCTCGCCTGGCGCGAATGGCCGGTCGCGAAGCGGCTCGAGCACGCGCTGGTCAACGGCATCACGGACTTCATCGCCGAGGACGTGGAAGAGGCGCGGCTCTCCGTCGCTCGCCCGTTGCACGTCATCGAGGGGCCGCTGATGGGCGGCATGAACGTGGTCGGCGACCTCTTCGGCTCGGGCAAGATGTTCCTGCCGCAGGTCGTGAAATCCGCCCGCGTGATGAAGCAGGCGGTCGCCTACCTGATGCCCTTCATGGAGAAGGAGAAGGAGGAGACCGGGCTCTCCCAGTCGGCCGCCGCCGGCAAGGTGCTGATGGCGACCGTGAAGGGCGACGTCCACGACATCGGCAAGAACATCGTCGGCGTCGTCCTCCAGTGTAACAACTACGAGGTGATCGACCTCGGCGTGATGGTGCCGGCGCAGAAGATCCTCGACACGGCGAAGTCCGAGAAGGTCGACATCGTCGGCCTGTCGGGGCTGATCACCCCGTCGCTCGACGAGATGGCGCATGTCGCCTCCGAGATGGAGCGCGAGGGCTTCGACATCCCGCTGCTCATCGGCGGCGCGACGACGAGCCGGGTCCACACGGCGGTGAAGATCCATCCGAACTACAAGGCCGGTCAGGCCGTGCACGTGAACGACGCCAGCCGCGCGGTCGGCGTCGTGTCGGCGCTGCTCTCGGACGGGAAGGTCGCCTATATCGACCAGGTCAGGAGCGAGTACCGCAAGGTCGCCGACGCGCATGCGCGCTCCGAGGCGGACAAGAAGCGCGTTCCGATCGCCACCGCGCGCGCCAACGCCATGAAGGTCGACTGGGCCTCCTACCGGCCGGCCAAGCCGAGCTTCATGGGCACCCGCGTGTTCCGCACCTACGATGTCGGCGAACTCGTGCGCTACATCGACTGGACGCCCTTCTTCCAGACCTGGGACATGAGGGGCCGCTTCCCGGCCATCCTGGAGGACGAGGAGCAGGGCGCCTCGGCGCGGCAGCTCTACGAGGATGCGCAGGAGATGCTCTCCCGCATCGTGTCCGAGCGCTGGTTCAACCCGAAGGCCGTCATCGGCTTCTGGCCCGCCAACGCGGTCGGCGACGACATCCGCCTCTATACGGGCGAGAGCCGCGGCGAGACGCTGGCGACGCTGCACGGCCTGCGGCAGCAGCTGCAGCGCCGCGACGGACGCCCGAACCTGTGCCTGTCCGATTTCGTGGCCCCGGAGGGGAGCGTCGGCGATTATGTCGGCGCCTTCGTGGTCACGGCCGGCATCGAGGAAGGCCGCATCGCCGAGCGTTTCGAGCGGGCGAACGACGATTACCGCTCGATCCTGGTCAAGGCGCTCGCCGACCGCATCGCGGAGGCCTTCGCCGAGCGCATGCACGAGCGCGTGCGGCGCGAGTTCTGGGGCTATGCGCCCGACGAGAACCTCTCCAACGACGATCTCGTGCGGGAGGAATATCGCGGCATCCGCCCGGCGCCCGGCTATCCGGCCCAGCCCGACCATACGGAGAAGGAGACGCTGTTCGGCCTTCTCGAGGCGGAGCGGCGCATCGGCGTGAAGCTCACCGAGAGCTTCGCCATGTGGCCCGGCTCTTCGGTCTCGGGCCTCTATATCGGCCATCCGGACGCCCATTATTTCGGCGTCGCCAAGGTGGAGCGGGACCAGGTCGAGGATTACGCCGCCCGGAAGGGAATGAGCATCATCGAGGTGGAGCGCTGGCTGTCGCCGATTCTCAACTACGATCCCGCCCGCTACCGGCTCGCAGCCGCGGAGTAGGGCGGCGCCACAGGCAGGCCGAGGAGCCGTTCGGGAACGGCGGGGCATTCGCTGCAGGCGGCGCGGCCGGGTCTTGGGAACTCGAACGCGCGGCCCTCCAGGCTGCGCAACCGCACCTGCAGCAGCTCTCAGGCGGTCCGCACGGATAGACCGGTCAGGTCGGCCTCCAGCAGATCGATCTCCCGGACGATCTTCCGGGCGACATCGTCGTCGAGCCCACCCGCCCGAGTGATGCGGAAGATCTCGTTTCTCTCCGCTCTCAAGCCGGCCAAGCGCAGCTTTCTCTCGATCTCATAAGCCTTGCGGTTGGCTTCCGCCTCCTCGCCGGTCTTGGACTGCCCCTCGATCCGGCGGCGGTAGATTTCCATGATCCGGGACGCGGTCTCCGCGTAGAGGTCGGCGTCGCTGCGCCCCTGCGCCATGGCATGCTCGGCCCGATTGATGGCCTGGATGGCGGCTTCGGCCGCTGCCCTCCGGGCCTTGTCCACCCGCGAGTGATGGGAGGGTTCTGGAGGAAGCTCCAGGCCGCGCAGGAGCCGGGGCAGCGCGACGCTCGCCAGCACCAGGGAGAGAATGATGACGCCCGCCGCAATGAAGATGGCCAGCTCGCGGGCTGGGAAGGCGGAGCCATCCGGCATGGCGAGGGGCAGGGTCAGCACGCCCGCCAACGTCACTGCCCCACGGACGCCGGCCACGGACATCGCCGCCAGGATCCGCCAGCTCACCGCCTGACTGGGTTTGCCGGTCCGGGCGGCGCGGTGAAGCGTCAGACGCAGGGACACCCAGACCCAGACGAAGCGTAGGATCGCGAGGGCCAAGGTGACCGCGAGAACATAGATCGCCAGCCAGCTTTCATCATGGTGTTCGGCCTCGCGCACGACGCCCGCCGCTCCGGCGACAAGGCCAGGGAGCTGTTCGCCGAGGAGAACGAAGATTATCCCGTTGGCCGAGAACTGGACCGCATCCCAGACGGCAGTGCGCCGGACGCGCGTTATAGCCAAGGCGTGGCCGGAGATCTCGGCATAGCTCATCGTGATTCCGGCTGCGACCGCAGCGAGGATCCCGGAACAGTGGAAGTGCTCGGCGAGAATGTAGGCTCCGAAGGGGATCAAGAGGCTGATCAGGATCTCCGATCCGGTCTCCTCCCCGATGCGCCGCGTCAGCCAGTTCTTCGCCTTGGTGACGCACCAGGTCACGCCGACCCCGATGGCGACACCGCCCACGGCGAGCCAAAGAAACGTGACGATGGCGTTCGGGAGGGAGAAGCTTCCGGTCAGGGCGGCTG
>JAFAEL010000186.1 GCA_023423995.1 Pseudomonadota bacterium | reverse complement strand
CCCTCCCCCGCCGGCTCCGGAACCGCCGAAAGCCGTGCAGGCTCCGCCTCCACCTCCGCCGCCTCCCCCGGCGCCGACGCCGGCTGCCGAACCGCCGGCTCCGCCTGCAGCCCGTCCCGATCCGTTCTCGATCGAAGACATCGAGGCCGAATTCGCCCGGCTGCTCGGTCGTCCCCTCGACCGGAAGGACAACAAGTCCTGATCGCCACGCGCTGGCTGTGAGCAGCCGGCGAGCGGGCGTTCCTCCACCTTGCGCTCGCTCCCTGCGGACCGCAGGGTCCGGGCGATGCACCACCGATTCCCGGCGTGACGCCGCACCTTCCGACTTCCGTGCGCAGATCCCGCCGGGGTCGCTGCCGCATCGCAGCGCTCGCCGCTGCGGCTGCGCTCGGTCTCGCGGCCGGCGCGGCGCATGCGCAGACGCTGAGCCTCGACCTTGGGCCGGGCAGCGGCGTCACCGAGCGGGCGCTGCAACTCGTCGCCCTCGTCACGATCCTCGCCGTCGCGCCTTCCGTTCTCGTGATGGTGACGTCCTTCACGCGGATCGTCGTGGTGCTCTCGCTGCTGCGGTCGGCGATCGGCACCCAGACGGCGCCGCCCAACGCCGTCATCGTGAGCCTGGCGCTATTCCTGACCGCCTTCGTGATGGCGCCGACCTTCCGCGAGGTCTACCGCGTCGGCGTGGAGCCGCTCCTGGCCGGGCAGATCGAGCCCGGCGAGGCGTTCAACCGCGGCGTGGTGCCGATGCGCGAGTTCATGATGCGGCACGTCCGGGAGAAGGACCTGGCGCTGTTCGTCGATCTCTCCCGCGAGCCGCCGCCCGCGAGCCCCGCGGCGGTCGGGCTCCACGTGCTGATCCCGGCCTTCATGATCTCGGAGCTTCGGCGCGCATTCGAGATCGGCTTCCTGCTCTTCGTCCCGTTCCTGATCATCGACCTGGTGGTGGCGTCGATCCTGATGTCGGTCGGCATGATGATGCTGCCTCCTGCCACCATCGCGCTGCCGTTCAAGCTGATCTTCTTCGTCCTCGTGGACGGGTGGAGCCTCGTGGCGGGCTCACTGGTCCAGAGTTTCGGGACATGACGCGGCCGGCTGGCTAGCCCGGAACCGGCGACCGGCCGCTCTCGACACGCGGCGACGAGGGAAGCTGCGGCTCGGCCGCTCCGGGCGCCGTCCCGTCCGTCTCCATCTCGCCGGCCGGAAGGGTCCAGTCGGCCAGGAACGTCCGCAAGGTATCGGCCCGGGCCGCCTCCTGGGCCGCGATTCGGAATTCGCGCGTCTCGACCGCGCCCGGCCGCAGGATCAGCTCGAAGGTGCGCGCGTCGGGGGAATCCATGATTTTGCGGGCGAATTTCTGCTTCAGCCGGTCGAGCGAGATCCGCTCGTCGGCGAACACGTAGGCGATGGCCGCACGGAGGACGTCGGACCGCTCGCGGTCGCCGAGAGCGTCGGGGCCTTCCCAGCGCGACCCGAGCAGGGCCTCGCCCGCCTCCCCGGCTTCCCGCCAGCGGCGCGCATTCCACAGGATGCTGGTCCGCAGGCGGTCGAAGGCAGGTCCCGTCTCGCCTTCGAGCACCTCCAGGGCCAGGTCCGTGCGCGACAGGTCGGCCAGAGCCCGCGCCTCGAGAACATAGCGAAGCCGGCGCACCTCCTCCGGGAGGCCGGAGAGCCGGGTCGAATGGAGGGCGCTCAGGGCCATCAGCGGCTTCCGGTCCAGGAGCCGAATGGCCGCGAGCCGGGCCGCGATCGTGGCCCTGGCGGCACCCGTCAGGCGCCGCTCGACCTGGTATTGCAGGAGGTCGGCCGCCTGCTCGAGCAGGTCCAGTTCGACCAGCCTGTCGGCGAGGCGCCGGACGATCTCGTCGCCGCGCCTGCCCACGGGCGCGAGCTCCTTGAAGTCGAAGTAGAGCGAGAGGGCCTGCAGGCCCGTGAGCTGCTCGCCCTCGGGGCCGAGCAGCAGCCCTTCGAGGAGCGCCGCGGCTTCCTCGTGCAGGCCGCGCGAGACCGGATGGGTGGGAAAGTACCGGTTCGCCCGCCTGACCACGGTGAACATGTCGCGCCACCGCTTCGCCCGCCCATAGAGCCGGGCGAGATCCGCGAGCGTCCCGACCTCCACCTCGCCGCCGCGCCAGGTGATGCTGAGGTTCTCCAGCGTCGAGATGGCCGCGTCCGTGTCGACCTCGCCGGCCTTCACGCCGAGGCGGGTCGCGCGCAGCGTCGCCTCCGAGGCGACCGGCAGGTCCGCCTCCAGAATCAGCTCGCGGTAAGTCTTCAGGGCCGCCTCGTTGCGGCCGGCAGCCTCGTCGACCCGTGCGCGGAGAAGATCGTGCCGGTCGCGCGGCACGCTTCCCGTCGCCATGCGGTCGATCGCGCCGAGTTCGCTCTCGGCAGCCGCAACGTCGCCCGCCTCCAGCGCGGCCGTAAGGGTGAGAAGACGGAGCGGACCCGCGGCATCGTCCGGATAGAGCTCGACGATCTCGTGGGCGCGGCGGAACCCGGCCAGGGCGGCGGCCCAGCGCTTGTCGAGCGCGTCCGCGGC